>JACOVG010000028.1 GCA_016177405.1 Candidatus Omnitrophota bacterium | reverse complement strand
GACATCTACGTGTCGCCATCGCAGATCCGCAAGTTTGATCTGCGCACCGGCGACACGGTCAACGGCCAGGTTCGGCCGCCGAAGGAAGGGGAGCGCTACTTCGCCCTGCTCAAGGTCGAGGCGGTGAACAGCGAAGTCCCCGAGGAGTCGAAGGTCAAGGCCAACTTCGACAACCTCACCCCCATCTACCCGAACAAACGGCTGGTGCTGGAAACGAACCCGAAAGAGATGTCGATGCGCGTCATGGATCTGCTGACGCCGATCGGCAAGGGCCAGCGCGGGCTCATCGTCGCGCCTCCCTACAGCGGCAAGACCGTCCTGCTGCAGAAGATCGCGAATGCGATCACGACGAACAACCCGGAAGTCATCCTCATCGTCCTGCTGATCGATGAGCGCCCGGAAGAGGTGACCGAGATGCAGCGCACCGTGAAGGGCGAGGTCATCTCCTCGACGTTCGATGAACCGGCCGACCGGCACATCCAGGTCGCCGAGATCGTGTTGGAGAAGGCGAAGCGGCACGTGGAGCATAAGAACGACGTCGTGATCCTGCTGGATTCCATCACCCGGCTGGCGCGGGCCTACAACACCGTGGCCCCCCACAGCGGACGGATCCTCTCCGGAGGCGTGGACGCCACCGCGCTGCACAAGCCCAAGCGTTTCTTCGGGGCGGCCCGCGGCGTGGAGGAGGGAGGCAGCCTCACGATCATCGCCACCGCCCTGATCGACACGGGCAGCCGCATGGACGAGGTGATCTTCGAGGAGTTCAAGGGAACCGGCAACATGGAGATCACCATGGACCGCAACCTCTTCCAGAAGCGGATCTATCCGGCCCTGGACATCCAGCGGTGCAACACCCGCAAGGAGGAGCTGCTCCTGCCGCCGGATGAGCTGAAGAGGATTTGGATTCTCCGCAAGGTCCTGAAGGAGCTCCCGCAGGATGAGGCGATGGAGCTTCTGATCGACCGGCTCTCGAAGACCAAGACCAACGCCGAATTCCTGTCCAACATGAGTCAAGGGTGAGGAGGTTCTCATGAAAAAAGGGATACACCCGGAATACAAACCGGCCACCATCACCTGCGCCTGCGGCGAGGTGATCCAAACCCGGTCCACCCGGGCGAGTCTGCGCATCGAGATTTGCTCCAAGTGCCACCCCTTCTTCACCGGCAAGCAGAGGTTCGTGGACACGGCCGGCCGGGTGGAGCGTTTCCAGAGAAAATTCGCCAAGAAGCCCCATGCAGGAAGCGATCAAGCCAAAGCTGGCTCGTCTTGAAGAGCTGAACAGCCTGCTGGCCGACCCCAAGGTTTCGGCCGACCCGCGCCTGGTGAAGCTTTACGCCAAGGAGCGTTCCGCCCTTCTGCCGCTGGCCAGCGCCTGCCACCGCCTGGAGGCCCTCTTGGGCGAGATGGAGAAGACCCGCCAGATGCTGGATGAGAGCGCGCTCGAGGCGGGCCTGCGGGAGATGGCCCAGGCCGAGCTTGACCGGCTGACCGAGGCGCGGACGGCCTTGGAGAGGGAGCTGGAGGACCTCCTGTTTGTCCAGGACCCTGAAGAGGCCAAGAGCGCCATCGTGGAGATCCGGGCGGGAACCGGCGGGGCGGAGGCCTCGCTCTTCGCGGCGGATCTTTACCGGATGTACACCCGGTACGCGGCCCGCCGCTCCTGGAGGGTGGAGGATCTGGGTCTTTCCCCCACCGAGGTGGGGGGCTTCAAGGAGGCGGTCTTCGGCGTCGAGGGGGAGGCGGTCTTCAGATATCTTAAATTCGAGCGCGGCGTCCACCGGGTTCAGCGTGTTCCGGCGACCGAGGCCGGCGGCCGGATCCACACCTCCACCGTGACGGTCGCGGTCATGCCGCAGGCGGAGGAGGTGGAGGTGGAGGTGGACCCCAAGGAGCTTCGGATAGACGTTTTCCGCTCCTCCGGGCCGGGGGGGCAGAGCGTGAACACCGCGGACTCGGCGGTGCGGATCACCCACGTGCCCACGGGGCTCGTGGTCAGCTGTCAGGACGAGCGTTCGCAGCTTAAGAACAAGGCCAAGGCCATGAAGGTGTTGAGGGCGCGCCTGCTGGAGGCGCGAGCCCAAGCCCAGGCCCGGGAGAGAACCGAAAAACGCCGGGCGCAGATCGGGACCGGCGACCGGTCGGAGAAGATCCGGACGTACAACTTTCAGGACCGGCGGGTGACCGACCACCGGATCAACTTCACCTGCCACCGCCTGGAGGAGATCCTGGACGGGAATATGGACGAAATCATTCTTCCTCTCATAGAGGCCGAGCGGCAAATGCGGATCAAGGGCGGCTCGCCATGACGCCCTCGGCACAGACGCTCCTTCGCTGGGGCGCGCGGCGGCTTGAGGCGAGCGCCGTCCCCAACTCCTTTTGGACCGCGGAGCAATTGCTGGCCGGCCGGTTGGGGTGCCAAACCGTGGAGCTTCACGTGGAAAGCCCTTCGGTGCCGGAGGAGGTCCGGGCCCTCTTTGAAACCGACGTGGCGAGCCGTTCCGGCGGCATGCCCCTGCAGTACCTGACCCAAACCGCCGGCTTCTATGGCAGGGACTTCGCGGTTGGCCCGGGCGTTTTTATCCCACGTCCGGAAACCGAGGTTCTGGTGGAGACCGCGCTCGAGATTTTGACCCATTCTCCCCTGGTGGTGGATGTCGGGACCGGCAGCGGGGCCATCGCGATCACCCTGGCCCTGGAAAGGCCGGGCCTTCAGGTGCTGGGGGTGGACCAATTTTCCATTCCCCTCCGGTTTGCCCGGGCCAACGCCCGGCGGCACGGGGCGAGGGTCCAATGGGTCCAGGCCGACTTGGGGTCGGCCCTCGCGGCCCGATCGGTGGATCTTCTGGCGGCCAATTTGCCCTATCTGGACCCGGCCCAGTCGGATTCCTGGGGCAGGGAGCTGTTCTGGGAGCCCTGGGCCGCTTTGAATGGAGGCTCCGGGGGTCTTCACGAGGCGCTCCGGCTCCTGCGGCAGGCCTCGGCCGTTTTAAAACCGGACGGCGGGCTCCTGCTGGAGATTGTTCCGGATCAGGTCGAGCCCCTGAAGGCCCTGGCGCGGGCGAACGGCTTTCGATGGGACCGGGTGGTTCGGGATTTGGCCGGTTTGGACCGGGTGGTGCTGCTATGGAAAAATTGATCGTCCAGGGTCAGGCCAAGCTCAAGGGGCGTGTTACGGTCAGCGGCTCCAAGAACGCCACCCTGCCGATTCTGGCCGCCTCCTTGTTGACCGATGACCTGTGCGTTTTGGAGGGGGTTCCCCAGCTTCGGGACGTCACCACCATGATTCGGATTCTGCGGAATCTGGGGCTCAAGGTTCACCAGGAGGGGGACCGGGTCACCCTGTCGCCCAACGGGTATGCCGGCGTCGAGGCCCCTTACCGGCTGGTTTCCACGATGCGGGCCTCTTTCTGCGTTCTGGGTCCCCTGACGGCGAAGAAGCGGCAGGCCCGCGTCTCTTTGCCCGGGGGCTGTGTCATCGGGCCCCGGCCCGTGGACCTTCACCTGAAGGGGCTCAAGGCCCTGGGCGCCCAGATCAAGGTGGAGGGGGGCTACGTTTTGTCCAAGGCCAAGGAGCTTCGCGGAACAACGATCTATCTGGGCGGGGCCTTCGGCTCTTCGGTTCTTGGGACGGCCAACGTCCTGATGGGGGCGGTCCTGGCCCGCGGCCGGACGCTGATCGAAAACGCCGCCTGCGAACCGGAGCTCGCGGATCTGGCCGAGGTCCTGATCAAGATGGGGGCCAAGATCCAAGGGCACGGCACGCCCCTCATCGCCGTGGAGGGGGTGCGCAGGCTGCACGGCTTCACCCACCGGGTGATTCCCGACCGGATCGAGGCCGGGACCTACCTCGTGGCGGCCGGCATCACCGGCAGTGAAATCGAGGTCCAGGGGGCGCGGGCGGAGCACCTGGGGGCGGTGATCGACAAGCTGGACCAGGCCGGGGTGGGGGTTCATCCGGCCGGCGGCGGCATCCGGGTCAAGCCGCGACGGCGCCTGTCGCCCGTGGACGCCACCACCCTGCCATTTCCGGGTTTTCCCACCGATATGCAGGCGCAGTTGATGGCCCTTCTGTGCGTCACCCCGGGGATCAGCGTGATCACGGAAAAGATCTATCCGGACAGATTTATGCATGTGGCGGAATTGGGCAGGATGGGCGCCCAGATCAAGCTGGAGGGGGCCACGGCCATCGTCTGCGGCGTCAAGCGCTTGAGCGGGGCCCCGGTGATGGCCTCGGACCTTCGGGCCTCGGCCGCTCTTCTGCTGGCGGGCCTGGCGGCCCGGGGGGCCTCGGAGGTGGGGCGGATTTATCATCTGGATCGGGGATACGAGCGGATGGACGAGAAGCTGGTGAAGCTCGGCGCCGAGATTCGGCGCGAGAAAATGGAGTGACGAGGAGACCACGCATGGCTCAAGTGATGATTCGTTTGAAGCGTCTGGGAACCAAGAAGCGGCCTCACAACCGGATTGTGGTGATCGACAAGAGCCGGTCGAGAGACGGCAGGGCGATCGAGGAGGTGGGTTACTACGATCCGTCGAAGCAGCCCCCCTATGTCCTGCTGAAGGTGGAGCGGATCCAGCATTGGATCTCCAAGGGGGCCACCCCTTCGCCGACGGTGAGACAACTCCTGAAAAAAGCGGTAAACCGTAAACCCTGAAGCTCGCGCCTTGCGGTTGCGATGCGCATTGACATCCTGACCATCTTTCCGGAGATGTTCCCGCAGGTCCTGGGGGCCTCGATCGTGAAGCGAACGATCGCCAAGGGGCTGGTCAAGATCGCGGTGCACGATCTCCGGGATTGGTCGCGCGACAAGCACCGGAAGGTGGACGACCGGCCCTTTGGGGGAGGCCCGGGCATGGTGATGAAGCCGGAGCCTTTCTTTGAGGCGGTGGAGGAGATCACCGCCCAGGCCGAGAAACCCGCCCACGTGATCCTGCTTTCGCCGCAGGGCGAGAAGCTCACCCAGGCCAAGGCGCGGGCCCTGTCCCGGCGGCCGTGGCTCATCCTCCTGTGCGGGCATTACGAGGGGGTGGACGAGCGGGTGAGACGGGATTTGGCGCACGAGGAGGTCTCCATCGGAGATTATGTCTTGACCTGCGGGGAACTTCCTGCTATGGTTTTGGTGGATTCGATCGTCCGCTTGCTTCCCGGAGCCTTGAAAGGGCCCTCGGTGGAGGAGGATTCGTTCGCCAGCGGACTGCTGGAATATCCGCAGTACACCCGGCCAGCCCAGTACCGAGGCCTGAAGGTTCCCGAGGTTTTGCGAAGCGGGAATTCGGATTTGGTGGCCCGATGGAGGAAGCTGGAGGCCCTGCGGAAAACGGCGAAAAAGCGCCCCAAGCTCTTGAAAGACTTTGGATTAAAAACCGATGAATCCTAAGATCAGCGCCATCGAGAAGGCCCAGCTGAAGACCGATTACCCCAGGTTCCGGTCGGGGGACACGGTGCGGGTTTTTGTCCGGATCATCGAGGAGGAGAAGACCCGGATCCAGCCCTACGAGGGGGTGGTGATCGCCCGCCGGGGGGGCTCTTCCCGCGAGACCTTCACGGTTCGAAGGGTAAGCTACGGCGAGGGGGTGGAGCGGACCTTCTTTCTCCACTCTCCCTTTATCGAGAAGATCCTGGTGGTCAAGGAAGGGGTATCCCGCCGCGCCAAACTCTATTACCTGCGCAAGAAGATCGGAAAAGAGGCCCGCATCGAGGAGCGTTTCGGGGAAAGCGACCCGCAGGCTCCAGGAGCTCCTCCAATTCGATCGGAAGCTTCAACGCCGGCTTCGGGTTGAAGCCGGGCGCCTGGCCGGCTTGGATGAAGCCGGCCGGGGTCCCCTGGCCGGCCCGGTGGTGGCCAGCGCCGTCAGTCTAAGAGCTTTTCCTTCCGACGTTCTCATCGACGATTCCAAACGCCTCACCCCGCGCCAGCGGGAAGACGCCTTCCGGGTGATCTGCCGCGTGGCCGATTGGGGGCTGGGGATCGTCGAGCCCGAGGTGATCGACCGGATCGGCATTCACGCCGCGACCCTCGAGGCGATGCGCCGCGCCCTTCTTGCCTTGCCCCAAAGACCCCGCTGGGCCGTCATTGACGGCCCCTGGATCCCGCCGCGCTTTCCGGTCCGGGCCCTGCCGGTGGTGGGGGGCGACGGAAAATCCCTTAGCGTGGCGTGCGCCTCGATTGTGGCCAAGGTGGTCCGGGACCGCTTCATGACGAAACTGCACCGCCTCCTTCCGGAGTACGGCTTTATCCGCCACAAGGGTTACGGCACGCCGGAGCATCTGAACCTCCTCAAAGGGATTGGGCCTTCCAGCTTTCACCGGTACAGCTTCCGCGGAGTCGCCTTCGTTGGATAACGTCGGTTTGGGACGCAAGGCGCAGGCCTTGGCCGAAGGCATCTTGAGACGAAACGGCTACCGGCTCCTCGAGCGCAACGTCAGGGCCCGCTTCGGCGAGATCGATCTGGTGGCCCGCGACGGGAATACCTTGTGCCTGGTGGAGGTGAAGTCCCGAACCGGCGTCGAGTTCGGGTTTCCGGAGGAGGCGGTTGATTCCAGAAAGCGGCGGCAGTTGACCCGCCTGGCTCTCTGGTACGGGAAGCGGCGGGGCCTGCTTGAGGGCCCCATCCGCTTCGATGTGGTCGCCGTTATTTACGACGGCGAGGGTCGGCTCCTTCGCAGCCGCCTGCTGAAGGGGGCCTTCGAGGCCGAAGGCCATTTGCTATAATGGTCTAACCCCATGGAAACGACGCGCAAATTAACCTCCAACATTGAGATCGCGCAGGCGGCCAGGCCGCTGGTGATCACGGAGATCGCCCGGATCGCCGGTTTGCGCATGGAGGAGATCGAGCTTTACGGCGCCACCAAGGCCAAGGTCTCCCTGAAGGCCCTGGACCGGATCCAAAGCCGTCCCACCGGACGGCTGATTCTGGTGACCGCCATGACCCCCACGGAGGCCGGCGAGGGAAAAACCTCCACCGCCATCGGGCTCACCCAGGCCCTGGGCCGTTTGAAGAAACGGGTGATCCTCACCTTGAGAGAGCCCTCCATCGGGCCCATTTTCGGAAAGAAGGGGGGCGCCTGCGGCTCGGGCTTCGCCCAGGTCGTTCCGATGGACGACATCAACCTGCACTTCACCGGCGACATCCACGCGGTCGGCACGGCCCATAACCTCTTGGCGGCGCTCGTGGAGAACCACGTCCTCCACGGCAACGCCTTAGGGATAGATCCCGCCGGGATTCTTTGGCGCAGGGTCTCCGAGATCCCCGACCGGAACCTGCGCCATGTGGAGGTGGGCTTGGGCGGAATCGGGTACCTGAAGCGGGAGACCGGTTTTGACATCACGGTGGCCAGCGAGATCATGGCGATCCTGGCCTTGGCCGGAAGCTTCCAGGATCTCAAGGAGCGGCTGGGCCAGGTGGTGGTGGCGCGCGCCCAGGACGGCCGGCCGGTGACCGCCGCCGACGTCAAAGCGGTGGGGGCGATGACCCTGCTGTTGAAGGACGCCATCAAACCCAACCTGGTCCAGACCCTGGAGGGCCAGCCGGTCTTCGTTCACACCGGCCCCTTCGCCAACATGGCGCATGGGGCCAATTCGGTTCTGGCCACCGGGATGGCGCTCAAGCTCTCGGATTACTGCGTCACCGAGTGCGGATTCGGATCGGACCTGGGGCTGGAGAAGTTCTGCGACATCGTGGCCCGGTCGGCCGGCTTCAAGCCGGAGGTGGCGGTCCTGGTCGTGACGGCCCGGGCCCTCAAGGTCCATGGGGGGTTGAGCCTGGAGGAGGCCTCGACCCGGGAGGACACCCGCGCCCTTCAACGGGGTTTCGAGAACCTGGAGCGGCACATCGCCGTGGTCAGGCGCTTCGGATTGGTCCCTGTGGTCACGATCAACCGCTTCAAGGCGGATACCGACACGGAGCTCAAGCTCATTCAGGAGCACTGCCTGGGGCTCGCGGTCCGATCCTCGGTTTCCACGGTGACGGAGCGGGGCGGGGAGGGGGGGATCGAGCTGGCGAGGGAGGTTTTGGCGGCCCTGGCCGAGCGCCGGGCCGATTTCAAGCCGCTGTATCCGGACGCCCTCTCGATCCCGGAGAAGCTCACGACGATCGCGCGCGAAATCTACGGCGCCGAGGGGGTGGAACTCGTTGAGACCGCCGACGCGGACCTCTCACGGCTCACCCGCGAGGGCTTCGCGCATCTGCCCGTCAACATGGCCAAGACCCAGCTTTCCTTCACCGACGATCCCAAAATCAAGGGAGCCCCCAGGGACTGGCGGCTGAAGGTCCGGGAGCTTCACGTGGCCGCCGGCGCCCGCTTTCTGGTGGCGATGACCGGCAAGATCCTGACGATGCCCGGGCTTCCCAAGGAGCCGCTGGCCGAGCGGCTGGACGTGACGCCGGAAGGCCGGATTCTGGGACTCTTCTAGCCGATGATTTCCACAGCCTCTTCCATTCGAAATTTTCTGAACCGCGTAGCGAGCAGTGAACCCGCGCCCGGCGGGGGATCGGCCGCGGCCTTGAGCGCGGCCCTCGGGGCGGCCCTCGCCGAGAAGGCAGGCCGCGTCATTCTTCGCCGGCCGGCGGTTTCCGCGAAGGCCCGGGCCCAAGCGCGCGGCTCTTTGGACCGGCTGGCCCGGATCCGCGGAAGGCTGGAGCATCTCGTGAAGGAGGATGCCGAGAGTTACCGGAGACTGGTTCAGGCGCTCCGGACCGGGCGAGGCTTGGCCCCAGCCCGCCGAAGCTCCACCGAGATTCCGCGGGAGATCGTCCGTCTTTCCAAGCGCGCCCGGCAGGAGGCGAAGCGTTTGCTTCCGCTGGCTGGCGCTCATCTGGGGGCCGATCTCAAGGCGGCGCGGGCCTTTCTCGCCGCCGGCTCTTCCGCCGCTATGGAGATGGTCAAGGTGAACCGGCGATGACCCCACCACTCCTTGGAGCCTGCGCCGTTTATCGGCGCATGAAAAAAAGCGGCTCGAAAACGGCGCCTGTGCTGGCCTATGGCCAGCACAGCAACAAGGCCCTGGCCTTGTTGGTTTTCCAAGGAGTGGTGGGGTGAACGCGCAGATCCTGGACGGGCGGGCGATCGCCGCGAAGATTTACGCCGGTCTTGAACGGGAGATGTCCGAGCTCCAAAAACTGCGCGGCAAAAAACCGTTTTTGCTGACGGTCCAAGTGGGTCCTACCTCCGCGGCCGATCTGTTTGCCCGCTCCCAAATGAAGGCCGCTTCCTCGCTGGGGATCGGCTACCGGCTTGAGCGTCTTCCGGCCGGCACGAGCCAGGAGGAGCTGATCGGGAAGATCGGCCAGTGGAACCGGGAAGCGCAAATCACCGGTATGACGATTCAGTTTCCACTCCCGCAGGGATTGGACGCGCGCGCGATTTCGGCGGCGGTGGACCCCTTGAAGGACGTGGAGGGGATTCATCCCCAGCACATCGGCCAGGCGGTTTTCGGCTGGTCGCGGATCGGCACCTGCACCTCCCTGGCCATCCTTGAGCTGATTCAGGCCACGGGCGCCCAGCTCTACGGCAAGGAGGCGGTGATTGTGGGCCACAGCGAGTTGATCGGCAAGCCGGTCTCCCTGCTTCTCTTGGACCGGTTCTGCACCACGACGATCTGCCACGTCGCCACCTCGGACCGCGGCCGTTTGAGCGAGCACGTGCGGCGGGCCGAGATCCTGGTGGTGGCGGTGGGCAAGGCCCACCTGGTGAGGGGCTCTTGGATCCGGCCCGGGGCCATTGTGATTGACGTGGGCACCAACCTCGATGGCGGCGTCTTGAAGGGGGATGTGGAGTTTGAAGAGGCGGTCAAGGTGGCGAGCTTCATTACGCCGGTGCCCGGCGGCGTCGGCCCTGTCGTGGTGGCGACCCTGATGCGCAACACCGTGGAGGCCTTCAAGCTGCAGTGGAAAAAGTAACCCTCCCGGGTCTGGCGGAAAAGAAGAGGCGCGGCGAGAAGATCACCATGCTCACCGCGTACGACCTCCCCCTGGCGCGGCTTCTGGATGAAGCCGGGGTGGACCTGATTCTGGTGGGCGATTCCCTGGGGATGGTGGCCTTGGGCTACCCCTCCACGGTGCCGGTCACCATGGAGGAGATGCTCCACCACGCCAAGGCGGTCCGCCGGGGCGTGAAGCGGGCGCTCCTGGTGGGGGACATGCCCTTCATGTCTTTCAATCTTTCCCGCAAGGAGACGGTCCGAAACGCCGGGCGCTTCATGAAGGAGGCCGGCTGTGACGCGGTAAAGGTGGAGGCGGGGCAGGGCTCTCCGGCGTCGCTCGCGGCGGCGGCGGCCATCCGGGCCGCGGGGATCCCGGTCTTGGGACACATCGGTTTGACCCCGCAGACGGCGGGCCTCCTGGGCGGCTTCAAGGTCCAGGGGAGATCGGCCCGGCAGGCCAAGCAGTTCGTGGCCGCCGCCCTTCAACTGGAGAAGGCCCGCTGCTTTGGCGTCGTGATGGAGTGCGTTCCCTCCGAATTGGCGGCCCTCATCACCCGAAGGCTCTCCATTCCCACCATCGGCATCGGGGCGGGGCCGGCCTGCGACGGGCAGGTGCTGGTCACCCAGGACCTGCTGGGCTTGGGCCGCGCCTTCAAGCCGAGGTTCGCCAGGGCCTTCGCCCATCTGGACCGGACGATCTTGAAGGCGATTGCCCAGTTCCGCCGGGAGGTTGAAAGCGGCGCCTTCCCCTCGAGGGAGGAGGGCTTCTCCATGCCGCCGGCCGAGCTGCGCAAACTGCGCAGGGGCGGGGTGAAATGAAGGAAGCGGTGGTTGTGGCCATGAGCGGCGGGGTCGATTCCTCGGTGGCCGCCCATCTTCTGAAAGAGGCCGGCCACCCGGTGATCGGCATGACGCTCAAGACCTGGCCCAAGGAGCTGTGCGACACGGTCCCCAAGAATCAAACCTGCTGTTCCACCCGGGACCTCTCGGACGCCCGGGCGGCGGCCCATCAGCTTGGAATCCCCTTTTACGTGGTCGAGGCCGCCGAGCTTTTCAAGCGGGAGGTGATGGAGCGTTTTGTGGAAGGCTACGCGCGGGGGTTGACCCCCAACCCCTGTGTGGTCTGCAACCGGAAGATCAAGTGCGGGGTTCTTTTGGAGAAGGCCCGGGCCTTGGGCGCCCGGTGGCTGGCCACGGGGCACTACGCCCGGGTGGGGTGGAACGAGACGGCGGGGCGCTTTGGGCTCCGGCAGGCGAAGGATGCCCAAAAGGATCAATCCTACGTTTTGTTCCAGCTCGCCCAGGACCAGCTCGCGAATCTGCTCCTGCCCCTGGGGGAAATCTCCAAGGGCGAGGTCCGGGAGATCGCCCAGAGGATCGGCCTTCGGGTGGCGGACAAGCCCGAATCGATGGAGCTTTGTTTCATTCCGGATGGGGACACACAGGGTTTCTTGAAGTCCCGCGCCCCGGAGGGTTTCCAGCCCGGCCCCATCGTCAACCGGAAGGGAGGCGTCCTGGGAACGCACCAGGGGATCGCGGCCTACACGACCGGCCAGCGCAAGGGCTTGGGGATAGCCCACCCCAGACCCCTTTACGTCTTGGAGATCGATCCGGCCGCCAACCGGGTGGTGGTGGGTGAAGAGGAGGAGCTCGCGGCGAATTCCTGCCTGGTGGAGGAGCTCCACTGGGTTTCGGTTTCGGGCCTCAAGGCGCCCCGCCAGGCCCAGGTGAAGGTGCGCTACCGCGGCGACCGGGTTCCGGCCCAGTTGACGCCGGCGGGGGACAGGGTCCGGGTTGATTTCCTCGCGCCGGTGGCAGGCGGAGTGAGCCCCGGCCAGGCGGCGGTCTTTTACGATGGGGATCTTGTTTTGGGAGGCGGCTGGATTGCCCGATGAGCGTCCTGACCGAACCGGTCCTGTCGTGGCTTTCCCGGCAGGGGATCGCGGACGGCTCCTTTGAGCCCCGCGGGGATCTCCTGATCCTGCGGCTGGGCCAGGCCTCGCGCCGCCGGATCTTTTCAGAGCCCGTATTAAGGAAAGAGCTCGTCGCCCAGGCCCAAGCCCTGGGTTTCTCCCGCCTGTGTCTTGAACTGCCCTCCGAGTAATTCCCTGGCGCCTCATGCTATACTTTCCTCCTGGGGAAGGGAGCCTTCCTCTGGAGAGAGGGATTTCCTTCGGAAAGGGGGGCATGTTGGGGGGAATGGGAAATTCCCCCCAACAAGACCGATTGTCTTTGCCGGGAAAGGGGAATCCCAGGGGGAAAACCAGCGGCAGCGCGTTTTCCCCCTGGAACGAGTTCCGACCGTTGAACGTCAGACGCTGCCCCAGCTTGCTGTTAGAGAACGCCAGACAGCGGTGACTTAAGTAGGTTCGGGCACGGTAGGAACTCGACGGCGGCGTAGCTCAGCCTGGCAGAGCAGGCGGCTCATACCCGCTATGTCAGTGGTTCGAATCCACTCGCCGCCAGTTGCTTAGATGACCAACTTCCTCGACACAGTCCAATTCACCATCGCCAGGCACCGGATGCTCTCACCGGGCGACCGGCTTCTGGTGGGGGTTTCCGGCGGGCCGGATTCCTTGGCCTGCCTTTTGGCCCTGACCGCCCTGCGGGAGAAATTCAACCTGACCCTGAAGGTCCTTTACGTGGACCATGGCCTGCGCCCCCGGGAGGCGAGGCAAGAGGCGGCGCTCGTCCAGGGGGTTTGCCGGAATCTCGGGGTGGCTTTCTCCGTCTGCCGGCGGAAGATTGAAAGATCCGGCGGCGAGTCCCTGGAGGAGGCCTGCCGGAAGGCGAGATACGATGCCTTGAGTCAGGCCGCCCGCCGCGGCCGGTTTAAGACGATTGCCTTGGGCCACACCCAGGACGACCAGGCCGAAACGGTTCTGATGTGGATCATTCGGGGCACCGGAACCGCCGGCCTGGCTGGGATCCCTCCGGTTCGCCGCGAGGGCCGCTGGAAGGTGGTCCGGCCCCTGCTGGAGATCTCGCGCCAGGAGGTGGAGGGATTTCTCAAGGCTCATCGGATCCGGCCGAGCCGCGACTCGATGAACGACTCCGACCGCTTCGCGCGCAATCGGATCCGGAAAGAGCTTCTGCCTCTTTTGTGCCGGCGGTACAACCCCCAGATCCGCAGGCATCTGGCGCGGCTGGCCGATTTTTCCAGGGAGCAGAAAGATTTTCTGGAGGCCCAGGCCCAACAGGCCCTCCGGGCGGCCGGCCGGTTCAGCCGGCAGGGGGCCGTGCTGGATCTCAAGCGGCTGGCCCGGCTGCCGGCGGGCCTGCGCCAAGGGGTTTTCCGGGCAGCCGTCGAGCGGCTTAAGGGGGACCGCGATGGCCTGGACGCCTCCCATTGGCTGGCCTTGGACCGGATGGCGGAAGGCAAAGCCCCGGCCGCCGTGGATCTTCCCCACGGCCTGCGCGCCTTGTCCATCGGCGCGCCATCTGGTAAACTAAAAATTGTAAGGAGATAGAATGACAACGTTAGAAAGCGGAAAATCCTCTCCGAAGCGCCCCGCGCCCCCCAAGGCGCCCGCGCGCTGGCCCCGGGGGCTGGTATGGCTGGTGATCACCCTCTCCTTCCTCTATCTCTACCGGCTGGGCTCTGTTTCGGTGGAGGGGGCGCCGATCACCGTTTCCTACGGCGAGTTCTTCCAGTGGTTGTCCGAAAACGGCCAGACCCAGAAGATCCGCTCGGCCATCCTGACCGACGGCATCCTCCGGGGGGATCTGGACGACCGGCGCAAATACCTGGTGAATCTTCCGGATGCCGATCCTTATCTCATTCCCTTGCTTCGGGAGCAGGTCCCCTCTTTCCGGATCGAGCCGCCCAGAACCCTTCTGTTGAACTTCATCTTCAATCTGCTGGGGCCCCTCATCCTCTTTGGGGCGCTGTGGTTTCTCCTTTACCGGAGCGCCGCCCAGGGGGGCGGACGGCTCCTCTCCTTCGGCAAGAGCCGGGCCCGGGAGGTGACTGCGGAGGGCAACCAGGTGACCTTTCAGGATGTGGCCGGCGTCAACGAGGCCAAGGAGGAGCTCCAGGAGGTCATCGAATTCCTGAAGGACCCCAGGAAATTCCAGCGCCTGGGCGGCAAGATCCCGAAGGGGGTTCTCCTTCTCGGTCCCCCGGGCTGTGGAAAAACTTTAATGGCCCGCGCTGTCGCGGGCGAGGCAGGGGTGCCGTTCTACTCGATCAGCGGCTCGGATTTCGTCGAGATGTTCGTGGGGGTGGGGGCCAGCCGGGTGCGGGACCTGTTTGACCAGGCCAAGAAATCGGCCAAGACCTCGGGGCATGGGTGCATCATCTTCATCGATGAGATTGACGCCGTGGGGCGTCAGCGCTTTGCCGGAATCGGCGGCGGCCACGACGAACGGGAGCAGACGCTCAACGCCCTGCTGGTCGAGATGGACGGCTTCAACACGCAAGAGGGCGTGATCCTCGTTGCCGCGACTAATCGTCCAGACGTTCTCGATCCGGCGCTGATGCGGCCCGGTCGGTTTGACCGGCAGATCGTGATAGACCGGCCCGACCTGGTGGGCCGCGAGGAAATCCTCAAGGTCCACTCGAGGAAGGTGAAACTGGACACCCAGGTGAACTTGAAGTCGATCGCCCGGCAGACCCCGGGCTTTTCCGGGGCCGATCTGGCCAACCTGGTGAACGAGGCCGCCCTCCTGGCCTCCCGCTTGAGCAAGGACGCCGTCACCACCAAGGAGATGGAGGCGGCGATCGAACGGGTGATGGCCGGGCCGGAGCGCAAGTCGCGCCTCATCTCTCCCTACGAGAAGTCCATCGTGGCCTGCCACGAGGCGGGCCACGCCCTGGTCTCGATGATGATTCCGGGTTCCGATCCGGTGCACAAGGTTTCGATCATCCCGCGGGGCACGGCGGCCCTGGGCTACACGATGCAGACCCCCATCGAGGACCGCTACATCATGACGCGCAAGGAGCTCACCGCGAAGCTCACCGTCCTGCTGGGCGGGCGCTCCGCCGAGGAGCTCACCTTTGAGGACCTGACCACCGGCGCCCAGAACGACCTGGAGATAGCCACCGAGATCGCCCGCAAGATGGTCTGCGTCTACGGGATGAGCGAACGCCTGGGAGCCCTCACCCTGGGGCGCAGGGAGAGCGCGATCTTCCTGGGCCGCGACCTGATTGAGGACCGCAACTACTCCGAGGAGACGGCGCACCAGATTGACGAAGAGGTTCGCCGGATCGTGGAGGAATGCCACCAGCGGGCCAGAGAGCTGGTCACCCAGCACAAGGACCGGCTCAAGGCCCTTACCGATGCCCTTCTGGAAAAGGAAGTTCTGGACGGAGATGAGGCCAAACGGATCGTCATGGCCCAGCCGCCGCAGTCAGAGACTCCAGCCTCTGCCGAAGAGCCCCCTCAAGCTGTTTCCTAAGAAAGAGCACCCTTCACGACCTCGCGTGAGCTGCGTTGCGAGCGCCAGGCGGCCAGATCCGAGGAACGACGACGATGGCGTGCCCCCTGCGGCACGTCGAGGAGGAGTGACGAAGGAGATGGCCGCCTGCCGCCGCAACCCGAAGGGCTGGGCGGATTTGCTTCGCCGCGCTGCGTTGCTCGTCGTCGGCGCAGCGCTCCTCCGGCTGCGTCTCCTCCTCGCGCCTTGCGCGGCTGGCAACTCCACCCAGCGCGGCCACGGGAGGTCGTGAAGGGTGCTCAGAACCCTCACGCTGCACTGCGGCCGTTTTCGCCTGCCTTTGGGCGAACGGGCGCTCCTGATGGGGGTGGTCAACGTGACCCCCGATTCCTTCAGCGACGGGGGAGAGTTTCTTGATCCCGAGAAGGCTTTCCGGCACGCCCTCGCTCTGGTCGAGGAGGGGGCCGACCTGGTGGATGTGGGCGGAGAGTCCACCCGGCCGGGCGCCCAGCCGGTTTCGGCGGAGGTGGAGCTGAAGCGGGTCCTTCCGGTGATCGAGCGCCTGGCCGGCCGCGTCCAGGTGCCGATCTCGATGGATACCTCGAAGGCAGCCGTGGCCCGGGCCGCGGTGGCGGCCGGGGCAAGCCTCATCAACGACGTGACCGCCCTCCGGGACCCCGGCATGGCCCAGGCCGCGGCCGAGGCCGAGGTGCCGATCATCCTGATGCACCTGCGGGGAACCCCCCAAACGATGCAGTCCCAGTGCCGCTACGATCGGCTGATCCCGGAAATTCTGGAGGAGCTTAAGCCCGCCATTGACCAGGCGAGGCAAGCCGGCATCGCGGAGGACCGGATCCTGATCGATCCCGGGATCGGCTTCGGCAAGACCCCCGAGCAGAATCTCGCCCTCATCAAGAATCTGAAAGAGTTGAAGGCCTTGGGTTTTCCGCTGGTCGTCGGACCCTCCAGGAAGTCGTTCATCGGCCAGGTGCTGGATCTTCCGGTGGGCGAGCGCCTCATGGGCACGGCGGCGGCGGTGGCCCTGTGCGCGGCCAACGGCGCGGACATCATCCGGGTGCACGACGTGGCGGCCATGCGGCAGGTTGTCCGGATGACCGAGGCGATCCTTAAAAGCTGATCCCATGCCCAGGCTTGGCGTCAACGTGGATCATGTGGCGACCCTGCGCCAGGCCCGGGGCGGCCCGCGGCCCGATCCGGTCTGGGCCGCCCTGGAGGCCGAGGCCGCCGGCTGTGAGGGCATTGTCTGCCACCTGCGGGAGGACCGCCGGCACATCCAGGACGCGGACCTGCTGATCCTGCGGCGGCGGATCCGGACCTCGCTCAACCTGGAGATGGCCTGCCACCCGGAGATTGTCCGGATCGCCTGCCGGGTGAAGCCCGATCAGGCCACCCTGGTGCCGGAGCGGCGCCGGGAGCTGACCACCGAGGGAGGCCTGGATTTGAGAGCCGGAAGCCCCCGCCTGGCTGCCGCCGTCCACCGGCTCACGAAAGCCAGTATTCGGGTCTCACTTTTCCTGGACCCGGACCCCGTTCAGCTTAAGCTGGCGCGCGAACTTGGCGCCGCCATGGTGGAGCTGCACACCGGAGCCTACGCGAATGCCAGAGCCAGCGCCCCAAGAAAGAGATCCTTGGCAAGATTGAAGGAGGCCGCCCGCGCGGCTCATTCCCTGGGGTTGATCGTGGCTGCCGGCCACGGCCTCGACTACGAGAACGTCCGCCCGGTGGCGGAGATCCCGGAGGTGGAGGAGCTCAACATCGGCTTTGCCATCGTGGCACGGGCCCTGGAAGTTGGCTGGACGCAAGCCGTCCGGGAGATGGTAAGATTGGTGCGATGAAAATCATCGGAACCGGTGTTGATCTGGTGGAGGTGTCCCGCTTTGAGAAGGCGGCGCGCCGGCACGGCGATCGCTTCTTGAAGCGCCTGTTCACCCCCTCCGAGATGAGCTATGCCAGGGGGCGCAAGACGATGATGCAGCATCTGGCCGCCAGGTTCGCCGCCAAGGAGGCGGTGGTCAAGGCCCTGGGGGCTCCCAAGGGGCTGGGGCTCAACTGGAAGGATCTGGAGGTGACCCGTTCCCGCGCCGGAAAGCCCGGCGTTCTCTTCCGGGGCTCCATGTCCCGCTGGAAGAAACGGAAGGTGCATCTTTCCCTGACCCACACCCACGCGCATGCCATCGCTACCGCGATCGTTCTTTAAGCGCCGAGCGGCCACCCACAAGGGGGATTACGGCCACGTCCTGGTGGTGGGCGGCTCGATCGGTCTGACCGGCGCTCCGGTCCTTTGCGCGCGGGCCGCCTTGCGCTCCGGGGCGGGGCTGGTGACCCTGGCGGTTCCGGAGTCGGTCTACTTCATCGCGGCCGCCCAGCTCACCGAGGTGATGGTTCATCCCCTTTCGGAGACGCCGGCGGGCGTCTTGAGCGCCGCAGCCCTTCCGGCCCTTCGACCCCTGCTGGCGAGGGCGAACGTCTTGGCCCTGGGCCCGGGTTTGTCCACCCATCTTCAAGCGGTCCACGCCGTGAGATCGCTTGTGGCCAAGGCCGGCGTGCCGGTTGTCTTGGATGCCGACGGCGTGAACGCCTTCGCGGGCGCGGGAAGGCTTCTCGCCCAGGCGAAAGCCCCGGTGGTGATCACCCCGCACCCCGGCGAGATGGCCCGTTTGCTTGGGACCACGGCCGAAGCGGTCCAGAGAAACCGCCTCAAGACAGCCGTCCAGGCGGCCAGGCGGTTTAAGGTTGTCGCGGTCTTGAAGGGACATCAAACCGTTACGGCCTCGCCGGCAGGCAAGACCTGCGTGAACAAGACCGGCAACCCCGGCATGGCGACCGCCGGCATGGGGGATCTCTTGACCGGCATCATCGCGGCGCTGATGGGGCAGGGGATCGCGCCCTTCGAGGCGGCCAAGGCCGGGGTGCGCTTGCATGGTCTGGCGGGCGACCTCGCGGCCCGCGGGGTCGGGCAGGTGAGCCTTGTGGCCGGCGACGTCCTGGCCGCCTTGCCGGAAGCATTTAAGAAAACCGGCTCTTAATCGCCGACGTAGCTCAACGGTAGAGCACCTGTTTTGTAAACAGGACGTTGGAGGTTCGATTCCTCTCGTCGGCTTGCGTTATAATATCGGTCATTTCGAGGCCGAAGGCCGAGAAATCTCGAATTTTTTCATGGGCAGGTACCCAAGCGGCCAAAGGGGACAGACTGTAAATCTGTTGGCATCAGCCTTCAGAGGTTCGAATCCTCTCCTGCCCACCAGACCTTGCGGGTGTAGCTCAATGGTAGAGTACCTGCCTTCCAAGCAGGCTATACGGGTTCGATTCCCGTCACCCGCTCATCCTGTAAAGTGTGCTAGGGACTGATGAAGATACTGAAGCAACCGATCACCCTTTCCGAGCTTCACCAGATGGCCGCCAGCACCTTCGGGAACCTGGTAAAGGCCGTCGTTGATATCCATCGGGGTCTCATGGCGGTAGATGCCGAGCTTCATTCCGATTTGGAAGCGGCCCTCTTGGAAGAGGGTTCAAGACAAAAGGATCTCTGGGGAATCAATCTTTACCCGGAAATGGAAGGAGACCACTTTGTTGAGTTTGATTCCCTGATCAACATTCGCCCCTCCCAGAGCAACCAAGGCCGCGGGGTGGATGATCCCGAAACTCGGAAGAAGATCGTTGAAATCGTTGCCCAGAGGATTGCCAGATGAGTGTTCAGCATAGAGATCTCGCGGCGGGACGCTGGGATCAATTGCCGTTTCTCACGCAGATGGCCCATGTTGGAGGCGAGGTGGAGCGCGCGCTGAACTGGCAAGCGAAGAACAACGCCTCTTACGGCCGGCAAGCGGCCGAGCGGGCTCTGGAGCTCATGGATTTCATGCTGGATGGCGTGAGGGAAGGGGCGCGTCTTAAGGAGTTGGCGCGCGCGCGAGAGGTCCTGGCGGACTACTTCTTCGGAGCGAATGGGTATGGGTCTACTCCGCTGTCGCTAAGGAGATACTTCTCTTTTTTTTCGTGTGCCGCGCGCAAGAACGATTGAGCCGAAATTTTGTTAAGCGTACGTCGAGTTTTTGATTTATTAACCTCAATTCCCGCAGTCAGTTGCGAGCATTTTTAAAACCCCTCTTGATTTTTTAAAAATCATCGTATAAATTTTCTTTTGATGCCTTGTTCTCCCCGATGAAGCAAACATTAGCGTTTCTACTTGCCTTAACTTTCGGCCTAGGGCCCACCCCTGCGCATGCGCTCCGCCAGCAGGCGGCCGGCGGAGAGGAGCTCACAGCTCATTTAGCCGGTCTTGAGGAGCTCGAAGGTCTGCTTGAGCAGTTGGCTGACGAGGATACCTGGAAGCAGCCTGACACGGTGCATGGCATCGTCCTTCAATTGCGGCAAATGACCCGTCCGATTCCAAAAAGCTATGCGCTAACCGCGCTGATAGAAAGGCACGGACTCACAACGATCGCCGATGATCCACTGTTACTTAAAGGGCTTCGGTTGCAGCCGCGAGAGACCGCGTGCTTGAGAGCGCTGGGTGTCATTTTGAAAATGTTAGAGAGGTCCCCAAGGGACGTGAACGCCGCGAAGGCATTAGCCACTCTCCAAGAGCCCTTTGCCATCCCGGCTCTCGAAGGGGCCAAGGAGAGGCTTGCTCCTCCCTATTCAAATGGGGGTGATCGGGGGGGGACTATGGCAACTCCCACCGGGGGCACGGTTAACTGGAGCACGCCCAGCCATACGGTTGACAGGGATCGTATTCCACGCCAGCAGATCGAAAAGAGCATCGCGGCCCTCCAGGTGATCGGGCAGGCCCGGGAAACTTATGATCTTCGCGACGGCACCGCGGAGCTCGTTCCCATCCAGGAGGCCATCAGCCAGCACGGGTTTGATCTCTGGGTGGACCTTGAACTTTTGAAGGAGGAATCTCAAATCGAGCGGCTTCGAGCAGCAAACATAGAGATCCACCCTCTGCAACCTACAAGTTTGCCCAGGCAGAGATTCGGATTGATCATCGCGTGGGCCCGCACAAGAATTAGGCTGGATCCAAAGAGTGCGCCTGTCCTTTGGCTTAAAGATAAGGCGTCCCTGAGGGAGCTTACGCCGGAATTCCTGAAGGTTGTTGCCGCGCAGCTAAACCAGGGCAGACAAATCTGGTGGGTGCCGGCCTCCTCGAACGCGAGATTCTGGGAGGGGGAAGGAGAGGAACCGGAAGCCCACCTTTACCTCTACCACCAGGTTTAACTTCGCTTAGTTGAATCTTCCTTGTCCTTGAGACCTTGAGAATGAAGCAAACTTTAGCGTTTCTCCTGATCGCGAGTCTCGCCTTAGGGCCTTCGCCGGCCTTTGCCTTACGCCAGACCGGCCTCGAGGAATCTCCTGAAGAGCTCGAGAAGCTTACCCTGGCCCTGCAGGATCCCAACGCCATCCCTAAAGCCGCCAGCCGCCTCGCCCAACTCGTTACCTCATCTAGCCCTGTCCAGTCTCTCCATCCGGTAAATGGGCTGATCCGTACTAGGAGAGATTTACAAACGGGGATGCTCTTGGTTCGCCAGGACGATGGGAAAAGGTACCAGGTTTCTTTTGTCGGGGGGTCAGGGCCAGTCTGGTTATCAAAGATGGTTGATTCTGGGATTCCACAGGATGCTCAATCGCTTGAGTTTTCCGAGGTACAGCGCGCATTCCGCGTTCCAGACGCTTCGGGCTTGGAGGAAAAAAAAGAATCGATCGCGTTGCGGGAGGCAACGGATGCTATCAGGAGGTGGGTTGGCAGGAAAGAGGATATCCCTGTTTTCTTCGGGCCTCCTCTTAATAGAACAATCACATTTTCGTTCAGCGTCGGCGGCCATGCCATGGAAATGGGTATCCGCTATCATCTGGAAAACCTGGCCGGAATGGATGGAAAGGTAGAACTTAAGTACGGCCGGGGAACCCTTTCGGTATTCAAAGCTACCACCGGGCTGGAGGAGGTGCCAAGTGAGGTAAAAGAGTTGGTCCGCTTTCGGGGTTACACCCTGGCCCCCCAGGGCCCCTTAGTCTCAATGAAACTTGACGCGGAGAAAGTCTCACAGATCACTGCTTGGGCGGTTTCTCCGGACAAAAAGCGCGTTGCCCTTGCGCACGGTGATGGAGTTATTCGGATATGGGGCGTTCAAGGAAAGGATGTCCTCGCTTTCCTCAAGGAAGGAATTTCAAGGGCTCCCGCCCCCTCTCCCGGTTTGTCTAGGCGTCTGGCCCACACCAAGCCCATACAGGCACTCGCCTTTGATCCCAATGGCTGGATTCTTTATTCGGGAGATTTGGATGGCAATCTTTTTCAGTGGGTTGTCCTAGGGAATGAGACAAGAGGCGTGCTTCGACAAGCGTGGGAACAGCTCGCCAACGGCATCGTGATGCTCGCGGTAAGTCCCAGCGGGGAAATGATTGCTTCTGCTGGACCGGACGGAGGCATTTTTGTTCATACCCTTCAGGAGAAAGATGCCGCAAACGCCGGATCCTTCGTAACGAGGGAATGGTTTGTTCATCGGCCGCCGACACCGAAGGCACCCTTGAAGAGCGTGGCTTTCGGTAAGGATGGGAGAACCATAGAGGTGATCTATTCAGACGATTCAAGGGAAGCTCTTAAAATTCCGAAGGATGTTTTCGCCGCCGCCGGGCTGGAGGAAGGCGGTATCAAGACAATCCTGCTTGTGGCTCCCCAGTTGGAGGGTTTGCAGATTTTGTCCACCATAGTGAGTACATGGGCTACGGAAGCCAAGAGAAAAATCAGGATTTTGGCTGCTGAAACCGTAGAAGCCGCAGAAAGGAAAGCAACCGGAAAGCATCCTGATGCGGCCTTGGTTGATCAGGCACTATCGCCTGATTTCAACTCCTCTTCCGTCTTGACCCAGCTCCCCCACGCTTTTCTTCAGAGGCCCTTCGGGTTTGACCGAGTGGTGCCGGAGCTTGAAGCACTTGATCAAGAGGTTGCTCATCTTCCCGCCGCGCTGGAGGAGGGGGACTATAGTGTCCCTGTGGAAAGGGGAGCCCAATGGCCTGAGCAAAGGGAAGTGGGGGCCCACCCAGAATATATAGAATGGATTTTGGAAATAGGTGATCCTAACACAGATCGATTAGCTCTCGATCTTCAGCTTGACCCAAAACAGGAGATTCGGGCAGTCAGTCGATGGACAGATTTCGCTTCCAATGGCCGCGCAGCCATGTTTGTTGTGATGGGGGGGAGTAGGGCAGTTCTCCTGAAAGGATTCGGAGGCGAGAATACAGGGGAGACGTTCGACGACTACCTTAGGAAGGTTACACCCAAAGAAGGAGTCTTTAATCTTTCCTCTCTCCAAAGGTTAAAGGCGAGCAATCTTAGAAGCGGTTTTGCCATCTTTACCACCAAAGGTTCGGTATCAATGCGGCTGGAGGTATCCTCTGGCTCGGAATCCGGGCTGGAGGAGGTCGATGGAAAGCTTCTTAAAAATAGGAAACTTCGAAGCGATTTTACTGCAAGCCTAACGCCGCAACAGCAGAAGATTATTGCCGCACTCATTCGCGAGGCTCCTTCCATTGTTCTTTCACCGTTGACATTAAGGCACGCCATTATCGCCGCAGGACCTCCTTTGGCTCCAGAAGAGATACTCCAGTTTCTTAAGATGTCCTCGGATTCTCTCAAGCGTGGAAGGGAAGAAGTCCTTGGGTCGATCCGCACTTTAAGAGACCCTTGGAAACTTAAGAGATATCGGCTGGCATGGGATGATCTCATGGCTAAGAGGAATTTTTCAGCCTACCAGAAGGTTAAGCCACCGGAAGATTTGGTGGAGAAAGCACGGGAGAAGTCCCTTATAGGGTTTGACAATGCTCTACTTGCTTTCCGCAAGAGGTGGAAAGAAGAGGGGGAACCTGTTGGTGTTGGGCAATCGCTAGAGGAAGCGCTTCCAAAATTCGAAGAGGCCGGAATTGTACCAGAGAGGCTCCTGTACATTTTTACGAAGAAGGATGGTTCGAGAAAAGAACTTATTCTTTTCTTCGAGAACGACCCGAAGTCCGATACATATCTTAACTTGCTTCGCAATGCACTTTTCTGTACCTCTCGCGTTTTGAGTGCCCTAGACATTGCCTCTTACGACGAATCTGCCGTTCTTGTGATGGAGATGCTCTTTGCGAATTCGTGGGTTCCGCTTGGCGATTACACTCAAAAGGCACTCGACGAGCTTGAATTTTCTGACAATGACTTACATTCCCTTATCGTCCGAACGCTAGAGGTTCTCTATGGACCACAATCTCTTCCTGCCGATGAAGCAACTCCACCTGGCAAGGGGACACCTGCCTTCACTGGGCTGGAGGAGGGGAAAAAGCAGGTTTTGTCGGGCCAAGGCGTTCTGGATTGGGCTCGAGAGCTGGTAAGGTCAAGCCAGATTCTGGAGGTGAGATTTCCAGGGGTTTCTTCAGGAGCTGGCAAGGTTGAGGTTGCTGAAGTTGGGAAATGGGATGCCTCGACAGAGGAAGCCGTTTCGGCGAACTTGACGGCATTATCATCAAGAAAGGGTACCGATCAATACAGGGCGGTATTCGATCCAAGCGAAGCCGCCCTCACGGTCTTGGGTTTCTCGGGAGATGTTAAAATGTACGCGCCCCTTGATTTTCGACTCGGGCAATGGGAGAAGAAAGTCGAAACACGGAACAACTTGAAAGAGGGGATGATCCTTCGGGACCCAACTACCCACGTGAGGTGGGAGGTTGGTGTTTTTTCAATCGCCGGAGGCCCGATATGGCTTAAGCCTGCCGGAGGAGGTGGATGGGCTTCTTCCCAGAAGTTTACAATAAATCAAGTGCGCAATTTCATCATCGAATCCGGGCTGGAGGAAAGCAAGGGGGTGTGGCTGGGCGAGGCCCAGACGCTGGATCAGATTGCGGGAATGCTGGCAGGGTACCTGGCGGGCCAGGGGCTGGGACAAAGCTCTGTTGTGAAGATAAGGCTCGTTGATCAGGAACTGATCATGCGCCTGCCGTCTCCCGATAAGGCCAGTCAAGAGGCCCTCGCCGCACTGATCCGTACCAATCTAGGTCAGCTTCCGGTTTTTGAGCTGAAGCAGATCAGATGGCAGGTTCGCTTTTTGGGTGTAGCTTTTGGGGAGGCCGTGAAGAATGTCCTCAATGAGGCCCAGCTCGGTTTTCCCAAGGTGGATCAGGTGTTCCAATTCTCCATCCTGTCCGAGGCAGAGGAGAGGGCAGCTGCCCCGCTCGCCGGGCTGGAGGAGAAGGGGGAGGGAGCGAGAAGCCAGGCGATGGATGCCGCCGCGGCCACAAGGAAGCTTGCCGAGGAGCGGCTGGGGCCCTTCGTGGATGCGCTCAAGGCGATCCCCAAGAACCAACCGATTCTTGTTCTTCTTGACGGAAATTTACTTGGGACGGGAAAGGAGATTACCCAAGATCTGCTTTCCGCGAATCGACTGCTCAATGGCTTGAGCGGCTTTCCCAGGGTTACCGTTGCGCTGGATGATCCCCGCCTGAAGGATCAGCTCTCAAAAACAGATTATCGGTTCGTGCGATTGAAGGCTGGTTCTCCGCCCGACGGAGCTGCCGTGGATAAAGACACCGTTTACGTGAGGCGCGGATTTGATCTGGTGGGGATTCCGGGGAAATTTCTCCCCCTGCTGGTCGCGGAGGCCTTGGGTCTCTGGCAGAGAAAGCAGGGGTCGGTTCTTGACAAGCACCTCACCTTGAATGTGGAACCCTATTTCGTTCAGTTGAAGGATCTGAGAGAATTGGTCGTAGAGGAGATTCTAAGAGAGCGCTTCGCCTAATGCAAGTCGGGTGCCAGGTAAGAACCCATCACCCTGCCTTTCGTAACCTGCCTGTAACAAAATCTGCTTGACTTTGGCGTATCTCACCGTAAAATAAGGAGTTTTGCACCAGACATAGGGTTTTCCTTTGCCCACTTTATGAACCAGCAAGGAGCCTTGCTGGAGTAGCTCAGTTGGTAGAGCACGTCCTTGGTAAGGACGGGGTCACGGGTT
>JACOVG010000029.1 GCA_016177405.1 Candidatus Omnitrophota bacterium | reverse complement strand
CCCGTCGGTAAAACCAAGCTCCTTCAGGAAATCTTCCTCCAGGCCGCTCTCAACCACAAAGACGACCGGCAAGGGCGAGCCGTCCGAAGCGGAAAGCCGGCTCAAGGCCACGCCATAGGCGAGCCCCCGCGAGCCGGCAATCACCCCGATGCTCGGTGTCAACGAGGCCGCCGGCGGCAGCAGGTTTGACTGCTCCCTCCACGTCACCGTCGCCGCCTCCTCCAGCCCGGTGGCGGAAGCCGCCTCCAGGGCCTTGAGGGCCGCCATCTGGACCTCGGCCCGGTAAAGATTCGAGGCCTCATCCTTGATCCCTCTGAAGTATCGGTTCCCCACCAGGAAATCGGCGAAAAACCTCATCGCCAGCTCCAGGTAGTAAACCTCGCCGGCCTGATAGGCAAGGCCGCGCAGTTTGGCGGCCTTCTCCGGGCCGTAATATTCCGAGATCTTCGCCAGGAAACCTTCCATGATGCCCTGGACAATTTCTTTGTCGATCCTCACCTCGCTGATGGAGGCGGGTTCCTCCCCTGCCGGGTTGGCCGCCGAGCGAATGGCGTCGCCCAAATCATCCAATTCCGCGCCCGGCTGAACGGTGTCCAGATCCACCAGGGCAACAACGTGAAGCCCTCCCGCGGCGTCCTGGGGGAAAAGGAAGTTGTTGATCTTCAGGTCGTTGTGGGCCGGCACGGAGTCGAGCCCGTCCAGGGCCTCGATCAGCTTCTTCCTCTCCTCGATCTCTTTCCGTAGGGTTTCAATGCGCGCCCGATACGGTCCCTCAAGGACCCCCGGTTGGAGCTTTACCCGGGGAGGGTCCGCGGCCCGGCTTAGACTCAACGGAATTTCCTCGCCCCGGAGGATCTTCTCCAGATACTCCAGGTGGTAGCGGTGGTCATGGAATCTGGGAAGGGGTTCTTTCCATTGGGAAGCGGGAATGAACTCCAGCATCTTCCGGAAGGTGGCGATCGTCTCACCTATGGAGCGGGCCACCTGGAAGCGGTGCTCCGCAGGCACCTCCTTGAAGGAGTCAAAAACCCTCGTGCCTGGGATAAACTCCATCACGCGCCAGGCGTTTTTCTCCTCGTCGTAACGCACCACGTGATCCGGCTTTTCCTTCACCTGGTAGTAGTGAACGTCCTTCCAGTGGGAAGGAAGCGCCCCTTGAGCGCGGGCCATGGCCTGGCTTTTCATCAGAAGCTGAAGGTTGTGGTCTATGGCCGCGGCGTCGAAGATGGGGTTGATCCGCTGAACCAGGAATTTCTTCCCGTCTGGGCCGGTGAGGTAGTAGGTCGCGTTGATGCGGCCCAACACCATGCTCTCCACCAAGGTTTCGGCGCCAGCGGTGAAGCCGGCCTCAAAGGCGTTGAACGCCTCCACGACAGCGGCATGCTCCTTCGGATCCGATACCGGCGTCACCTCCTCCAGACCGGCCTGCCGGGCCATGAGGACGGCTACTTGGCCCTCGTTCGCCTGGTATCCGACCTTGCTTAGGAATTCCGCCAGGGCGGCGGGCGCAGGAGGCGCGCCGTGCTTCTCCTGGTAGATACGGGCCTCCTCCCGGACGGCCTGGGGGAGAAGCTCGGCTGCCCTCCAGGGAAAGAGGACCGGCCACATCCGGTGGGTGAAGGCCAAAACCTGGGCACTCCGCTCAATCTTGCCCCGGCTGGACTCCACGATCCCGCGGACATCGGCGAAGGGTCCGATGTGAAGATTCGCCTCGCCAAAACGGGACACGAGCTCTTGCCTCGTTTCTGCGGTGAGCGGCATCGGCTGGCGGTTCCGCTCCCTCAAGCCGTGCCGCTTGCCGGCCTTACGCTCCTCCTCGGTTGGGCCGAGGATACGGAGATAATCCACCTCGGGAAGCGAGGTTGCCAGGGGCTTATCTGGAAACATCTCCTTGGCCACGGCGGGATTGCGCGCCAAAATCCAAGGATCGGTGTGATCGAAGAGCACCACTTCAGGAAACAGTTCCTCAAATGGAACCTGCCGGCCCAAGATTTGGGAAAAGATCCGCTCGTAATTGCGTATAATCCCCACGGGGCCCAGCCCATAGGAATCGTTCGTCTCCGAGGGGTTAAAGATAAAGACCACCCTCGGAACCGCCTGGCCCGCCTTCCGGCGCCTGGCAAGCTCCTCGAGGAAGCGCACCTTGCCTGGGCGCCAGAAATAAGGAGCAGTCGAGGTGCCCTCGGAGCCGGGCCCAAGGGCAACCGTCTTAATTCCGGTTTGGCCCTCTAAGATCGCCTCCTGAACCTCTTCGGTTAAGGGGCTGATCTCTGGCTGCCGGTCGGCAGGGTACTCCGCCCCCCACACCAAAACCCGGGTTCCCTCATACACGGTATCCACCTCGCTGGCATAATCCTCTCCGCGGATGATGGTCAGGGATGGCACCTCCCCTAGGCGATCCAGCATGGTCTGCCGGGTCCCATCCGGGATGGCCTCAAACCTGTTGACCGTCAAGCCGTCAGGGTTCCGCGCCATAAAGGCCTTTTCGCCGGCATCCCACGCGAGCACCCGGTTTGAGCCGTCTGTCAAAATGAGCTGACCCCCAGGGGTCTTCGTCACGGTGAAGAAGTCTTCCGGCGGCACAGCCGTCTTGCCCACCTTGATCTCCTTGGCCACCCCAGCCTCTCCCTCCACCACCTGTGCCTGCTTAAGCTGGGTAAGGTCATCCTCATAAACAAAGTGGAGGCGAACCCCATCGAGACTCGCCGGGATCACCAACCCGGCCTCTGGGCCCAGCCCCAGGGCCCGGTTCCACAAAAGGACCGCTCTCTTTAACCGCTCCGGGTGGGTCGCCTTGGCCTTCAGATCCAGGAAGCCGGAGCGAAGCGCGATGGCAACCCCCAGCGCGTTCTGCCCGCTCGCCTTGGAGAGGACCTTCTCTTTAAGAAGCCCTTCCTCCGTGAAGGCGCCCGAAAGGATCCTGTGAGCGCTGATCAAGGTCGCCAGGGACCAAACCAGGGATTTCTGGAACCTGGGATCTTGGGAGGTCACGAGATTTACATCCGGATACTGCAATTTGAACGACGTAAACGCATTGGCGATTTCCGCCAGCAGAAGAGATCGGACGGTGGTGCCCTTGGGCCAGCCGGCCTTCTTGTCCTTCTCCGGAAGCCGGTCGGACATCGCCTGCCGGACCGCCAAGGAGGTTTCTACACCCCTCTTGTTGGCATAATCTCCGGCCAAGGTAACCGCGAAGGCCCCCAGGCGCCTGGTGACAAGGGAGCGCCAAGCCCCGTAATTGCCGCCGTCGTCATCTACTGGGGCCTCGCTGATCGCCACCGCCCTGGCGGCCCGTGAGGCCTCCCGAGAAAGGCGTCCGCTGTTGCCGCCGTCATCGAAGAGGGCCTCGGCTTCCTTCAAGATCGCGGCAAACTCCTCGTCCTTGGGGAGCTGATCGTCCGGCACATCCAGGGCGCCGCTTACCTCCTGGCTGAAGCTCCTGCCGTTGGCCTCGGCGTGGCGCTGGATGAGCGTGACGACTTCAGAAAAACCAAGCCCCAGATTTTCCCGGAAAATCTGATGGAGCGCGTCGTAGGTATCCAGAAGGTTCAGGATCTCTTGGTCTTTGGCATGGGCTAACCCTTCCCCGAAGAGCTGATGAACCCCCTGGGCCGTCTGGACAATGACCCTGGCAACCTCCGGGCCATTGGGCTTTTCCTCGCCGGGTCTGGCGATCTGAATGACGTTGGGAGCAGTCCTGGCAAGTTCTTCATTGTGCTTGCCGAGGTAGATCAAAAGGCCTGGCCAGCCGGTCACGTTCGGGAAATCCCGGAAGTTGCTGGCGCTGTCGTCCACTAAAACGGTCTTCTCGGGATCTATCCCCTGCTCTTTTGTCCACCGGATCAATGCCTCGCCCTTGGGCGGCGTCCAGGTGATGGAGCCGCTTCCCGCCTTATGAATGTTTTCGGCAACCGATTCCGGCACTCCTGCCTTCTTAAGCTCTGCCTTAAGCTCGGCAACCCATTGGTCGCGCGGATCAACTCCCTGGTTGGCCTTGGTAACCTCCGTCAGCCAATCCTTATTCAGCTCGATGTCAATCCCGACAATCGAGCCGGAGGTGAATCCCGTTCGGTTAACGTCAAAACCATGGGTGAGACTCTCGTCTGAAATCTGACCGGCTGAATGTTCGGCCTGCTTCGCTTTCAACCGCAGAACCGTCTCCTTCCCCTCTTTCGCCTCCTTCTTGCCGGAGACCCTCACCACCCACCCGTCAATCACGCCAATGGCCTGCTCTGGGATGATGTGATTCACGTACTCCCCGCCGGATAAAGGAAACTCCCTCGTGCGGCTCTGGGCTCCTTCAGGCAAGAGGCCGGTCACCCGATCCCTCAACTGCCCTGGGCTGATGTCCGTCAGCAGAAGAAGCGCTGCCTTCGCCTTCCCGGAAGGGACAGCGGCCGCGAAACCCTCCAGCACACTGGCCATCTCCGGAGTCACGTTTCCATCCTGCTGTGTGGCCACCCCATCCACATCCAGGGCCAGCACCTGGGCGGCCCCATGGGTTCGCCAATGGTCGAGCAGCGGTTGAAGACGCCCGAGGACCTGCGCGGGCGCGAGCTCCTCCAGCCCGGTGGGGACGGCCGAACCCCTGATCTCACGGCGCAGCTCCTCCAAGCCGGCGGCCTCGGGGGTCGCCGGGGCGCGCAGGGCAGCAGGAGAAGGCGCCTGGTCTGGCACCCTTCCTGCTCCACCGCCCCAAACAGAGGAAGGCAGAATCTGGGTGAGGACGAACACCAGAACGCCCACCCCAACAGATAAGAACGACCCTCCGGACCGAGCGAATCTTTTCATCGTGAATCCTCCCGTATTCGGTGAAGCGCATTACCGCTCATGCTCATAAGAAGGTTATGCCGCTGTGGACAGCGCTCCGGTGACACGCTCGATGAAGCTCTGCCAGATTCCCGCCTCGCTGGGATTTAACTCGATGCCAAACAGATTGAGCAGGATGAGCTGGATCGTCTGGGTTACAGGACCCGT
>JACOVG010000027.1 GCA_016177405.1 Candidatus Omnitrophota bacterium | reverse complement strand
TCCCCTCGCGTGGGTTCCTCTCTCACCGGCCCTCCCGGTGGCATCTGACGAGGAGACGGATCGGAGTGCGGGGTGAGACTGCGGCCACGGGTGACGCCGGAGGGAGGACCCGCCGCCGCGCCCGCAGGCCGAAGGCCGAGGACGGACGGCGGGAGTACCCGCAGGCGGCAGGACCCGTGGCCGCTTAGGCTGCGGGGGGGCACGTCGAGGGCGCCGCCGCCGACGAAATGGACAATCTCCACCTGATCGGCCTCCTTCAGGATGACGCCGGGCAGCTGATCCCGCTTCAGGATGTTCAGGTTGTGCTCCACCACCACAAGCTCCGGTTTGAGTTTGAGCCGATTCAAGAGATCGGTGATCCCGATCCCTTCCTCCAATTCCATCGCTTCGCCGTTGACCTGCACCTTGATCATCGCGGCCGCGAAAATCCCCTTCCTGGAATCTGCCGGACGAGCCCCTTAAGCTCCAGGCCGGTCAAGACCGGCAAGAGATTCTCCGGCGGGGTGGCGGTGGCCTTGGCCAGCTCCTCCGCGGCGATGCCGCCGCCCACCGGGACCGCTTGATAGACCGCCTCTTCCTGCCGCGACAGCCGCGGCGCGGCGGCGGGGGGCCGATTCGAAATCTCGTTCAGTTGCGCCGTAAGCTGGGGAGCCAGCTCCTCCAGGATGTCCTCCGCTCTCCGCGTGAGCTTGGCCCCCTCCTGGATCAGCCGATGGCTGCCCGCCGACTGGAAAGAGGTGATCGGCCCCGGCACCGCGAAGACCTCCCGTCCCTGCTCTAGGGCGGCGGAAGCGGTGATCAGAGCGCCGCTGGATTCCGGGGCCTCCACCACCACCACGCCCAGGGACAGCCCTGAAATGATCCGGTTGCGGCGCGGAAAATATCCCGGTTGAGGCCCCTCTTCCAGGGGAAACTCCGAGACCAAAGCCCCGGAGGCCGTTATCCGCTCGGCCAATCTCGCGTGATGGGCCGGATAGAGGGTGTTTAGCCCGTGGCCCAAAACAGCGATGGTTCGGCCCGGCGCCTCCAGCGCCCCTTCGTGGGAGGCCCCGTCAATCCCCTCGGCCAAACCGGAGACCACCGTCAGGCCCGCCTTGGCCAATTCGCGCGCCAGCTCCCGCGCCGCTTGAAGGCCGTACGGGGTGGCGCGCCGGGTCCCGACCATCGCCACCGACATCGCGTCCTCCGGAAGAAGCTCTCCCTTGACGTACAAAACAGGCGGAGGGTCATGGATCGCGCGAAGAAGCCCCGGATAATCCCCATCGAACCAGGTGAGGATTTGGACGTCAAGCTCCCTCGCCCACTCCAATTCCTTCGCTGCCTGGGCCCCTCCCGCGGCCTTCCGTATCCCTTCCACCATCCCTGGCCTTGCCTGCTGTCCTAAGATTTCCTGAAGCGCCGCGGCGGGGGCCTTGAAGACCGCCTCCGGCGGGCCCAGGGCATCCAACAGTCTCCGGATCGAAACAGGCCCCAGGCCTGGAACCAAGGTCAGTTGAACGAGTGCCTGCCGGTCATTCATGTTTTTCGCCCGCCTTTTTCACGATCTCCTCCGCGACCTCCTTCACCGTCAGACCCGAGGTGTCGATCGTCAGGTCGGCCAGCGCGTAAGATGGGGCCCGAAGGGCCAGGAGCTCTTCAATCCGCTCCTGGGGACGGGGCCCTTGCAGCAGGGGCCGGTGGGGGAGCGTGGCGAGCGTCCGTTTCAGGATGACCTCGGTGGTGGCGGTCAGGCACACCAGAATGCCGTTGGCCTTGAGCCGCTTGACGTTCTCCTCATCCAGGAGCACCCCGCCGCCGGCGGCGATCACCTGCCCCGGCTTGGGGGCCACCTCCTCCACCGCCTCCTGTTCAAGCTTCCGAAAACCCGCCTCCTGGCTGTCGGCGAAGATCTGGGCGACGGCGCGCCCCGCCTTTTTCTCTATCCACCGGTCCAGGTCCACAAAGGGCCGCTTGAGCCTCTGGGCGACCAGCCGGCCCGCGGCCGACTTGCCCGTCCCCATGAAACCCACCAGTACGATGTTCTTCATTAAAACCTTTTCAGCTGGCCCAGATAGCCCCGGTAATTGCGCTTCATCTCCGCCAGGGAATCGCCGCCGAACTTCTCGAGGAACGCCTGGGCCAGCTCGAAGGCCGTCACCGCTTCGCCCACCACCCCGGCGGCCGGCACCGCGGTCACATCCGAGCGTTCGACCGTCGCCCGAAACGGCTTCTTGGTCTTAACATCCACGCTCATCAAGGGCCGGCGCAGGGTGGACAGGGGCTTCATGTGAATCCTCAACAGGACCGGCCCCCCCACCGTGATCCCTCCCTCGAGGCCTCCCGCCCGGAAGCTCTTCCGGTAGAAGCCCTTCGCCTTGGAGTAGTAGATGGGATCGTGGAGCTTGGAACCCGGAAGCTCCGACACCCGGGCGCCCACTCCGATCTCCACCGCCTTGATCGCCTGAATCGACATGAGGGCCCCGGCCAATCGGCCGTCCAGCTTCCGGTCGTGCTGCACGTGGGAACCCAGGCCCGCCGGAACCCCCAGGGCCGCGATCTCGATCGTCCCGCCCAGGGTATCGCCGGCCGCCTTGGCCCGGTCGATGGCGCGGATCATCCGGGCCTGCGCTTTGCCATCGGCGCAGCGCAGGGGGGAAAGCTCCGCCTGTTTTCGGATCGCGAAGAAGCTTAAACCCTCGGTCTTCGCCCGAACCCCTCCCAGGACCGTCACGTGGCTCATGACGGTGACGCCGAACTCCGCCAGCAGGGCGCGGGCCGCCGCTCCCACCGCCACGCGGACGGCCGTTTCCCGGGCCGAAGCCCGCTCCAGGATGTTCCGGATGTCTTCCTGATCGTATTTGAGGGCGCCGGCCAAATCGGCATGGCCGGGCCGCGGACGGGTGACCTTGGGCAGTTTGTCGATGGAGAAATCCTTGTTCGCTATGTAGAACGCGATCGGAGAGCCGAGCGTTTTTCCGCCCCGGACCCCGGAGAGGATCTCGACCCGGTCCAGCTCGATGGCCATCCGGCCGCCCCGGCCGTAGCCCATCTGCCGGCGCCGAAGCTCCTCGTTGATCGAGCGAGGTCCCAACGCAAGCCCCGCCGGCATCCCCTCCAGGATGGCGGTCAGGCCCGCTCCGTGCGATTCACCCGCCGTCAGGTATCGAAGCATGGGACCTCCCTAAGGTCATTCCCGCGCAAGCGGGAATCTGATCCTCACTTCCGTGAGGATGACGTTTTAGAACCATAGATTCCAGTACCAGCCGATGATGGCCTCACCCCAAACCAGGGCCGCCAAAGAGCCCGCGGAAAGAAACGGCCCGTAGGGAATCACCTCTTTCTTGTAGCGGAGCTTCAGCACCAAACCAACCGCCGACCCAGCCAGGGGCGCCAGGAAAAGATTCGCCAGAATCGTCTTTTGAAACCCCAGCACCGCGCCGACCATCGCCATCAATTTCACGTCCCCGCCGCCCATCGCCTCCCTCCTGAAGATCCGGCTGCCCGCCGCTCCGATCAGCCACAAGAACCCTCCTCCGGCGGCCGCCCCGGCGAGGCTCAAACCCGCCCCCGCCCACCGGGAAGAAACCCCGTGGAGCGAAGGCACGAGAAAGCTTAGCCCCACCGCGATGGGCAGGCCCGGCAGCGTCACCTGATCCGGAATGATCTGCTCTCTCAAATCGGTTCCGGAGGCGACCACCAGCGCGGCGGCCAGCGCGGCGTAAACGAGAAACTCCGCCGAAAACCCAAACTTAAGAAAAAGGAGCGCGAGCAAAAGCCCGGTCGCCAGCTCCGTGGCCGGGTAGCCCCAGGAGATCCCCGCCTTGCAGAAGCGGCAGCGCCCCCCAAGCGCCAGAAAGCTCAAGACCGGCACATTGTCGTGCCAGGGGATCGTTTTGCCGCAGGCCCGGCAATGGGATCGGCCCTTCACCACCTGCTCTCCGGCCGGAAGGCGCCAGATGCAGACGTTTAAGAAAGAGCCCGCCACGAGCCCCAGCAAAAAAACCGCGCTAACCGCCGGGGGCGAAATGTCCATCCAGCGCCTTTTTCATCGCCGGCAGAACGCGCGCCGCCGGCACCCCGGTCCAAAACTCAAAGGCCGCCGCGCCCTGCCCCGCCAGCATCTCATCCCCGGTGACCGTCCGGCAGCCCTGGGCTCGGGCCGACCGGATGAGCGCGGTCTCCCGCGGCTCATAGACAAGGTCGTAGACGATCTGGCGGCGCCCAAGCCGCTTGAGGAGGGCGGCCGGAACATCCTCCTTCCCCTCCTGGCCCATGGGGGTCGCGTTGATGAAGAGACCGCATTCTTCAACGGGCAAGGACGGAAGATCGTGATTCGCTTCAAGAACAAGCTTGGGATCGATGAATTCGGACAAGCCGGCAAGATCCCGCATCGCGGCGCCGGCGTTGGCCGGAGAGCGATTCCAAATCGTGATCTTTTCAACTCCGGTGTTGATGGCAAGAACCGCCAAGATGGCTCTCGCGGCCCCGCCGGCACCCAGCAAGATCACCGAGGCCCCAGCCAAATCCATGCCTCTCAAGGGAAGAAGAAAACCGCCGCCGTCGGTATTGAATCCCACCGGGATTCCCTCCTCCATCTTCACCGCGTTGATGACGCGCATGGCGTGGGCGACGGAACTCGCCGCGCCTTCTATCCGCCCTTTCTCTTGAGCCCAAACGTACGCCGCGCCTTTCAAGGGCATCGTCACGTTGAAGCCGTCAAGCCTTGGCGCCTCTTCGCGCAGCCAGCGGTCCAAGGCCTCGGGCTTGACCGGATGCTCCTTGTACTCGCCGGCCAGGCCCGCCGCCGCGAGCGCCGCGGTGTGCATGAGGGGAGACAGGGAGTAGCCCAGCGGCCAGCCGACGATCCCCAGTTTCCAGAACTTGCTCAACCCCGCCGCTTGACCCCATGCAGCAGGCGGTTGACCGCGTTCAGGTACGCCTTGGAAGAGGCCTCGATGATGTCGGTCGAAGCGGCCCGGCCGTGCTCCACCCGCCCCTGGGAGGCCACCTTCACCGTCACCTCGCCCATGGCATCCTTGCCGGAGGTGACCGACTGGATGATGTAGTCGGCAAGCTTCCCCTTGAAGCCGGTCAACCGGTCCATGGCGTTGTAGCAGGCGTCCACGGGCCCGTCACCGCTGGCGGAGTCCTCCAGGATCTTGCCCTCCGAGGTCTTGAGCCTCACCGTGGCGGAGGGAACCACCCCGGTGCCGCTGACCACATGGAGGTACTCGAGGAGATAGCGGGGAGGCACCTCGGAGATCTCATCCTCCACCAGGGCGGCCAGGTCGTCGTCAAAGACCTCCTTCTTCCGGTCGGCCAGGGCCTTGAACCTCTCGAAGGCGGAAACGAGCTGCCGCTCGCTCACCCTGAAGCCCAGGGCCTTCAAGCGCTCCAGGAAGGCGTGCCGCCCGGAGTGCTTGCCCAGCACCAGCTTGGATTCCCCGTAGCCGACGTCCCTGGGGTGCATGATCTCGTAGGTCTTGCGGAACTTGAGCACCCCATCCTGATGGATCCCCGACTCGTGGGCGAAGGCGTTGCCGCCGACGATCGCCTTGTTGGGCTGAACCAGAAAGCCGGTCAGCTTGGAGACGAGGCGGCTGGCGCGGCAGATCTCCTCCGTGCGGATCGCGGTCGTCACCCCAAAGAGGTCCTTGCGGACCGTCAGGCCCATGACCACCTCCTCGAGGCTCGCGTTGCCGGCCCGCTCCCCGATCCCGTTCACCGTGCACTCCACCTGCCGGGCCCCGTTGGCCACCGCCGCCAGGGAGTTGGCCGTGGAAAGCCCCAGGTCGTTGTGGCAGTGGACCGAGATGACCGCCCGGTCGATGTTCGGGACGTTCTCCCGGATGGCCCGGATCAGCTCGCCGAACTGGGAGGGAATCGCCCAGCCGACGGTGTCCGGGATGTTCACGGTCGTGGCGCCGGCGTCGATCACCGCCTCCAGGACCCGAAAGAGAAATTCGGGCCTGGTCCTGGCCGCGTCCTCCGGAGAAAACTCCACGTCGTCGGTGAAGCGGCGGGCCAGCTTGACCGCCGCCGCCGCCAAGCGCAGGATCTCATCCTCGGCCTTGCGCAGCTTGTGCTTCATGTGGATCTCGGAGGTGGCCACGAAGGTGTGGATCCTCCGGCGCTTGGCCGGCTTGAGGGCCCGGCCGGCGGCCTCGATGTCCTTGGGCACCGAGCGGGCCAGGCTCGCGATGACCGGACGCTTCACCTGGCCGGCAATCAGCTTCACCCCCTCAAAATCGCCGGGCGAGGAAACGGCGAAACCGGCCTCGATGACATCCACCCCCAGCCGGTCCAACTGCCGGGCCACCTCCAGCTTCTGCAGGGGGTTCAAGGAAGCCCCCGGACACTGCTCCCCGTCTCTTAGGGTGGTGTCAAAAATGATCACTCGGTCTTTCATCGCTTTGCTCCCACGCGTTTCACCCTCTTGGGCTTCGGGCTCGCGCCCTTCGGCTTTGACCCTTGCGCCTTCACCGGCTCCTGACCGATCCAGGGCATCATCGACCGAAGCCGTGTTCCCACCAGCTCCACCAGGTGCCGGTCTCCCCGTTCCAAAAGCGCCTTGAAAACCGGGCGCCCGGCGGCCGTCTCGGTGATCCACTCCTTGGCGAAGGTCCCCGAACGAATCTCCTCCAGGATCTTTCGCATCTCGGCCCGGGTCGCGTCGGTGATGATGCGGCCTCCGCGGGTCAAGCCGCCGTAGCGGGCCGTCTCGGAAACGCGGGACCACATCCCCTGGATCCCCTGGGCGTAGATCATGTCCACGATGAGCTTGAGCTCATGGAGGCACTCGAAGTAGGCCAGCTCCGGCTGATACCCCGCCTGCACCAATGTTTCAAAGCCGGCCTTGATCAGCTCGGAGGCCCCCCCGCACAGGACCGTCTGCTCGCCAAAGAGATCGGTCTCGGTCTCCTCGGCGAAGGTCGTCTCCAGGACGCCGGCCCGGGTGGAGCCCAACCCCTTGGCGTAGGCCAGGGCGATCGCCTTGGCCTGGCCGCTGGCGTCCTGGTGGACCGCCACGAGGCTGGGCACCCCGGCCCCCTCCGTAAACAGCTTGCGCACCAGGGAGCCCGGCCCCTTGGGGGCCACGAGAAAGACGTCCGCCTCGCGGGGAGGCTCGATCTGATGGAAGTGGATGTTGAAGCCGTGGGCGAACCCCAGGGCCTTCCCGGCCTTCAGGTGCGGGGCGACGGAGCTTCGGTAGACCTCCGGCTGGAGGGTATCCTGGAGAAGGATCATGATCACCTGGGATTGGGCCGAGGCCTCGGCCACGGAGGTCGGCTGAAAGCCGTCCGCCTGGGCCTGGGCGTAATGCGGCCCGCCGGGCCGCTGGGCCACCACCACATCGACCCCCGAGTCCCGGAGGTTCAAGGCGTGCCCCCGCCCCTGGATCCCGTAGCCCAAGACGGCGACCCTCTTCCCCTTCAAGAATTTGAGATCCGCGTCCTTGTCGTAATAGATCTTCGCCATGGTCTCCTCCTAAACGTCGCGGGCCAGCGCCACCCGGCCGGTCCGGACAATCTCCTTGACGCCATAGGGCTTGACCAGCTCCAAGAGGGTCTTCACCTTGGCCTGGTCGCCCACCAAAAGAATGGTGATGTTCTTCACCCCCGCGTCGGCCACCTGGGCCTCCAGGGTCTTGGCGATCTCCACGAGCTCGGGCCTCGTCTTGGGGGTCACCGCCACCTTGCAGAGAATGAGCTCCCGGTCCAGGTGGTCCTGGCGGGTCAGGTCCTGAACAGAGATCACGTCCACCAGGCGGTTGAGCTGTTTCTTGACCTGCTCCACCGTCTTGTCGTCGCCGTCGACCACAATCGTCATCCGGCTGGCCGTCGGGTCCTCGGTCTCCCCCACCGCCAGGGAATCGATGTTGAATCCCCGGCCCGCGATGAGGCTCGCGATCCGGGCCAGCACGCCGAACTTGTTTTCCACCAAAACCGACAGGATGTGTTTTGCCATGGCCGCCTCCTTACGCCATGTCCAAGATCATTTCATCGATCGCCTTGCCCGGCGGGATGATGGGGAAGACCTTCTCCTCCTCATCGCACAGGCAGTCCACCACCCAGCATTCCTTGTCGCTTAAGATCTTCTCCAGCATCGGGCGCACTTCCTCCGGCTGGGAGATCGTGGCGCCCTTTGCGCCGAACCCTTCCGCCACCTTGGCGAAGTCCGGCGAGCGCATGGCGCTGTACGAGAAACGCTTCTTATAGAACATCTCCTGCCACTGCCGCACCATCCCGAGGTTGGCGTTGTTCAGGATGATCGTTTTAATCGGCAGTTTGTGGTCCACCGCGGTCGCCAGCTCCTGGATGTTCATCACGAACGATCCATCGCCGGTCAAGCAGATCACCCGCTCCCCTGGGCGCCCGAACTGCGCGCCGATGGCCGCCGGCAGGCCGTAGCCCATCGTGCCAAGACCGCCGGAGGTGATGTACGTGCGCGGCTTGGTCCACCGGTAGAACTGGCAGGCCCACATTTGGTGCTGGCCGACGTCGGTGGTCATGAGGATCTCCCCCTTCGTCAGATCGGAGAGCACCTCCAGCACGTACTGGGGCTTGAGCTTGCCGCCCTTGGGCTGGGTGTAGGTGAGCGGATGTTTCTTCTGCCATCCGTGAATCTCTTCCCACCAGCCGCTGTAATCCGGTTTTTGCTTCAGCGCCTGGATCTCTTTCATGAGCTCCTTGAGCACTCTTTTCACGTCGCCCACGATCGGCACGTCCACGGGCACGCTCTTGCCGATCGAGGCCGGGTCGATGTCGATGTGGATCTTCTTCGACTTCGGAGAGAAGGTGTCCACCTTGCCGGTCACCCGGTCGTCGAACCGCGCGCCCACGTTCACCAGCAGGTCGCAGTACTGCACCGCAAAGTTCGTTGAGGCCGCTCCGTGCATCCCCAGCATCCTCAAGGAGAAGGGCTGGTCCTCGGGGTAGATGCCCAGCGCCATGCAGGTGGTGGTGACCGGGGCGCCGATCAGGTTGATCAGCTCCCGCAATTCCTCGGTGGCGTTGGACATGATCGCCCCGCCCCCCACGTAGACCACGGGCTTCTTCGCCTGGACAATGAGCTTGGCCGCCTTGTCGATCTGGCCCCGGTGCCCCTCGATGAACCGCTCGGGCTTGTAGCCGCGGATCTCGACCGACTCGGGCCAGACGAACTCCGCCTCCGCTTGAGAGACATCCACCGGGATGTCCACCAGCACGGGCCCGGGCTTGCCGGTGGCGGCGATGTAAAAGGCCTCCCGGATCGTCCGGGCGAGGTCCCTCACGTCCTTCACCAGGTAATTGTGCTTGGTGATGGGACGGGTGATCCCGCAGACGTCCGCCTCCTGAAAGGCGTCGTTGCCGATCAGGTAGCTCCTCACCTGCCCGGTGATCGCCACCATCGGAACGGAATCCATGAAGGCCGTGGCGATGCCGGTCACCAGGTTGGTCGCTCCCGGCCCGGAGGTGGCCAGACAAACCCCCACCTTCCCGGTCGCCCGGGCGTAGCCATCGGCCATGTGCGCGGCCCCCTGCTCGTGCCGCACCAGGATATGCTTCAGGTCCGAATCGTGCAGCGCGTCGTAAGTGGGCAGGTTCGCCCCGCCGGGGTAGCCGAACAGCACATCCACCCCCTCACGCTTCAAACACTCCACCAGAATTTGCGCGCCCTTCATCTTCATCGTCTTCTATTGACCTCCTGTTAAGCCGTCCACGGCTTGACCTTGTTCGGTCCCCTCGATGGGGTGTTGGAGCCGTGTGGCCATCCAGTTAATCCAGCACCGCCCCCTCGCTGGCGGAGCGAACCAGTTTGGCGTACCTGGCCATGACTCCGGTTTGGTAGCGAGGCGCGGGCGGTTTCCATCGGCCCAACCGGGCCGCGAGTTCCTGTTCCGAAATTTCCAAATCAAGCCGGCGCCCTTGGACATCCAAGAGGATTGAATCCCCGGCCCGGACCGCCGCGATGGGCCCGCCGGAGGCCGCTTCCGGAGCGACGTGTCCGGCCATGATCCCGTGGGTCGCCCCGGAAAACCTGCCGTCGGTGACCAGCGCGACCGATTCTCCCAGTCCCTCCCCCACCAGCGCGGCGGTCACCCCCAGCATCTCCCGCATCCCGGGCCCCCCCTTGGGCCCCTCGTAGCGGATCACCACCACATCCCCGGCGAGGATCTTCTTGGCCTTCACCGCGGCGAAGGCCTCTTCCTCGCAGTCAAAGACCCGGGCCGGTCCCCGGTGGCGCATTCCCTGGTGCCCGGCCACCTTGACGACGCAGCCCTCCGGCGCGAGGCTTCCCCTCAAGATCACGAGTCCCCCGGTGGGGGCGAGGGGGTTTTCTATCGGCCGGACCACCTGCTGACCGGAAGCCTCCTGGGCCAACCGGGCCTCCTCGGCGATCGTCCGGCCGGAGACCGTCAGGGCCTCGCCGGCCAAGAGGCCGCGCGCGAGCAACCGCTGGGCGACCAGCCGAATGCCTCCGGCCTTGTGAAGATCCGGCGCGGTGAACCGTCCCCAGGGCTTCATGTCGGCCAGGAGGGGCGTCCTTTGACTCACCCGGTCAAAGTCCTCCAGGGAAAGAGGGACCCCGGCCTCCCGGGCCAGCGCCAAAAGGTGCAGCACCCCGTTGGTGGAGCCGCCGGTGGCCGCGATGCCGGCAATCCCGTTCTCGAAGGCCTGGCGTGTCAAGATCTTCCGGGGGGTGAGCCCCTCCTTCAAGAGCCGCATGACGAGGCGCCCGGCCTCGCGGGCCGCCTCATCCTTGGCCGGATCCATCGCCGGAATCGAGTTCGACCCCATCGGCGAGATTCCAAGGAGCTCGGTCGCCGCGGACATGGTGTTGGCGGTGAATTGCCCGCCGCAGGCCCCGGGCCCCGGGCAGGCTTGCCGCTCCAGCTCCAGGAGATCCTTTTCGCTCATCCGGCCGGCGGCGCAAGCCCCCACCGCCTCAAAGACATCCTGGATCGTCACGTCGCGCCCTTGAAACCGGCCCGGCTCGATCGAGCCGCCGTAGAGCATGACCGAGGGAAGATCGAGCCTCAAGCAAGCCATCACGGTGCCCGGAATCGTCTTGTCGCATCCCGAGAGGGCCACCACCGCATCAAAGAGGTGCCCGCGCACGGCGAGCTCAATGGAGTCGGCCACCACCTCGCGGCTGACCAGCGAGCATTTCATCCCCTCGGTCCCCATGGAGATCCCGTCCGAAACCGATATGGTGTTGAACTCGATGGGGGTGCCGCCGGCCTGCCGGACCCCGGTCTTCACCGCCTCGGCCAGCCGCCGCAGGTGGATGTTGCAGGGCATCACCTCGGTCCAGGTGTTGGCCACCGCCACCAGGGGGCGCTCCAGGTCGGAATCGGTCAGGCCGGTCCCCCGGAGCATTGCCCGGGCCGGCGCCCGATCCATCCCTTTCTTTATCGCGTCTGATCTCAACCTTATCTCCCGCTTTGAATAAAAGTTAGATTATACCAGTAAACCCTTGGAGTGCCTTCCTCTATATATGGCCTCTACAGCCGTACTCGGCGGCTAGGCGGCCGATTTCTCCCGAAGGGCCTGCTCCGTTCTGAACCAATCGTCCAGCTGGGATTTTCTGAACCGGATGGCCCGCCCGATCCGAAGGGCCGGCAGCTCGCCCACCTTGGCCTTCCGGTAGACGGTCTGCGGGTTGACCCGTAGGTATTCGGCAACTTCTGATACCGTCAAGACTTCCTGCTTCATTTTCAATCCTCCTTCAAATAGAAAAACCAGGCACCCGTTTCCGTGATGGTGCCTGGCACCATTGGAACCCCTCTATTTTAAAATCCGGCGGGCGGCCCCGTCAACCCCTTTCTACTGGTTTATACTGTTTTGGAGATGTCCCTGGGCAGGCTGGCCGACAGCCCCGCGAGGATCTCGTAGGGAATCGTTCGGGCGTGGCGGGCAAGCTCGAGGGCGGTGATCCTCTCCCGGCCCTGGCGGCCGATCAGGACCGCCTCGTCTCCCACCTCAACCCCCGGAACGTCGGTCACATCGGCCATCAGGTCTTCCATCGTGACGCGGCCCACCACCGGGGCGCGCCGGCCCCGGATCAGAAGTTCGGCCCGGTTGGACAGCGCCCGGGTGTAGCCGTGGGCGTAACCGACCGGGAGGGTGGCGATCTTGGAGGGCCGGGTCAGCCGGAAGGTCCCGCCGTAGCTCACCGTCTGCCCCGCCGGAAGGTTCTTGATGAAGCGGACCTTGCTCTTCAAGGTCAGGGCCGGTTTGAGGGCGAAGGGCAGGTTCCCTTCCCGGATGGGGCTGGCCCCATAAAGAAGAAGACCGGATCTCACCAGATCCAGATGGGAAGAAGCGAATTTGATCAGCCCCACCGAATTGGCGGCGTGCCGGATCCCCGCGGGAAGCTTGGCTTTTTTCATCCGGGCCAGCAGTCCGTTAAAACGAGTTAACTGCTCCTCGGTCGCCTCCTGGCTTTGCCCGGCCATCCCCAGATGGGTCAGGGTTCCTTCCAGCTTGAGGCCGGGAAGCTGGGCCAGCCGTCTGGAGAGCTCCACCGCCTCCTCGTGCCAGACCCCGTAGCGGCCCATGCCAGTGTCCACCTTGAGGTGCACCCGGGCGGGCTGATCCTCCAGAATGGCCGCCCGGCTCAAGGCGCGGGCAACGGAAAAATCTCCGATCGCCTGGGTCAACCGGTGGCGAACCACCAGGGGGGCCTCTTCCGGAAGAAGCTGACCCAGAACGAGGATCGCTCCCTCGACCCCCGCCTGCCGAAGGCAAACCCCCTCGGTGACGGCCGCCACTCCCAGGAGATCACAGCCGGCAGCCGCCAGCGCCCGGGCGGCGGGGACCAGGCCATGGCCGTAGGCGTTGGCCTTGACCACGCCCAAGACCTGAACCCGGGGTCCCACGAAATGCTGAATCTGCCGCAGGTTCTGCTGGATCGCCTTGAGGTCCACCTCGATCCAAACCGGCGCTTGCGATGAAACTTCCTCATTGTCATTCCCGCGAAAGCGGGAATCGGGACGAGAGTCCGATCCTCGCTTCCGCGACGATGACTTTCTTAAATGTGCGCTAAGGTTCAACAGCTCGTTTCTCACCATCCTGTAATGTCGCTATCCTTAGAATAGAGATATTCTGGCACAAGGCGGTGCGGATCGTCCACCACCCCGCTGGGCCAGCGCCGGGCCGCCATCCGGCACAACTCCCTGGCCGATGGCGCGGGAGCCAGCAGGCCGGGATGATACCGGGCCGCGTCCCCCACCCCAACGGCCGGCTTGGGAATTTCCTTAAGCGCCTCCTCCGGCGTCATCAGCCGGTCGGGGCTTAGACGCTGGAGGCCGCCTTCGCCGTCGGGGCGGAAGCTCGCGGTGTAGACCCTTCCCTTGCGCGCGTCCATCAAAAGGAAGATCGGCTGTTTGCCTTCGCTCACACCCTGGGCGATCACCTCCAGGGTGGAGACCGGAAGGACCTGCTTTTTCAAAGCCCAGGCCAGGGTTTTGACGGTGGTGACTCCGATGCGCAAGCCGGTGAAGGAACCGGGGCCAATGGAGACGGCAAAACCATCCAGCTCGCTCAACTTAAGCTTCGCCTCTTTCGCGCAATCCTCGATCATGCTGGCCAAAAGGGCGGAAGGTCTGCCCGCCGAATTCCCTTCCTCCCGGAAGCTTAGAATCTCATCCCCCCGAGAAACCGCCGCCGAGAAGACAGCGCCCGACGTCTCCACACCCAAGATTTTAAAATTCACGGTTCTCGTACCGGCTGCCGTGGGCGGCCAGGGTCAGCCGCCGCCGCCTGGGGTCCACCACCTCGAAATGAATCTCCAGGTACTCCTCGGGAAGAATCCCGGGAACCTGGTTGGCCCACTCGATCACCGTCACGCCGTCGCGCTCGTAATATTCCTCCAACCCCACCGTCCGGGCCTCGGGGAGTCCCTCCAGGCGGAAGAGATCCGCGTGGAAGAGCCCCATTCGGCCCTGGTACTCCCGGACCAGAACAAAGGAAGGGCTGGCCACTTTCCCTTCCGGGATCTGAAGCCCCCGGGCCAGGCCTTGAACAAAGACCGTCTTGCCGGCGCCCACGGGGCCGGTCAAGGCCAGGACGTCCCCGGCCTGCAGTTTCCGGGCCAACCCCTCTCCCAGCCGGCGCGTGGCCGCGGGCGAAGCTGATGTGACGCCGCGGCCCATCAGAAGTGTTGAAACCCTTCCAGGATCCGGGGAACCTTGACTCCGCGCGGGGCAGCCACCTTCACGAGAAAATCTTCTCGCCGCCCCAGCATCCGGCCGATCGCCGTCAGACCGCAGGGAAGATTCTTCTTGGCCCAAGACAGGAGCCTTTGGGCATCGCGCGGCGAGACCGCCATCAGGAGCTCGAAATCCTCCCCGTCGGTCAGGGCCTGCGCGAGGGTCGCCCCCTTGGAGCGCGGGATGGCGGCGGCCTCAACCTCGGCGGATACCTTGCTCGCCTCGCACAGCCGCGTGAGATCCGGCCCCAGTCCGTCGGAAAGATCGAGCATCGCGTGGATCGGCGCCCGGGCCGCCAGCGCCCGCGCCTCCAGAACCCGGGGGGTAAAGCGGAGGTGCCGGCCCGACCGGACGGCGCCGCCCAGACGGCCCGTCACCAAGAGAATGTCCCCCGGTTCAGCCCCGTCGCGGCGGACCGCGCGGAGCTTCTCCACCTCTCCTAAAATCGCCACATCCACGATGATCTTCTCCGACCGGTCGGTGTCGCCGCCAACCAAGTTGACCTTGAATCGGCGGGCGCACCGGCGCAAACCCCGGTACAAGCCGTCCACCCACGCCACCGGCGTGGATGGCGGCAAGCCCAGCGAGACGACGGCATGGCGGGGCAAGCCTCCCATCGCGGCGATGTCGCTCACATTCACGGCCAGGGCCTTCCATCCCACGCCGTCAGCCCTGGACTGCTTCAGGAAGTGGACCCCCTCCACCAGCATGTCGCAGGCGAAGAGGAGATCCTTTCCCAGGGGGAGCTTCAGCACCGCGCAGTCGTCCCCGATGCCTCGAATCACCCCGGCTCCGGGGCGCAGGCCCCGCGCCAAGCGCGCGATGAGCCCCTTTTCTCCAAGCGAAGAAACGGGTTTCATCCCTTGGCCGCGAGCGCCTTCACGAGGCTGGCGAAATAAAGCATGCCGGCGTTGTGAAGGATGTGGACGGCCAGGGGAGCCATGAGTGAGCCGGTCTTCTCGTAAAGCCAGCCAAAAAGAAGCCCCAGCCCGGTGATGGGAAGAAAGGCCACCGGGTCGGCGTGCAGGGCGCCAAAGAGAACGGCCGTCAAGAGCAGGGCCCGGCCGATGGACAAACGGCTTCTTAGCCAACCATAAACCAGGCCCCGAAAGAAGATCTCCTCCGCCGCCGGGCCGGCCACCGTCACCAGCGCCACCAGCCACGCCAACACCGAGGTCCGGCTCTCCGAGAGGTAGATCGTGAAGACCGCTTGAGGGGTGGGCGAGCGGCCGAGAAGCTCGGCGGTCCAGGCCGCCGTGAGAGCCAGAAAGACAAACAGGGGCAGAAAGGCGAGGTAACCGGCCATCCCAAACCGCAGGCAGGCCCAGGGCCCGGCCTCCGGCCAGTGAAAGATCCGGGACCGCGCCGAACCCAAGAGGGCCAGGGCCGCCGCCACCGCCGCCAGATCAATGAGCAGGGTGTTGGCCAGCGAAAGAACGTGCGGGTCCAGCCACGGCGGGGCGAGGCTGTGGCGGATCCACCACTGGCCCAGGAGCGCCGCCTCGGTCAGAAGAAAGAGGGCCGCCGTCACGCGCAGAATCTCCCTCAAACCCCAGGCGGGGTCGGGCGGAACACCCAGACTCTTGTAAAGGGGCGCCCGGGCCAGGAAGCGGCTCCCCAAGCGCAGGAGAACCATCACCGCTGCCGCCACCAGAAGGATAAGCCCCAGTGAAAAGAAAAGAATCCCCCTCTTCAGAGAAGGGTCGCCTTCCAGCCTTTCGAGAAGAACCTGGGGATCCTGGGAGGAGACCCGTTTAAGCCTTTCGGCGGCCGCCTGTTCCTCCTGGCTCCAGGAAAGACTCTCTCCCTGGTCCCTGGCCGCGGGGGCCGGCGCCATCCGAATGGCGCCCAGGACCGCCGTGGCCGAAAGGATCCCCACGATCAAAAAGAGCTCTGTCCGTGACATGGGCCTAGCCTATGTCGTCGTACCCGCGAACCCGGAAGGCCACCTTCAGCTCCTCCTCGGCCACCCGGCGGCAGGCTTGAACGTCGATGCCGGGCATGGCGACCACCGTCGCCACCACCTTCATCCCGGCCGTCTTGCATTCCCGAATGAAGGTCTTGATCGCCTCGTAGGTGGCCAACCCAAAGACCGGCCGGCAGACCTTGAGGTACTGCTCGGCGTCTGGGGTATTCAGGCTCACCGAAACCTCATCCACCACCGCCGCCAGGTCGGAGGCCACCGGCCGGCGGTGAATCAGGTTGCCGTGGCCGTTGGTGTTGAGCCGGATTCGCCGGGCCCCCTTGGCCTTGAGCTGACGGGCGGCCTCCAACAGGAGATCGAGCTTCAAGATCGGCTCTCCGTATCCGCAGAAGACCACCTCGTCAAAACCGCTCACGTCGCCGGCGGCCCGAAGAACCTCGTCGGCCGTGGGATCCCGCTTGATCCTCAAGTTGTGCCCCTTGACCCAGGCGGCGGGGCCCTGTCCTTCCCAGAATTCGTCCAGACTCAAGGAGCAGAAGACGCACCGGTCGGTGCAGGCGTTGGTGACGTTCAGATACAGCGAGCGGCGGATCGGATAGGCGATCCGGGGCGCCGGAGCTTCTCCGATTCCAAAAAGGCTCCAGGCGTTTGCCGAGGTCACCCGGGCCACATCCTCCGGCGTCAGGTCCCGAAGCTTGGCCCACAGGGAAACAAGCTCGGTCAGAAATTTGGGCTCGTTGCGTTTTCCGCGGTAAGCCTGCGGGGCCAGAAACGGGGCGTCGGTTTCCAACAGCACCTTGTCGAAGGGGACCTTCCGGGCCGTCTCCCTCAAGGCATCGGCCTTGGCAAAGGTGAGGTTGCCGGCAAAGGAGAGATAAAGCCCGAGGTCCAGGGCCCGCTGGGCCTGCTCCAGGGTTCCTCCGAAGCAGTGCAGAAGGCCGCGGATCGGGGCCTTCAGGTTCTCGGTCAAGATCGCGAAGAGATCCTCATAGGCTTCGGCGCCGGCGCCGTCACTGCCCCGGCAGTGGAGGATCACCGGCTTGCCCATCTCGTGGGCGAGCCTCAAGAGCCTGCCCAGAACCTCTTTCTGAATCTCCCGCGGGCTTAAATCCCGATAGTAATCGAGCCCGATCTCTCCGATCGCCACCACCTTCTCCCGCGCGGCCAAAGGGGCCAATTCCGCGAGGGCCGAAGGGGTAAGCTGGGCCGCGTCGTGGGGATGCACCCCCACCGCCGCGTAAACCTGGGCGAAACGGGAAGCCAGCTCCACCACCGTTTGATTGGAAGCGAAATCGGTGGCCGGGTCCAGCAGGGCGGAAACGCCCGCCTCCGAGGCCCGGGCGATCACCTCGCCGCGATCGGCGTCGAATTCCTGCCGGTGCAAATGGCAGTGGGTATCCACGAGGGTCATGTCTTCACCGGATGGGAGGCCTGGCGGACCCGCGCCACCACCGCCGGGATAGCGGCCAGGGCCGCCTCGATCTCCTCGGGGGTGGTCGCCCAGCCCAGGGAGAAGCGGATCGAGCCTTCGATTTCCCGATCGTTGAGACCCATCGCCTTCAAGACGTGGGAAGGCTCCGCGGAACCGGAAGAGCAGGCCGCCCCGGTGGAAACGCAGATCCCGGCCAGGTCCAGCGCCGCCAACAGCGTCTCGCCGCTTGCTCCCAGGAAGCTGACGTTCAAGGTATTCGCCAATCGCTGGACCCCCTTGGCATGAACCAGCGCCTCCGGCACCCTTTTCATCAGCTCCTCTTGGAGCCGATCCCGAAGCGCCTCCATCCTGGCCACCCTTCCCTCCCGCAAGTCGTCGACAGAGGCGGAAGCGGCGGCGCCCATTCCGACGATGCCGGCAACATTCTCGGTTCCGGCCCTCAAAGTCCCTTCGTGCGGCCCGCCGTGAAGGAGGGGCGCAAGCCGGACCCCCTTCCTCACATACAAAGCCCCGGCCCCCTGCGGCCCGCCCAGCTTGTGAGCGGAGATCGAAACCAGATCGGCATTCACCCGGTTCATATCCAAAGAAATCTTTCCAAAGGACTGCACCGCGTCGGTGTGAAACAAGATCCCCCGTTCCCGGGCGATCCTTCCCACCTCCTCGATCGGCTGCACCGCGCCGGTTTCGTTGTTGGCGTGCATCACCGAAATCAGAAAGGTGTCCGGCGTGAGGCCGGCGCGAAGCGCTTCCGGATCGACCAGCCCCTGCCGGTCCACCGGAAGCGCCGTCACCTCGAATCCCTCTCTGGCCAGCGCCTGGGCAGGATGCAAAACGGCATGATGCTCCACCGCCGAAACGATGAGCCGCCCGCCGCCGGCGCCCCGGGCGCGGGCCGCTCCCTTCAAGGCCAGATTGTCCGCCTCGGTTCCGCCGGAGGTGAAGACCAACTGTCCCTGGGGATCGCCCAGGAAGCCGAGCAGTTCCTGACGCGCCGCCTCCAGGGCGCCGCGGGCCTCGCGGCCCTTCGCGTGCAGGCTCGAGGCGTTCCCAAAGGCCCCGCCCCCGGGGGGGCGCATCGCTTCGAGGACCCTGGGGCGCAAGGGGGCGGTGGCGTTGTAATCGAGATAGATCATCGGAAGATTTATAGTATACTATGCGCCGATGACGATTTTCCCTCTCTCAAATCTGCTCATCCTGTTGGGGATTACCGCCGGCGGCGTGGCCTTCTTCCTTCTCAAGAAGGTCCTCGCCGAAAGGGAGCGGAACCTCGACCAGATCAAGGATCAGACGCTCGAATGGAACCGCCGCCTTGAGGCGGAGGTGTCCAAGCGGACCCGCGACCTGGAGAGCACCCACCGCAACCTGGAGGCGGCCTACCTGGAAACGGTGACCGCCCTGGTGGAGGCGATGACGGCCAAGGACAATTACCTGGGCGACCACTCCCACAACGTCTCCCATTACGCCGGGGTGATCGCCGAGGAGATGGGCCTGGCCGGCGAACGGATCGAGCGCTTGAAGATGGGCTGCGAGCTCCACGACCTGGGCAAGATCGCCATCCCGGACTCGATTCTGCTGAAGCCCGGGCCTCTGACCCCGGAGGAATTCGAGGTGATCAAGCAGCACCCGGTCTGGGGCGCCCGCATCCTGGAGCCGCTCACCTTCATGAGGGACATCACCGAGATGGTCAATCAGGAGCACGAGCGGTGGGACGGCAAGGGCTACCCCAGAGGGCTCCGGGGCGACCGGATCCGGCTGGAGGCCAGGATCATCGCCGTGGCCGACGCCATCGACGCCATGACCTCCCACCGGCCCTACCGGAAATCGGTTTCCCTCGACGAAGTGGCTGCCGAGCTAAAACGGAACGCGGGCAGCCAGTTTGATCCCCAGGCGACGGAGGCCGCCGTCTCCGCCATCGAAAAGGGGATTCTTACCGTTCGTTCCAACACCAACCACTAGGTCACTCGAGGCGGGGGAAGAGGGGCTTTCCCTTGGCGATGGGGTTGCCGGAGGCAATTGGGCAAGCCAGGGCGGCAGGCAGGCGTTCCTGGGCCAGCGGGGAGGTCAAGCCCAACTGCCCCCAGATCGACTCGGCGGTCGCCGGCAGAAAGGGCCACAACAGCAGGGCGATCGCCCGCAAGGTTTCGGCCAGGCTGTAGAGAAGCCCCTCCAATTCCTCCCGCCGGGCCTGGCGCGCGAGAGTCCACGGCTGCGAGCGCTCGATCCGCGTGTTCGCCTGGTTGATCAAGACCCAGAGCTCCTTGAGCGCCTGATCCGGCGCCATCCGCGCGACGGCCGCCCAAAGATTCTTTTCGCACGCCAGGATCTCCGATTTCACCGAGGGGTCCAGCCCTCCGCGCGGCACCCTCGCCCCGGTGTGCTTCTCCAGCATGGTGAGCGTCCGGTAAACCAGGTTGCCCAGGTCATTGGCCAAATCGGCGTTCAGCCGCGCCCGAAGGGCCCCCTCGGAGAAGACGCCGTCCTCTCCCAAGGGGACCTCCCGCAGCAGGAAATACCGGAACCCGTCCAGACCGAAGGTCTCCACGACGGCTTGAGGGTCCACGATGTTCCCCTTGGACTTGGAGATCTTCTCCCCCTGAATCAGCCACCATCCGTGGGCAAGGATCGTGCGGGGGGGCTCTTCCCCGAGGGCATGCAGGATGATCGGCCAATAGAGGGCGTGGTGCCGGAGGATGTCCTTGCCGATCAGGTGAATGGCGCCGGTTTGCCGCCAGAGCTCCTGGAACTTCCCGCCGCCGGGCCAATCCAGCGCGGTGAGGTAATTCATCAGCGCGTCAAACCACACGTAGGCCACATGGGAAGCGCTGAAGGGAACCTCGATCCCCCAGGGAACCCTCTCCTTGGGGCGGGTGAGGCAAAGCTCCGGAAGGGGCTTGGCCAGCAGGGCGAGGACCTCGTTGCGGCGCTGCTCCGGCCGGATGAATTCGGGATGGGCTTCAATGTGCGACCTAAGCCACGGCCGGTGGGCCTCCAGATTGAGAAAGAAATCCTCCTCGGTCACCTCCCCTGCCGGCCGCTGGCAGGCGGGGCAGACCTTCTTGGCGGGGTCCGCGAAATCCCCGGCCGTCCAGCTCGTCTCGCAGGGAACACAGTACCAGAAGCTGTAGGTTCCCTTTCTTAAAGAGCCCTGGGCCTGAAGGCGCTTCAGGGCCTCTTGAACCCCCCGCGTGTGGGAGGCGTCGGTCGTCCGGATGAAGTGGTCGTAGGAGACCCCGAGCAAGTTCCAGAGGGCTTTAAACTGCCCGGAGATCTGGTCCACGAAGGCCTGGGGCGAAAGTCCGGCCGCGGAGGCGGCCTGCGCGATCTTCTCCCCGTGCTCATCGGTGCCGGTTAAAAGGAAAACCTCCTCTCCCCGCTGGCGACGGGCCCGGGAGAGGCAGTCGGCGACAATCGTCGTGTAGGCATGGCCCAGGTGGGGTTTGGCGTTCACGTAATACAGCGGGGTGGTCAGATAAAACCGGCCGGCCGTCATCGGGCCAGCACCAGGGCCAGGGCCATGCGGGGCGAGGCGTTCGCCTGAACCGCCGACCGCGCCCGGTAGGCCCGCTCAACCCGGTCCATCCAAGATTCGATGGAAGGTCCGAGGCGCTTGGCTTCCCGCTCGAGGTCGTCGAGCCGGTCCTGGTGGATGATCCAAGAGCGGTCGGCCCCCAGGCGAAGAAGGAGAAGGTCCCTCCACCAGGCGGCGATTCCATCCAGGGCTTCCTCGATCTCCAGCCGCGGCGCTTTCCCCAGGGGGGTTTCCAGGGCCCCCCGCCGCAGGGCCGCCAGGAGCTCATCCAGGAGAAGATTCTTCCTGGCCAAGCCGTCTTCTCGGTGCCAGCGAAGAGCCAGCCCCACCCTCCCTCCCGACCCGATCGCCAGGCCCCGCGCCGCTTCCGAGGAAAGCCCCTCTTGCTTTTCCAGAAACTGGGCGACCCGCCCGATCCCCTGGGGCCAGCATCGAATCCGCTGGCACCGGGAAAGCAAGGTGGCGGCCAGCCGGTAAGAAGCGCTCGAGGTGACGATGAGGACGGATTTCTCCGGCGGCTCCTCGATGAGCTTCAGGCACGCGTTGGCGGCCTCCTCGGTGAGCCCTTCGGCCTCCTCCACCAGGCCGACCTTCCAGGCCCCGGTGTGGGGGGTCAGGCGCATCCCGTTGGCCAACAACCTCACCTGCTCGATCCGGATCGGGCCGCCGGGCGATTCCGAAGAAACCGCGATCAGGTCCGGGAAACTGCCGGCGGCCACCCCTTGGCAAGCCGGACACCGCCCGCAGGCCTCGCCACAGAACGTTGGCGGGCAGGCCTCGCCGGGCGCCCCGGCGGAGGGCCTGTCGCCGCAAAGAATGGCCTGCGCGAAGGCGAGCCCCAGGGAGCGCTTGCCGATTCCGGATAGGCCCGTGAAAAGGTACGAGGGGGCGAGCCGCCCGCCGGCGATCTCGCCCGTGAGCAGGCGGACCGCCGCTTCATTCCCGATTAATTTTGAGAACACGCTCCACCACCTGTCGAATCTTCTCTTGAACCTCGCCCACCGGCGCCTCGGTGCGGATGACCCGGATCCGCCTGTGGCGGCGGGCCAGCACCCCATAGCCCTGGCGAACCTTGCGGTGGAAGGCGACCGGCTTTCGCTCCATCCGGTTGGGACGCGCCACGCGGGAGAGCCCCCTCGAGACCGGAAGATCCAGGAGAATCGTCAAATGGGGCTCCAGCCCCTGACAGGCGGCCCGCCCCAGCCGCTCAACCCCCTCCAGATCCACCCCGCCGGCCCAGCCCTGATAGACCCACGTGGAGTCTTGAAACCGGTCCACCACCACCACCTTGCCCGCCTTTAAGGCCGGCAGGATGACGCCGGAAACCAGCGCCGCGCGGCTGGCCTCATAGAGGAGAAGCTCCATCCAGGGGGTCAAACCCAGGGACTCCTGATCCAGGAGAATCGACCGCAGCTTTCGCCCCAGCGGCGTTCCCCCCGGCTCCCGGGTCAAGACGACGGAGAATCCGCGTCCCTTGAGCCACCTGGCCAGGCGCCGGCTGTGGGTGGACTTGCCGCAGCCCTCCGGCCCCTCCAGGGTGATCAGCAATCCTCGCCGCATCAGACCTTCCTTCTCACGACGGTTCTTCCGGCGGTGTCTTCCAGGAGGTAGCCTTCCTCCGCAATCTTCCCGCGGATCTCATCGGCCGCCTGGAACTCTTTCTTGTTACGAAGCTCATCCCGCTGGCGGATGAGGTCTTGCACCTTCCGCGGAATCTCCTGGCGAAGCCCCAGGCCCAGAAGGCCGGCGAGCTCCCCGAGCGTTTTGGCCGCGTGGCGCAGTTTCGGCTGCGCGGCCCCGCCCTTTTGGTCCAGCCAGGAATGGCCCTGGGTGACCAGCCGGTTCAGGGCAGCCAGGGCTTGAGGGGTGTTCAGATCGTCGGCCATGGCCGCGTGAAAATCATCCCGGGCGCGGTCCACCGGCTCCGCGGCCTCCTCGCTGCCCGAACCGACCCTCTGCTCGACCTGGGTGACGAAATCCAAGAGGCGCTCATAAGCGGCCGCCGCCTCCTGAAGGCGCTCCCAGGTGAAATCCAGCGGCGAGCGGTAATGGGCTAAGAGGAAGAAGAGGCGCAGCACCTCGGCCGAGTGGCGGCTCAAGGCGTCGGAGATCCGCACGACGTTGCCCAGCGACTTGGACATCTTCTGGCCGTTCACCGTCAAGAGCCCATGGTGCAGCCAAACCCTGGCAAACGGTTTGCCCGCCCCGAGGGCCTGGGCCAGCTCATTTTCATGGTGCGGGAAGATAAGATCCTGGCCGCCGCCGTGGATGTCAAAGGCGTCTCCCAGCAGGACGGTGGACATGGCGGAGCACTCAATGTGCCATCCGGGCCTCCCGGGCCCCCAGGGGCTGGCCCAGGAAGGCTCCTCCGGTTTGGAGCGCTTCCAGAGCGCGAAATCGAAGGGGTCCTTCTTTCCCTCTCCCGCCTCGACCCGAACCCCCTGGCGCATCTCCTGAAGCCTTTGGCGGGAGAGGGCCCCGTACTTCTCGATCTTCCGAACCGAGAAATAAACCCCGTCGGAACCGACGTAGGCGGCCCCCCGCGCGAGGAGCATCTCGATGAAGACAATCATCCGGTCGATGAACTCGGTGGCGCGCGGCTCCTGGTGGGGGGGCAGGAGATTCAGCTTCTTGAAATCCGACCGGAAGCTCGCCTCGAACCGCCGGGCCAGTTCCTGGACGGACGCCTTCAAATCGCCGGCCTGGGCGGTCTCCTTCAGCTCTTCCCGCGTCCGTTCGATGATCTTGTCGTCGATGTCGGTGACGTTGCGAACGTGGGTGACCTGAAAACCCAGGGCCTCGAGATACCTCCTTAGGACATCAAAGACGACCGCCCCTCGGATGTGGCCCACATGGCAGTCGTCGTAGACGGTGACCCCGCAGACGTACAGGCTCACTCGGGGGGGATGAAGCGGAGCAAACTCTTCCTTCTTACCGGTCAGCGTATTGGTCAGCCGCACGATCTTAAGAGGCTCGCTTGCGGTGCTCTTTAAGCTGGGTTTCGATGGTATCGATCTCGTGCTGGAGCTTCTCCAGCGCCTGGGTCAGGGGATCGGGCAGGGTGGTGTGGTCCAGGTTGATGCCGGGGAAACGGCGCCCCTCCTGGCGGACGATCCGCCCCGGCACCCCGACCACCACCGAGTTGGGGGGCACCTCCCGGACCACCACGGCATTGGCGCCGATGGCGACGTTGTCGCCGATCTTGAAGCTCCCCAGGACCTTGGCTCCGGACCCGATGACCACGTTGTTGCCGATCGTGGGGTGCCGCTTTCCCTTTTCCTTGCCCGTGCCGCCCAAGGTCACGCCCTGAAAGAGGGTCACGTTGTCCCCGACCTCGGCCGTCTCTCCGATCACCACCCCCATCCCATGATCGATGAAGAGCCCCCTGCCGATCGTGGCGCCGGGATGGATCTCGATGCCGGTCAGGCCCCGCGCCGTTTGAGAGATCAGCCGCGCCAGGAACTTGAAACCCAGACGGCGGAGGAAGTGGGCCGCGCGATACCAGGCGATCGCCTGGACGCCCGGATACAGCAGCAGGATTTCCCATCCCGAACGGGCCGCAGGGTCCCGCTCCAGGGCGGCCTGGATCTCGTCTCTTAGGAGGTACCGCGCCGCCAGCAAGGCAATGAGAACAGCCGCAACCCAAAACAGAGCGGTCAAAAGCATCACCGTCGTCTCCCTGTCATCCTCACGAAAGTGAGGATCCCCGCTTCCGCGGGGATGACTTTTCCAGCAAAGCCACCGCGTAGGAGGCGATGGCCCTTCCCTTCCCGATTTCGCCCAATCCCTCCATCGTCTTGGCCTTCAGGTTCACCCGGGCCGGAGGCACCGAGAGCAGGCGGGCCACCGACCGAATCACCGCCTCCCGGTGGGGGGCGAGCTTCGGGGCCTCGGTGACCACCACCAAATCCACGTTGGCCACCGACCAGCCCCCGCGCGCCGCGAGCGCGAGCGCCTTCTTCACAAAGATCCGGCTGGGGGCGTTTCTCCATCGGGGATCGGTGTCCGGAAAGAAGGTTCCCAGGTCGCCGGCCCCGGCCGCCCCCAGCAGGGCATCGGCCAGGGCATGAAGGAGGACGTCCGAATCCGAGTGGCCGGCCAGCCCCTTGGCCGAAGGAAGCTTGACGCCCCCCAGGATGAGGTCCCGCCCGGAAATCAGGCGGTGAATGTCAAATCCGATGCCGATGCGCATTTTTTAGAAACACCTTGGCGATGACCAGATCTTCCTTCGTGGTGACCTTGATGTTCCGGGGGGATCCCGGCGCGACCCTGACCCGCACCCCGAGCCTCTCCACCAGGGCGGCGTCGTCCGTGGCGCCGGATCCGTTCGTCCGGGCCTTGGCATGGGCCCTCTCCAGGAGGTCCCGCCGAAAAATCTGCGGGGTTTGAATCTCCCACAAGCTTCGCCGGTCCAGCGTTCGAACGACCCAGCGGTTTCGCGCCTCCTTGATCGTGGGCACCACGGCAACAGCGGCGGTGGCGGCCCCGCTGGCGCGGCTGGCCGCGAGCGTCCCCTCCACGACGGAGGCGGTCACCAGGGGCCGGGCCGCGTCGTGAACGGCCACCCACCGGACCTCGCGGGGGAGGGCCCGCAGGCCCTGGAAAACGGATTCGGCGCGCGTGGCGCCGCCTGGAACAACGGCCTTCACCTTGCCGATCCGGCAGCGCCGGATCAGCCGCCGGGTCCTTTCAAGATCCAGCGGGTGAACCACGACCACCAGCCCCTCCACCCGCCGGCAGCGCGCCAGCGCGGCAAGGGTCCAATAAAGCATCGGCCGCCCGGCCAGGGGGACGAACGACTTGCGCCCGCGCGCCCCCAGGCGCTTGCCGATCCCGCCGGCCGCCACGATGGCGGTCACCCGCGGCGCTAGGCCCGCTGGTTGGGTTTCCATCCTCCCCGCGCGTTCTCGGCCTCCGGCTTGGCGAAGATCATCCGTCCGGCCGCCGTCTGCAGCACGCTGGTCACCAGCACCTTCACCGTTTGGGCGATGAGGCCCCGGCCCTGCTCCACCACCACCATGGTCCCATCGTCCAGGTACGCGACCCCCTGGTTGTACTCCTTGCCCTCCTTGACCACCCGGACCTCCAGGAGCTCCCCCGGCAGAACCACCGGCTTCAGGGCGTTGGCCAGCTCGTTGATGTTGAGGACCCGCACCCCCTGCAGCTCGGCCACCTTGTTCAGGTTGTAATCGTTGGTCAAGACCTTGGCCGACAGGAGCTTGGCCAGCTTCACCAATTTGGCGTCCACCTCCTTGGTGTCCGGGAACTCCTCCTCGCTGATCTTCACCTGCACCGCGGGCATCTTCTGCAGATGGGCCAGCACGTCCAGGCCGCGCCGCCCGCGGTTGCGCTTGATGGGATCCTGGCTGTCGGCGATCTGCTGGAGCTCCTTCAGGACAAAGCGCGGGACCAGGAAGCTTCCCTCGATGAACTTGGTCTGGCAGATGTCGGAAATCCTCCCGTCGATCACCACCGACGTGTCCAGGATCACCAGCTCCTCCCGCTGATCCTGGCGGGAGAATTTCACATAGGGGATGATGATGTTGAATTCATCGCGCCCCCTCAAAGCCACCGCCATGCCGAAGTAGCTGAAGATGACCACGATCGCCGCCTTCAGGACCGAGGTCACCTCCGACCCCAGGGGAAAAAGGTCGAGGGTCGTCACGATGAGGCGCGAGATGATCAGCCCAAACAGGAGCCCGAAGACCGCCGCCGAAAGACCCCGGGTGGAAACCTTCCGCAGGGCCGCTTCCAGCCCGATCAGCACGCAGGCCACCCCCGCACCGATGGCCGCCCCCAGGGTTCCCGCCTGGGCCACTCCGCCCAACAGACCCACCTGATAACCGACGATGGCGCTTAAGGCCACGAAAAAAATCCGGATAAGCCACAACGTCATGAAAATCACCTCCTTCAATGAACGGACAATTAATGAAAGACACAAACCTCACTTCTTCTTGGCCTCCTTGGGACGATAAAGAAGCTTCCAGGGATGGGCCCTCAAATCGGCCGTCAGGGCCTTCAGATCCTGATAAAGCTCATCCTGGGTCAGGAGCCTGCCGACGGTCCCCTGGCCGGAGCGGACTTTGGCCAGCAGGTCGTTGGCCTGCTCGAGGAAAAGATTCAGGCGGTCCGTGGCCTCCGACGAGTTCGTCACGGTCTGTCTGAAGGACTGCTGGACCGCGGGGTCGGCCATCACCACGTTGACCGAGGTGATCATCTCCTTGAGCTCGCTCACCGCCCCATAGGCCGATTCCATGAACTTCTCCGAAGAGATGGAATCCTTGCCGACCAGGATCTCGCCGGGCGCGAGCTTTCGCTTGCCCGGGGTGCCTGGGACGATCTCCAGATACTTCTCCCCGATCAGGCCCAGCGTGTTGACGAAGGCGGTCGAATCCTCCTCGATCTGGGCCTGGGTGGCCAGCTGAACCGCCAGCTCCGCCTTCATCTTTTGGGAGGGCTCGTCAAAGAAAACCCGGACCGACCGGACCTCCCCCACATCCACCCCGGCCAGCCGCACGGGGGCGCCCGCCTCAATGCCCCCCGAGAAATTGAACCGCACCCTCAAGGGGTACTCCGGCTGAACCGTGTAGAAATCGGAGATCGAAAAGATGAGAACGGACAAGAGAACGAGCGCCACAAAAACGAACAAACCCACCTTGATCTGACGGGCGGCTTCAGCCATCTTAAGTTAACCCCTTTTAGGTTTTCTCATCCTCGGAGGATCCCAAAACGAATCTTCTCACGAGGGGATTGGTCGTGCATCGAATCTCTTCGGGGGTCCCCACCTGAACAATCCTTCCCTCATGGAGCATGGCGATCCGGTCGGCGATCTTGTAGGCGCTGACCATGTCGTGGGTCACGGCGACCGCCGTCACCTTCAAGCGGTCGTGGAGCTCCTTGATGAGCCGGTTGATCGCGTCGGCCATGATGGGATCCACCCCGGTGGTCGGCTCGTCGTAAAGGATGACGCGCGGCTGAAAGACCAGGGCCCGGGCCAGCCCCACCCGCTTTTTCATCCCGCCGGAAAGCTCCGCCGGCTTCATCGCCTCGATCCCCTTCAATCCCACCAACTCCAGGCACTCCCGGACCCGGTCCGCGACCTGCGCCTCCTTGAGGGAGGTATGCTCCCTCAAGGGGAAGGCCACATTCTCCCCGACCGAAAGCGAGTCGAAGAGGGCCGCCCCCTGGAAGAGCATCCCAAACGTGAGCCGCAGCTGTGCCAGGGCTTCCCCTTTCAGCCGGGAGACCTCCTGGCCGTCCACAAAGACCTGGCCCCCGTCCGGGCTCATCAGTCCGATCATGTGCTTCAACAAAACGGTCTTTCCGCCTCCCGAGCGGCCGATGATCACCATGGTCTCGCCGTCTTTGATGGTGAGGTTGGCCTCCCGGAGAACGGGATGCCCGTTGAAGCTCTTGGTCAGGTTGATGATCTCGATCATGGGAAGACAAAGTAAAAGAGGGCCGTGATGAGGCAGTCGGCCGTGATGATCAGGATGAAGGAGATCACCACCGACAGGGTCGTCGAGCGGCCCACCCCCTCGGCGCCCTCCTTGGTCTCAAATCCCTCGTAGGCGGCGATCGTGGCGATGATGGTGGCGAAGACCACCGCCTTCAAAAGACCCGTGGAGACGTCCTTGAACTTGAGGGAGTCCCACGTCATGTTGACGTAGAGGGAGGAGCCAATCCCCAATTTGTAGACCCCCACCAGGTATCCCCCCAGCATGCCGATCAGGTCCGCGTAGATGGTCAGCAGGGGCAGCATGACCAGAAGCGCCAGAAACCGGGGGGTCGCCAGATGCCGGACCGGGTCGGTCGCCAGAACCTCCAGGGCGTCGATCTGCTCCGTGACCCGCATCGTCCCCATCTCCGCCGTGATCCCCGCCCCGACGCGGCCGGCCACCACCAGGGCCGTCAGGACCGGTCCCAGCTCCCGGGTCATCGAGAGGGCCACGAGGGAGCCGATGTAGAGCTCGGCCGAGATCTTCTGCAGCTGGTAGGCCGTCTGCAGGGCCAGCACCATGCCGGTGAACAGCGAGGTCAGGAACACGAGGGGCAGCGAGTGCACCCCGACCTTCTCCATCTGCTCCACCACCATGGAAAGCTTTCGATCCTGGAGGAGGCGCTTCCAGCGCCAGGGAAGAAGGCCTTCCCCGGCCCATCTCCCCCATGGCAGGGCCAGAATTCCCCTGCCCGCGTTCCACAGGAGGATCGCTGCGCCGCCCACATAACCGAAGAAGGCCAGCGCCCACTCCCCCAGGGGGAGGGCGATCTTTTCGGAAAGCCCGCTTAAAAAGCGCCCCTTAGAACTTTCCACGGTGCTCCACGCCCAGAAACTCCTCCTGTCCCTCCAGGCGGATGTTGAGCCGCTCGGAGGAGGTCAGGGGAATGTCGGCCTGAACCTTGGACTGGACCAGCGGCTCGGGCTGAACCTGGCCGTCCACCCCGTAGGCGAGGCTCACGGTGGTTTGATCCTCCGGCCCAACGCGCCGAACCTCAAGCCCGGAGCCCTGGAGAACCGGGTCCATCTGCCAGCCCGACACGAGCCACCCCTTCTCCAGGGAGGAGAGCCTGACCATCGAGAAGAAATCGGGCCGGCCGATCTTCCTCAAATCCACGGTTCCGTCCATCCAGACCACCCCGGAGGGCTTGTTCATATGCGAATTGATGATGGTGAGCCTGGGCCCCAGCCCTTCCCATTCGAAGCTCACCTGGGGGAGGGTTTGGCTGCCCAGCGTCACCTCCCGGCCCGTCAACCGGCCTCGGCTGACGAGACGCTGCCAAGGGCCCTCGAGCGAGGCCTGGCCCTCGAGCCAGCCCGAAAAATTCGGAAGGCGCTCCGGCGGAAGAAACCAGGGCAGGATCTCCTCGGCCCTCAACCCTTTCAACTGCAGGGTCAAGTGGCTGCCGTCGGGCGGATGAAGGAGAAAACCGCAGCTCATCCTTCCCCGGCCCGAAGAACCGGTCAGATCCAAGCGGCCCCGGATGTCCGGCGAGGCCTTCCGCTCCAGGAAGCCCGTGAGCCGCCACCCCCCTTGAATCTCCGCCTGCGAAAGAAGGAGGCGTTCCTGGTTCCAGTCCAGCTCGGCCACAAAGTGCCTGCGCGGAAGGCCCTTCCCCTGAAACCATCCGAGCAGGACGGGCCTTTTGATCCGGCCGCTCACCTCCAGCCATCCCTCCCAGAGGGGGTGCTGGATCTTCATCCAGCCCTCGCAGCGCCCGTTCGGCAGTTCGAGGTCCACCTCGCCTTTGGCCTGGACCGGCACTCCCGCCAGCGAAAAGGTTCCTCCCTTAACGGTGATCGAGGAGCCTCGGCCCAGCTTCCAGAATTGCCCCAGGGTCAGCCGCTGGACGTTGAGCAGGGCGCCCGCGGCCGCCGGAGCCCCGGGGCCGTTGGGACGCAGGGAAACCCTGTGCAGGGTGAGACCATCGGCCCAAAGGCTGATCCCTTGAATCTTGACCGAGGCCGAAAGGAGACCGCTTATGGAATGTTCCAGGCGCGCCTTCGCCAGGGGCAGGCCGGCCGCAAGCGCCAGCGCCCCCGCGATGAAAACGCCGGAGGCCGTCCGAAGAGTTCTACGCACGGGGGAAAAGGGGGTCAGGCACCTGACGAGGAAGGAAGCGTCCCCTGGGCGGCCGAGTTGGGGCTGGCGGAGGCGGTGGAGCGAAAGAGGAGCCGGTCGTTCTCCACGTCCACCAGGATGTGGGTGCCGGACTTGAAGTGCCCCGCGATGATCTCCTGGGCCAGGGGGTCCTCCAGGTACCGGGCGATGGTTCTCTTCAGGGGCCTGGCGCCGAAGGCCGGATCGAATCCCTTCTCAATCAGGAACTCCTTGGCTTTCTGGGAAAGCTCGATCGTCACCCCCTGCTCCAGGATCCTGGAGATCACCTCGGCCATCTCGATCTCGACGATCTTCTGGAGATCCTCGCGGGTGAGCGGCCGGAAAACGATGACGTCGTCCACGCGGTTTAGGAACTCCGGCTTGAAGGTCCGCTTGACCTCTTCCAGGAGCTGGTCCTTCATGCTCTGGTAGGTCACGTCCTCCTTGGGTGACTGAAAGCCCAGCGACCCCTGCTTGCGCAGCAGCTCGGCCCCGATGTTCGAGGTCATGATGAGCACCGTGTTCTTGAAGTCCACCTTCCGGCCGAAGCTATCGGTCAACCTTCCCTCCTCCAGAACCTGCAGGAGGAGATTGAAGACGTCCGGATGGGCCTTCTCCAGCTCATCGAGCAGCACTACCGAATAGGGCCTGCGCCGGATCCGCTCGGTCAGCTGTCCGCCCTCCTCGTAGCCCACGTAGCCCGGCGGGGCCCCCACCAGGCGGGAGACGTTGAACTTCTCCATGTACTCCGACATGTCCACCTGGATCACGGAATCCTCGTTCCCGAAGAGAAACTCCGCCAGGGCGCGGGCCAGGAGGGTCTTGCCCACCCCCGTGGGCCCCAGGAAGATGAAGGAGCCGATCGGCCGGCGGGGGTCCTTCAGCCCCGCGCGGGAGCGGCGGATGGCGTTGGCGATGGCCTCCACCGCCTCCTGCTGTCCGACGACCCGCTGGTGAAGGTTGTCCTCCATCCGAAGGAGCTTCTGGGTCTCCTTCTCTTCCAGGCGAACCACAGGAATTCCGGTCCACTTGGAGACGATGTGGGCGATGTCCTCCTCGGTGATGACCGGCTGGGACTCCGCCTTGGTGCGGGACCACTCCCGCTTCATCCGCTCCAGCTCCTGCCGGGCCTCCCGCTCCTGATCGCGCAGCGCGGCCGCCTTCTCGAAGTCCTGCCCCTTCACCGCGGCCTCTTTTTCCTTGCGCAGGGTCTCAATCCGGTCCTCCAGCCCCTTCAGGTTGGGGGGCGCGGTCAGCACCATGAGGCGCGCCCGGGAGCCGGCCTCGTCCATCAGGTCCACCGCCTTGTCCGGCAGGTAGCGCCCGGAGATGTAGCGGTCGGAAAGCTTGGAGGCCGCCTCCAGGGCGGCATCGGTGTACTTCACCTTGTGGTGGGCCTCATACTTGTCGCGCAGCCCCTTTAAGATCTCCACCGCCTGCTCCACCGATGGGGGATCCACCACAATGGTCTGAAAGCGGCGCTCGAGGGCCGCGTCCTTCTCGATGTACTTGCGGTACTCGTCCAGGGTCGTGGCGCCGATGCACTGGATCTCGCCGCGGGCCAGGGCCGGTTTCAGGATGTTGGAGGCGTCGATCGCCCCTTCGGCCCCGCCGGCCCCCACCAGGGTGTGCAGCTCATCAATGAAGATGACGATGTTCTCCGAGCGCTTGATCTCGTCCATCACCGCCTTGATCCGCTCCTCAAACTGGCCGCGGTACTTGGTGCCGGCCACCATGAGGGCGAGGTCCAGGATGATGACCCTCTTGTCCTTCAGGATCTCGGGCACGTCCCCCCGGATGATCTTCTGGGCCAGCCCCTCGACGATCGCCGTCTTCCCGACTCCGGCCTCCCCCAGGAGAACCGGGTTGTTCTTGGTGCGCCGGGAGAGAACCTGGATCACCCGTTCGATCTCGTTGGCGCGGCCGATCACCGGGTCCAGCTTGTTCTCGTGGGCGAGATGGGTCAGGTCCCGGCCGAAGGCGTCCAGGGCCGGCGTTTTGGTTTTGGCCGTCGGGGCCGGACCCGCCGTGTAGCCGGGCGAGGTCGAGCCCAACAGCTCCATGACCTCCTGGCGGACCTTGCCCAGATCAAGCCCCAGGTTCACCAGAACCTGGGCGGCGATCCCCTCCCCTTCCCGGATCAGCCCCAGGAGGAGGTGCTCGGTGCCGATGTAGTTGTGGCCGAGGTTGCGCGCCTCATCCATGGCGAGCTCGATCACCTTCTTGGCCTTGGGGGTGAAGGGGATGTCTCCGGAGACGATGGTGGAGGGGCCCAGCTGGACCAGCTTCTCCACCTCCAGGCGGATCTGGTCCGAGCTTAGCCCCAAATTCTGCAGGACAGCCGCGGCCACCCCCTCCCCTTCCCGGATCAGCCCCAGGAGGATGTGCTCGGTCCCTATGTAGTCATGATTAAAGCGTTTGGCCTCCTCCTTGGCCAGGAGGATCACCTTCCGGGCCCGCTCGGTAAACCGGTTAAACATGTTCATCCCGCCTCACCTCCTTTCTTCTCGCTAAGATTATGATAGCACGAAACCCGCTTCACAGGCTCTCCCGAAGGAGCTGGGCGCGGCGGGCGTCCCGCTCGGAGGGGGTCAGGGCGCGGCCCTCCAGCTTCTGCAGGTGGGCCGGCTGGATCTGAATGAAAAGCTGGTTCACCCGCCCCCGGTCAAGACTGGTGATAAGCCCCAGGTCCACCCCCAGCCGAACCAGCGACAAAAGCTCCACCGTCTCGCTGGAGGTGATGAGGTGGGCCGATTTCAGGGTGCCGTAGGCCCGCCAGATCCGGTCCTCCAGGGCCTGGCGGCTTTGACTCAAGAGGGCCTTGCGGGCCGCCTCCTCCTGCTCGATCACCTGCCCCACCAGACGGTCCAGATTGTCCAGGATCTCCTCCTCGGAGATCCCCAGACTCACTTGGTTCGAGATCTGGAAGAAGTTGCCGGCCGCCTCGGTTCCTTCGCCGTAAAGCCCCCGGGCGGTCAGGCCCAGCTTGGTGATGGCGTGAAGCACCCGGTTGATCTGCTTGGTCATGACCAGAGACGGCAGATGGAGCATGCAGGAGGAGCGCATGCCGGTCCCCACGTTGGTCGGGCAAGCGGTCAGATATCCCCAGTCCGGCGAAAAGGCGTACGGAAGTTTGGTTTCCAGCTCCGCCTCCACCTGATTCAGAACCGCCCAGGCCTCGCGGAGATTGAAGCCCGACTGCAGAACCTGCAGGCGCAGGTGGTCCTCCTCGTTCACCATCAGGGCCACGATCTCCCGGTCCCCGATCACCGCCGCCTTCTCATTCTTGCCGGCCGCCAGCTCCCGGCTGATCAGGTGGCGCTCCACCAGAAAGAGGCGGTCGAGCTCTGTCAGCCCGGTCCACTTGATAAAAAGGCTTCCCGCCAGGTAGGAGGAGCCGGCCACCGCCGCCTCCACCTGTTTCAAGATCTCCTGGCGCTTCAACGGGGCGGCCCAATGGGGAAAGGGCTGTCCCTCCAGGTTGCGGGCCAGCCGCACCCGGGAGGAGATCACGATCTCCCCCTTGGGCCCGGTCCCCTTGAGCCATTCGCCGGTCTGATGGACCAGGTCGTTGAGGGTCACGCCTTGGCCTCCAAGGCCCTGATCTTGTCTCTCAAGGAGGCCGCCTCCTCGAAATCCTCCGCTTCAATCGCCTGCTTGAGTTTGGCCTTCAGGTCGGCCAGCTTCTGGGAAGGGGCGGCCGCCTTCCTGGCCGGCGTGGTTTTCTTGGCAGGCGCGGCGGGCGGCGCCGGAGGGGCCTTGCCCACGTGCTGGGTGGAGCCGTGAATCCTCTTTAAAAGGGCCCCCAGGAACCGGTGAAAGGTCTCGTAGCATTCGCCGCAGCCGAGCTTCCCCAGTTTCCGGAAATCCTCATAGGTCATCCCACAGGAGGGGCACTTGGGCTTGGGTTTCCCCTCCGCTTCCTGCTGGGTGGTGAAATCCGCCAAACCCGCCAGCAGGTCGGCCAGGCCGAAGGGCTGGGTTATGCCGGTTCCCTTTTCCCGGGCGCAGGTTTCGCACAGGTGCAGCTCCCGGCTCTCGTCGTCGATGATCTCGGTCAGGTGAACGGTGGCTTCGTGGCTGCCGCACAGATCGCAGGTCACTTCAGTACTTCACCCCCGCAGTTTTCGTCAGCTTCTTGAAGTCTCCCATGAGCTTCAGGGTCACCGGGCCCGGTGATCCCGCGCCGATCCTCCGGCCGTCGATTTGGACCACCGGGGCGATCTCCGCGGCGGTGCCGGTCAGGAAACACTCCTGGGCGTTGTAGAGGTCGTGCCGGGTGAGCATCTCCTCCCTCGCCGGGATCTTGGCCTTGACGGCAAGCTGGATGACGCAGCCCCGGGTGATCCCCTTGAGGATCCCGGCATGGGCCGGGGGCGTCAGGAGCGTCCCGTGTCTGACAATGAAGAGGTTCTCCCCCGTGCACTCGGCCACGTAGCCGTGGGCGCTTAGCATCAGCGCCTCTTCGGCCCCCGCGTTGATCGCCTCGATCTTGGCCAGGATGTTGTTCAGGTAGTTGAGCGACTTGATCTGCGGGTTCAAGGCCTCGGGCAGATTCCGCGGGGTGGGCACCGTGACGATCGCCAGCCCCTCCTTGTAAATTCGTTCGGGGTAGAGGACGATCTTGTCGGTGATGATGAAGACCGTGGGTTTATCGCACTTGCGGGGATCCAGCCCCAGGTCGCCCACCCCGCGCGTGACCACCAGGCGGATGTAGGCGTTCTTCAAGCGGTTGGCCCGCAGGGTGTCCACCACCGCCCGCGCCATCTCCTTCTGGGACAGCGGAATCTTGAGCATGATCGTGTGGGCCGACTCATAGAGGCGGTCCACATGCTCGGCCAGCTGGAAGATCAGCCCGTCGTAGGAGCGGATCCCCTCAAAGACCCCGTCCCCGTACAAGAGACCGTGGTCGTAGATCGAAACCTGCGCCTGTGAAGAATCGACCAGCTTCCCGTTTAGGTAGACTTTGAGTCCCATAGTCGGCCATCCTTTAAGTGAAGCACGCGCCCGGCCACCTGGGTGATCGCCGGCTCGTGGGTTGCGATGAGAAACGCTGTCTTTTCCTCCTGATTGATCCGCAGGAGCAGCTTCAAAACGCTTTTGCCCGTCTCGGAGTCGAGGTTGCCGGTCGGCTCATCGCAGAAAACAAGCCTCGGGCGGTTCATGAGCGCCCGCGCGATGGCCACCCGCTGCTGCTCTCCGCCCGAGAGCTCGGCGCTCCGGTGCGTGAGCCGGTGGCTCAATCCCACCTCCTCCAAAAGCTCCGCGGCCCGCTCGCGGCCGGCTCGGGCCCCGCCGGCGCCGTTGGCCATCCAAGCCGGCAGGGAGACGTTCTCCAAGACGGTCAGCTCCGGCACCAGATGATAAAACTGAAAGACAAAGCCAAAGGCCCTGGACCGGATCTGGGCCCTCGCGCGGTCGGGCAATCCGTAAAGGTCCCTGCCTTCAAAGCGGACGGCCCCGTCGGTGGGCCGGTCCAAACCTCCCAAAAGATGCAGCAGGGTGGATTTGCCGGCGCCCGAAGGTCCCACGATCGCCGCCACCTCGCCGGCTTGAAGGACCAGGCCAACTCCCTTGAGCACCTCCAGGGCCTGCGCCCCCTGGTGGTACGACTTCCTTAAACCGGCGGCCTCCAGCAGGTCACTCATACCGAAGCGCGGCCGCCGGATCAAGCCTGGCCGCCACCCACGCCGGGTAGAGGCAGGAGATCCACGCCAGGCCCAAAGCCGATCCGGTCACCCGGAGGGTGTCGGGGATCGTCAGCTGAACCGGCAGCCGGTCCAGGTAATAAATCTCGGGCGGCAGCTGGATGAACTGGTATTTCGCGAGCAAACCGCACAGCGCCATGCCGCCCGCGGTCCCCAAGGCGGTGCCGGCCAAACCGATCAGAAGGCCCGCCCAGGTGAAGATCAGGCCGATCGACCCGTTGGTGGCGCCCACCGCCTTTAAGATGCCAACCTCTTTGGTCTTGCCCACCACCACCATCAGCAGGGTCGCCACGATGTTGAAGCAGGCCACCAGCACAATGAGGGTCAGGATCACGAACATCGTCACCTTTTCCAGCTTGAGCGCGGCGAAGAGGCTCTGGTTCAGATCCATCCAGGTGACCACCCAGTAAGGAAAGCCCAGCGCCGCCAGGAGCTCCCGTTTGACCTCCGGGGCCTTCATCGCCTCCTTCAAGCGGATGCCGATTCCGGAGGCCTTCCCGGGAAGCCCGATCAGCTCCTGGACCGTGGCCAGGGGGGCCAGAGCCAGATGAAGATCGTAATCGTACATCCCCGTGGACATGACGGCCCGGATCTTCATCGCGCGGGGCTTGGGGCTGTCTCCTCCCCAGACCAGGACCTCGTCGTCGGGATGGAGGCGCAGGCGGCTGGCCAGCTGGGAACCGACGACCAGCTCGCCGGGCGCCGGCGGCCAGCTCCCCTCGATCAGGCGCTCGCTCAAACCGGTGACCCGCCCCTCGCGGGCCGGGTCCACGCCCCGGAGGATCGCCCCGAGGCTTGCCTTGTCGAATTTCAAAATGACCTGGGTCTGGGCGAAGGGGGCCGCCCCCGCCACCCCCGGAACCTGCTCGATTCTGCGCAGAAAGCTCTCGGAGGCCTCCACCCCGGATTCCGCCTCCACCACCAGGTGCGGGTTGGAGCCGAGGATCTTGGACTGAAGATCGGCGTCGAAGCCGGTCATCACCCCCAGGACCACCAGGAGGGCCGCCACCCCCACGGCCACCCCGCACACCGAGATCGCCGCGATCACCGACACAAACGGCTGGGAGCGCTTCAAGCCGCCCAGGTATCGAAGAGCCAGAAACAGCTCGTACCGCATCGGGGGGCTAGCCCTCGGGCCGGAGGGTGGGAAAGAGGATCACGTCCCGGATCGAGTCACAGCCGGCCAGAAGCATGGCCAGCCGGTCGATCCCTACGCCTAAGCCGCCGGCCGGGGGCATGCCGTACTCCAGCGCCTCCAGGAAATCCTCGTCCACCGCCTGGGCCTCGTCGCCGCCCAGCGCCTGCGTGCCCTGGAAACTTCGGCGCTGCTCCGCGGGGTCGTTCTGCTCGGTGTAGGCGTTGGCCACCTCCAGGCCTCCGATGAAAAGCTCAAACCGGTCGGCCACCAGGGGGCTGCCCGGGACCGATTTCGCCAGGGGAGAGAAGACCTTCAGGAAGTCGGTGACAAAAACCGGTGCGCTCGTCTGGTGCTGGAACAGCTCGTCCAGCCCGGACAGGACCACCTTGGCCAATTGGTTCTTCGGGACCGCTCCGAGATCCAGCTTCATCGCTTTGGCGAGGGCCTCCATGGAGTCGGTCGGCTTGATCTTGAATTTATCCTCGAGAAGCCGCGCCAACGACACCCTCTTCCAGGGCCTGGCGAGATCCAACGTCTTTCCGGCGAAGGTCAGGGGGCTCGTTCCTCTAAGCTCCGCCGCCAGCGTTGAGACGAGTTCCTCGGTGAGCGCCATCATCGACTGGCAGTCGCCGTAGGCCTCGTACACCTCCAGCATGGTGAACTCCGGGTTGTGCCGGGTCGAGAGCCCCTCGTTGCGGAAGCTCCGGTTCACCTCATAAACCTTCTCCAGCCCCCCCACCAACAGCCGCTTCAAGTAAAGCTCCGGGGCAATCCGAAGGTAGAGGTCCATCCCAAGCGCGTTGTGGCGCGTCTTGAACGGCTTGCCGGCCGCTCCCCCGGGGATCGGCTGCATCATCGGGGTTTCCACCTCCAGGAATCCCCTCGAATCCAGGAAGCGCCGGATCCCGGTGATCAGGCGGCTGCGGATCAAAAAGGTCTCTCTCGTCTCCGGGTTGGCCAGGAGATCGAGGTAGCGCTTGCGATAGCGAAGCTCCACATCCTTGAGCCCGTGCCACTTCTCCGGCGGGGGCCTCAAGGCCTTGGAAAGGATCTGCCAGCCGGACACCCGCAGAGTGGGCTCTCCGGTTTTGGTCTTGAGGGCCGCCCCCTCCACCCCGACGATGTCCCCCAGATCCAGCTCCTCGATCCGGGCGTAGCGCTCCTTCAGCTCCTCCTCGGAAAAAAGAAGCTGGACCCGGCCGCTGGCGTCCTTCAGATCCGCGAAGGTGGTCTTGCCGTGCGAACGGATGGCGGTCAGCCGGCCGGCCGCCTTGACCTGCCTGCCCTCCTCAAAAGAAGCCAGGAAAGAGGCGATGGGCCCGTCCCTTTTAAAGCCGCTCTGGTAGGGATCGGGGCCGGCTTTGCGCGCCTTCGCGAGCTTCGTAAGGCGTTGTTTTATAAGCTGATCCAGCGTTTCCATTTTTGAAACGGCGTTAAGGTGCCGAGATTACCGATTATATCGGCTTTCTCGACGGAAGGAAAGCTCAAGATCGGCCTCGGCGAAACCGGCCTCAAAACGGGGAATCTGGCGGGGGTACGGCAGCCGGCGGCCGGAGGGGTCAACAAAGCCGGACCAGCCGGTGTTGGCCGCCCGGACCACCCAGACGCGCGACTCCACCGCCCTGAAGACCGAGGCCTGGAGGTGCTGGAGGCTGGCGGCCGACCGCCCAAACCAGGCGTCGTTGGTGATCACGACCAGCCACCGGGCCCCCTCCTTCACAAAGCGGCGCGGCAGGCTCTGAAAGAGATCCTCGAAGCAGATCAAGACCGAAAAATCCGGCACCGGGGCGCTTGCCGGCCGAAACACGGTATGCCGGCTCCCGGGGGAGAAGTCGCCCATCAGGACCAGCTGGCGCAGCCAGCCCAAGATCGGGGTAAGAGGCAGATACTCCCCGAAGGGAACCAGGTGGAGCTTGTCGTAATGCTCCGTGAGCCCCCCCCGCGAATCGACAAGGAGCGCCCGGTTGAAGAACCGGCTTCCGTCGGCGGAAGCGGCCGGGACCCCGACGAGAAGAGGAGTCTCCACGAGTCTGGCCAGCGTCGTGAGTCTTTGCCTGACGGCCGGCTCATCCAAGAACCCCGGCACCGAGGTCTCGGGCCAAATGATCAGGTCCGGCCGGCCCAGGGCCGCCTCCAACGTGAGGGTCTCGTAGCGCAGCCAGATCGACTCGGCGAATTGTTCATCCCATTTCTCAAATTGCGGGATGTTGCCCTGCAGGACCGCCACCCGGAAAGAAGGAGAATGGGCACGGTCAAGCTGGTGCAAGCGGACGGCCCCGTAGCTTAACGCTCCAGCGAGTAAGAAAACGGGCAGGGCTATCGTCATTGCGAGCCCGCCACCAGCCTTTGGCGGGCGAAGCAATCTCCACACCGCGACATTCACCAGCACCACGAGGAAGGAGACCCCGTAGGCGCCGGTCAGGTCGGCCATCTGAATGAGCGGCAGCCAGTTCCACTGGGTGTGGGCCAGGAGATTCCACCCGAAACCGGTCAGGAGGTTGGAGCGCAGGAACTCCACAAGCGCCCAGGAGGCCGGCAAGGTAAAAAGCGGTAAGCGGTAAGCCGTAAGCGGTAAGAAAAACTTTTGGGCGAGCCAGCCCCAGAGCCCGAAATACAACGCCAGAGCGGCCGCCAAAAGAACGGTGCCGACGATGGTCACGTGGCCAACCCACCAGATCGTCCCGCCGAAGAAAAGAAATCCCACGAGGTAACTGCGCCGGAAGGCTTGCCGGGCGGTTGCTTTCTCGAGGGAAAAAAGCCACGGAACCAGGGCGATCCAGGCCAGCCACCCCAGGTCAAACGGCGGGTAGGCCAGAACAAGAAGAAGGGAGGTGGCGAGAATTAAGAGGCGCCGTGGCAACGTTTGAATTTCTTGTTGCTTCCGCAGGGGCAGGGGTCGTTCCTTCCGACCTTGGGGTTTTCCCGGCGCAGGGGCAAGGGTCGCTCGTCCCCCTCCGGCAATCCGCCGGCGCCATCTTCACGCGCCGCGCGCGGTCCCACCGCGGGCGGCACCACCTGGGGCGCTTCGGGATGGAGGAAGGCCGTGGGGCTTAAGATGCGGGAGACCCGCTCCATCTGGACCGACTGGATCCGGAAGATCAGCTCCACCACCTCCGCCCGGACCGATTCGACCATCCGGGTGAAGGTCTGGTAGGCCTCGTGCTGGTACTCGACCAGCGGGTCCTGCTGGCCGTAAACCCGGTAGCCGATTCCCTCCCGGAGGTGATCCATGTTGTACAGGTGGTCCTTCCACTTGGTGTCGATCACCTGCAGCATGACCCATTGCTCCAGCCGGCGCATGGGCTCGCCCCCCAGGGCCTGCTCCCTGGCCTCGTACGCCTGACGGACCGCCTCGAGGATCTCCTCCCGAAGCTCCTGCCGGGGGAGAGCCGTCCCCGCCCCTGAAACCCCAAACGTATTCGTGAGCGCCTCCCCGAGGGTTTTCAGGTCCCACTCCTCGGGGTCCTGGGTTTCGGGGGCGTAGAGAAGCAGCATCCCCTCCACCGCTTCGTCCATCATCTCCAGGATCTTAGCCTTCAGGCTCTGGCCCTCCAGAACCCGGCGGCGCTCCTTGTAGATCACCTCCCGCTGGCGGTTCATCACGTTGTCGTACTCCAGCAGGCGCTTGCGGATCTCGAAGTTGTGCAGCTCCACCCTTTTCTGGGCGGTCTCGATGGCCCGGGTTAGCCACGGATGCTCGATCGCCTCTCCCTCGGGAATGGCCGCCTTGGTCCACTCCAGGAGGCGGTTCTCCCCGAAGATCCGGATGAGGTCGTCCTCCAGGGAGATGTAGAAACGGCTGGAGCCCGGGTCTCCCTGGCGCCCGGAGCGGCCCCTCAACTGGTTGTCGATCCGGCGCGACTCGTGCCGCTCGGTGCCGATCACGTGAAGCCCGCCCACGGCGACCACCCGATCGTGCTCGTTGGCCACCTGGGAGAGGATCTCCTGCCGCAGCGCCGTGAGCTTCTCCGGCGGCAGGGGCGAGCCGGCCTCGGACTCCAGGGGCTTGACCTGGGCCGCCAAAAGGAAATCGGGATTCCCGCCGAGCAGGATGTCGGTCCCCCGGCCGGCCATGTTGGTGGCGATCGTCACCCCCTTGTGGCGCCCGGCCTGCGCGACGATCTGCGCCTCCTGCTCGTGGTAGCGGGCGTTCAAGACGTGGTGGGGAATCTGCCGGCGTTTCAAGAGCTCGCTCAACCGCTCGGACTTTTCGATGGAGATCGTCCCCACCAGCACCGGGCGGCCCTGCTGGTTCAGCTCGGCGATCTCCTCCACCACCGCCTGGAATTTTTCCCGCTCGGTCTTGAAGACCACGTCGGGGTGGCTGTTGCGGATCAGGGGGCGGTTGGTGGGGATCGAGACCACCTCCAGGTTGTAGATCTGATGGAACTCGGCCGCCTCGGTGACGGCGGTGCCGGTCATGCCGGCGAGCTTGTCGTACATCCGGAAGTAATTCTGGAAGGTGATGGTGGCCAGGGTCTGGTTCTCCCGCTCGATCTTGACCCCCTCCTTGGCCTCCACCGCCTGGTGCAGGCCGTCGGACCAGCGCCGGCCCGGCATGAGCCGGCCCGTGAACTCATCCACGATCACCACCTGGTTGTCCTTCACGATGTAGTCCACATCCCGCTTGTAGAGGGCATGGGCCCGGAGGGCCTGCTGGATGTGGTGGACCAGGGTGACGTGGGTGTCCTCGTAGAGGTTGCCGACGGCCAGGAATCCCTCCGCCTTCTGGACCCCCTCCTCGGTCAGGGTGGCGGCGTGGGCCTTCTCGTCCACCGTGTAGTCGGCGCCGGCGGCCAGCTTCGGAATGATCCGGTCGATCTGGTAATAGAGCTCGGTGGATTCCTCCGCCGGCCCCGAGATGATGAGCGGCGTGCGGGCCTCGTCGATCAGGATGGAGTCCACCTCGTCCACGATGGCGTAGGAGAGCCGCTGCTGGACGCACTCCGCCGCCGAGACGGTCATGTTGTCGCGCAGGTAGTCGAAGCCGAACTCGTTGTTGGTTCCATAGGTCACGTCGCAGGCGTAGGCCGCCTGGCGCTCCTCGTGCCCCATGTCGTGCTGGATCACCCCGACGGTCAGCCCCAGCCCCTCGTAGATCGGCCCCATCCAGTTGCGGTCCCGCTTGGCGAGGTAGTCGTTCACCGTCACCACATGAACCCCGCGGCCCAAAAGGGCGTTCAGGTAAACCGCCAGGGTGGCGACCAGCGTCTTGCCCTCTCCCGTGGCCATCTCGGCGATGATCCCCTTGTGCAGGACCATCCCGCCGATCAGCTGAACATCGAAGTGCCGCATCGCCAGATACCGGCGGCCGGCCTCCCGCGCCAGCGCGAAAGCCTGGGGGAGGATCTCGTTCATCGCCTGGTTCTCGGTCTTCAGGCAGCGCTTTCTCTTGGCCTTGAGAAGATCCTCGTCCTCGGCGTCCAGGCCGTCCAAGGGAACCGACCCGTCGGGGTTAAGCCCCCCGCCCAGCTCCCGGACCCTGGCGCTCAAACGCTTCTTGAGCTCGTCGGTCTTGGCGCGAAGCCCGCCGTCCGAGAGCTTCTGGAGCTCCGGCTCCAGGGCGCTGACCGCCGCCACCGTGGGGGCGAGCCTCTTCACGAGGCGCTCGTTGGCCGAGCCGATGATCTTATGGAGAACCCAGTTCAGCATTTATTTCCTTTGGGCCTTCCACCGCAGATACGCGTCGAGGAAAATGTCCAGCTCCTCCCCGTTCAGGATCGCCTGGGTCTTGCCGGTCTCCACCTCGGTGCGGTGGTCCTTCACCATCTGGTAGGGCTGAAGGACATAGGAGCGGATCTGGGAGCCCCATTCGATCTTCTGCTTCTTCTCGTGCTGCCTGGCCAGCTCCTCCTCCCGGCGCTTGCGCTCCAGCTCGTGGAGCCGGGCCCTTAAGACCTTCATCGCGAAGGCCTTATTCTTGTGCTGGGAGCGCTCGTTCTGGCATTGAACCACGAGCCCGGTGGGAAGGTGGGTGATCCGGACGGCCGAGTCGGTGGTGTTGACCCCCTGGCCGCCGGGGCCGCTGGCCCGGTAGACGTCGATCCGAAGGTCCTTCTCTTGAAGGTCCACGGCGATGTCGTCGGGGATCTCCGGAATCACATCCACCGCCGCGAAGGAGGTGTGCCGCCTCTTGTTGGAATCAAACGGCGAGATCCGAACCAGCCGGTGCACCCCCGCCTCCCCCTGCAGCCAGCCGAAGGCGTAATCCCCCTGGATCTCAACGGTCACCGACTTGATCCCGGCCTCTTCCCCGGCCAGGTAATCGATCACCTGCTTCCCAAACCCCCTGGTCTCGGCCCAGCGGCTGTACATCCGAAAGAGCATCGACACCCAGTCACAGCTCTCGGTGCCGCCGGCCCCGGCGGCGATCGAAACGATGGCGTTGCTGGGGTCGGATTCCCCCCGGAAAAGGGTCTTGCTCTCCAGGGCGGCGGCCTCCTTGGACAGGGCGGCGATCGAGCGGTTCAAATCCTCCAGGGAGGCGGTGTCCTCTTTCTCGATCAGGGCGGACAATTCCTCCAGGGTCTGAAGCTCGCGCCAGCAGGCGGCCCAAGGCTCGGAGACGGACTTGAGGCGCTTCAATTCCTGGATGGTCGGGTTGGCCTTGGAGGGGTCGTCCCAGAAGCCGGGAGTGGCGAGGGCTTGCTCGAGGGCCTTTATCCTGGACTCGGCTTGGTCCAGGTCAAAGATACCTCCGCAGGTTGGAGAGCGTCTCGCGGAGGGTCGTAAGCTGCACGGTGATGGTCTCTGGCATGATGAACGATTATAGCGTCCGATGGAGCCTGGGGCAAGAAAAGAGGCGGGCTTCCGCGAGGAAGAAAATCAGGGGCGGTGGCGCTGGTGCCGGTGGCGGTACTGCGACCAGTAGGTCAGCGTGATCCCGATCAGCCCAACCACCAAAAGAAACAAATAGGTTACTGTGACACGATTCACGACCTATCTCTTCTCCTCGTCTAAGGAAAGTCCCCATTTCAAGAATACCCACACCGTAATCCCACCCAGGACCAAGTTTATCACGTTGAAGTTCTCCCAAGCAACGAGATTACCGACCACGGCCGTCGCAAAGACTATCTTGCTTAAGTCGTACAGGTACCTCGCTACGCTTTCCCGCTGGCGTTGATTCACATTCCCAGCATACCGCATGATTTCATATTAGTCAATATTCTATTATAAAATAAAACTCCTGGGGTCAGGGGTCATCCGCCAACTCCAGCGTCTGCTTGAGTCCTTCGGAAAACGTCGGGATCAGGGCTTGCGGGGACCCCGCATCCCGCAGGGCCTCCGCCCGCGGCTCCTCCAGCCCGGCAGCCAAAGGTCCGAACTCCCAAATGACCGTCGTCCCTATTCCGCCATTCCTTTGGCTGGGCTCTTGAAAAACATTCTTCTCCACCGCGTCATAGACCATTCGCCTACCGTTGTAATTTCGATCCGTGCTGTCGATCACCAACAAACCGCTGTGCCGCCCCAAAAACGTGTTGCCGTAATACCCCTCCTTTAACGCCATTCCCAACGAACCCAAGCGGCGCTCTTTGTCTTTGGGCGCCGACGGTCCATAACGGAACACATCTGAAGGGGGTTCCGGAAAGCCGATGCCGTTATCCGAAAACTCAATTCGCCAGCGATCCTCTCTTCGTCTAACGCGAACGTACAACGTGCCGTCTATTCTCCGGTTTTCCACGTCGGCACGGTCCGCCAAGGCATCCACCGTATTCTTGATCGCCTCCCACAAATGAATGTTGGGTATGCTCACCTCATCGCTTTGGTCTCTCAAGTAAAGGCTGTCGTCTAAACGGGTCAGCGTGAAGGAGGTTTGTGAAACCAACGCGCTTTGACGAAACGCTTCGTGCAGGCGATCCGCGGCAGTATCCCGCAATCGCTCTAACTCGGATCGCTTCGCTCCCGGCTCAACCGGAATTTCAACACTGATGTCCAGAACACCTTCGCCCCAAGGGTCGCCGTAGACGGTAACCAGCGCTTTCGATTTCTCGTCGAAACTGGTCTTGAGCTGGCCAAGTCCGGCCGGCAGTTCCAGCTCAAACTCCAGATGTGGATTCCTGAAAGCGTACCCAGGAAATTCGGCCGCCGCATCACCGATTCGGACCTCCCTGATGACGGCGGCGAACTTCCTGTAGAATGGGACGGATCGCTCCGCGCCGGGCCACTTATTCGGCCAACCCTCTTTTTGAGGGCCGCCGCTCATCGTCAGCCAATGGGCGTATGAATAACCCTGTTGCGCAGCGTTGGCGAACGCCTGGTAAAGCAGCCAAGCCGCGATCGGGGTCCTCTGATAGTCCGGATGCACCGCGACATCTTCCAAAACGACCGCCTTTCGATTTTGATAGCGGGGATTCTTCGATTTCGTCAAGATCGCCACCGCGATGGGGCGCCCCCCTGTCCAAACCGCGAAGCTTAAACCCGGATCAGGCCCTTCGTGTCCTTTCAAAAGCCTGTCCATAAAATCCGTTTCTCGATCTTTGTCGGTGGGGATCAACTCCAGCAACCCACGGAACGTATCTTCGTGCGTTCTTAGCTCCGTTTCCGTCAGCGGACGCGCCTGGGCCTGTTTTCCATAGACAGACAATACTCCGGAACGCACATCCGCCGATGGCACGCCGGGTTCCGTCTCCTCCAGCCCGGCGAGGTCCCAGAGGCGGACCGTGGCGTCGCGGCTGCCGCTGGCCAGCCGCTTGCCATCCGGGCTGAAGGCCAGCGCGGAAACCTCGCCGGTGTGGCCTTCCAAGATCGCCTTCTTTTTTCCCGTGCCAACTTCCCAAAGGTGGATTTCCCCTTCTATCCTACCGGTGGCAATCGTTCGACCATCAGGGCTTAGGGCCACCGACCTCGCCGAATGATCTAACGGCCAGGCGCGGGGAGATGTGGGTTTTCCCGTAAGATTCCAAGTCATCGCGTAGAACCGGCTGCCATCGGCATCGGCCACCGCGGCCACCAAAGCGGTGTCGGAGGCCTGGAGCGACTGGAGCAGGCCGGAGGAAGAGCCTGCCAAGGGATGAACCTTCTTCGTTTCAAGATCCAGAAACCGGAGGGAGGTACCTGGGTTATCGCCCAAAAACTCCCCCGCTATCAGCTTCTTTCCATCAGGAGTAAAAAGGAGCGGCACCTTTTTGCCTTTCGTTGAAATATCAAGGTCGTGCTCAAGCTCGCCCGTTGTGGAATTTCTCACTTGAAGTTTGATCTTAGGTTTTCCCTTGGTTTTAGGTTCGCCGAGAAACAGAAGGGCCAATCGCTTTCCATCGGGATCGAGCGCCGCCTGAAAGACAGGGCCCCGGGCTTCTTCCACTCGGATGAATCGGCCAGCCCTTTCGGCGAGATCGTAGACCGAGACTCCCTTATTTTCAGTCTGATCGAAAGGCACGTAAGCGATGGTATTTCCGCCGCGGCTGAAAACAACTGTTTTGAAAGAGTCGTGCCCAAAAACCCTCGGCTCGCCTTCGAAAGAATCCCACTTCAGGAAACGCGCCTTCTCCGTTGAGGCCGCGAGCCCTCCACCCATTAAAAAGGAAACCTCCCTTACCCTCCCGAAATCTTGCCGGAGTATTTGCTCGGGCAATATCCGCGCCACCTTCTCCTCCAAGCCCGCGTGGGCCGGCTTCAAGGGGTCCAAGTTCTCTAAGATGGTCCAGGAAGGGTTTTCCCCGTCGGGGTCCTTGAGCGGGTTCTGGTAGTATGCCCCCTGGGCCCCATCGATCCGGACGAAGACGGGCGGCTGTTCGGACTTCAGCTTATCATCAGAAAGAATCTCCTTGCCGATGCCCCACACGAGGCGCGTCCATGTTTCCTGTTTTAGCCGCAAGGCAAGATAGATTCTCTCTTTGTCCAGTCCGTTCAACGTCCAGGTGTTGGCCTCCCCTTCGGCCAGGATGACATCCGCCTCTCTCAAGGCCTCGGCCACATCCGCTCGCAAGGCGTTGAGGGGAAGCCCCTGGGAGCCGGGTCCCTTAAGCAGTCTGAACCGATCTGGAAAATAGCCGCGCAGCTTCTCGTAGATGTCCGGCACCCCATCGCGCTGGTGGGAAATCATCCTCCAGGCGTCCTCGTGCGAGGCGTCGTTCATGACGCCGTTATCCTCCTTGACCACAAAGGCGATCTCCAGGTTGGGGTTGGCCGACAAGAGAACCTCTGCCAGCTTCAAGCTCGCGGTCAGCTCGGCGTTGTTGTCGGCGAGATAGACCAAAAAGACCTCGGGAGAGCCGACGAGGGTCTGCTGAACAAATTCCTTAAGATAGTTGTCTCGCCCCAGCGCCTCGAGAAATGGGGTGTCTAACCCCCGCCTCACAAAGGGAATCAGACCTCCTACCCTCTCGATCTCTTTCAAGGCCACCGGCCGGCTGTAATCCACCCGGTTGGCGGCCAGGGCCAAGCGAACCCAGGATTCGACGATCGGCGCGAGCTCTTCCAGCGGCTTATCCTTCAGCTCTTTCGGATCATCTACAAACCGTTCGGGATGCTCCCTCATCAACTCAAAGATCGCTTGCTGCACCTGGTCGTTGCCTCGATCGTTGGAATCCTTGAAGGGATTGGCGAGGGCGTCGTGGAGCTTCTTTGAATCGATCTCCCCGGAGGCAAGCTTGGGCGCTACCGTCCGGGGAATCTCCCGGTAGGCCCAGCGGAAGAGATCCAATTCGGAATCCTCCCCCATGAGAAGATCCCCTTGGAGATCGCGGGCATGAAAGAGATGCCTCATGAGATGCTTCATGCTCACGAGACCAAGCTCTTTGGGGGCGACCTTCAACCGCCTGGCCGCCGCTTGAAGAACCAGTTCCAAGGCCGGCAGCCAGTATTTTTCATCGTAGCTTCTGCCCCACGATACCTTCTCCATCTCCCGCCGCAGGAGGGGGCCGGTCCGGTACGGCTCTTCAGACAAGGGGGGCCTTGAGATGGCTATCGCATCCGTTGGCGGCCTTCGTATCTGATTCAGGAAGGCCGAAACTACCGTCGCGTCTGACTCGCCTCCGCGTAATCCCTCCACCAGGTGGTTCTTTCGGATAATATTCGCCGCCTTCGCCGTTTCCTCAAGCCCAGCGGCGGGCGCGAGCGCCTCCTCCAAGCCGACCCTCACGTCCTGCTGCGGGCGGAGAGCATGGGAGGGCCCCGGCCCAAAGAGTTGGGCAAGGAAAAAGGCGCCTGTGGCCAGCGCAACGGTAGGTCTTCTCATGGGATGGTGATAAAAAGTATACCTGAAGGGCAGCGCGGGGTGTGGAAATATATCTGGCTATATGCTACTTTAACTTCGCCCCTTCGAGGCGAAGGAGCCGGCGCTTGCGGCGCAATCCCCCCGGAGCGGAATACCCGCCCAGGCCGCCGGAGGAGATCACCCGGTGGCAGGGAATCTGGGGAGCCCATTTGTTGCGCTTGAGCGCCTGACCCACGGCGCGGGCAGCGCCGGGCTTGCCGATCGCCCGGGCGATCTGGGCGTAGGTGCGCGCCTGTCCCTTGGGAATCCGGAGGACCGCCAGGTACACCCTCCGCTGAAACGGCGTCACCTGGCTTTGCCAGCCGGGGCTCATCGGCGCAGCTTCTGGTGGATTCTCTCGGCGAGCATCTGGGAGACGCCGCGCACCTGGGTCAGCTCCTCGACCGGGGCCTGACGAACCGCCTCCACCGACCCGAAGCGGACCAAAAGATCCTGGCGGCGGCGCGGGCCCACCCCGGGGATCTCATCCAGGGCCGAGCGCAGGACCCGTTTGCCCCGGAGCAGCCGGTGATAGCCGATCGCGAAGCGGTGGGCCTCGTCCCGCAGGCGCTGAATCAGCTGGAGCACCTTGGACTGGGGCGGCAGAAGCAGGGGCTCCTGTTGGCCCGGAAGAAAGATCTCCTCAAACTCCTTGGCGATCCCCAGGGCCGGGAGCTCCAGGGAGAGCTCCGCGAGCGCCTCCAGGGCCGCGTTCAGGTGCCCCCGGCCCCCGTCGATCACCACCAGATCCGGCAGGCCCTTCTTGGCTTCCACCAAATCCTGAAAGTGCCGCCGGATGACCTCCCGCATCATGGCGTAATCGTCGATGCCGGCGACCGTCTGGATCTTGAATCGTTTGTAGCCGGGCTTGAACGGCTTGCCGTCCAGGAAGGTGACGCAGGCTCCCACCGCCTCGCGGCCGAAGAGGTTGGAGATGTCGAACGCCTCGATCCGCCGCGGAACCCTGGCGAGCCGCAGGAGGCCGGCGCAGTCGGCCAGCGCCTCGGTGGGGGCGAAGCGTTTGGGCCGGGCGGTCAGCTCCGCCAAGCCCGAGATCTGATCCCGGCAGCGGGCCGCCTCTTCGTACCGCTGGGCCCGGGAGGCCTCCTCCATCCGGTCGCGAAGGAGATCCACCACCCTCTCCTTCTTCCCCTCCGCGAGGAGAAGGATCTGCTCGAGACCCTGCCGGTACGCTTCCCGGCTTATCCTTCCCTCGCAGGGAGCCGGGCAAAGCCTCAAATGGAAATCCAGGCACGCCCGCTTGGGCAGCGTCCTGCAGGTGCGAAAAGGGATCACCCCGCGGATCGCCTGGAAGGCCTGCTTCAAAAGAGCCGCCTCGGTGAAGGGACCGATCGCCTTGGTGCCGGGCTCCGGCCGGCCCCGCCCGATGAAGAGCCGGGGGAACTCCTCCTCCGCCGTCACCTTGAGATAGGGATAGGACTTGTCGTCTTTAAGCAGAACGTTGTACTTGGGGCTCTTCTCCTTGATGAGGCTGGACTCCACCAGAAGGGCCTCGGCCTCGGAGCCGGCGATGATCCAGTCCAGATCGGCCGCCTCCCGGATGAGGCGCGAAACCTTTCCGCCGGCAGGCCGGCGAAAATAGGAGAGGACCCGCTTGCGCAGGGAGACCGCTTTGCCGACGTAGAGGACCCGCCCGGCTTCGTCCTTGAAGAGGTAGACGCCGGGGCGGTCCGGGAGCTTCGCTAGCTTTTCCTGAAGAGCCATCGGACCACCCCCTGGGCCTCCTCCAGCTTCAGCAGGAGGGCCAGCCCAAAGAAGAGCGCCGCCGACAGGGCAATCACCGCCAACAGCCACGCCGCGGCCGCCGGAGCGCCGGAGATTCCAAACCAACGAAGCCCGGCAGGCCAGAGGAGCCGCGCCCAGACCGCCATCGCCAGCGAGGCGGCGGTCAGCCGCGCCGCCCAGCTTTTGAGGCCGGCCTCCAGGGAGCCGATCCTCCGGTGAACCCTCGCGTAGAGGTGCCAGCTGTTCAGGCCCGAGGCCAGCGATGTGGCCAGCGCCAGGCCGGCCAAGCCCATCGGCTTGACCAGAAGGAAGTTCAGCGCCACGTTGGCCGTCAGCGCCAAGGCCGCCGACTGGACCGGCGTCCAGGTGTCGTGGAAGGCGTAAAGGACGTTGGTCAGAACCTTGGCCGTGCACATGGCCGTAAGCCCCAGCGCGTACCACTGCAGGGTCACGACGGTCATCCGGGTGGATTCCGGGGTGAAGGCCCCGCGCTCCAGAAGGGTCTCGACGATGGGATGGGCCAGCGCGATCAGCCCCAGGCAGGAAGGGACCGCGACGAATAGGGAGGAGCGCAGCGCCAGGGCGGTGGTCCGTCGGACCCCCTCGGAATCGTTCCGGGCCGCCAGGCTCGAGAGGGCCGGCAAGGCCGCCTGGGCCATCGAAATCCCAAAGAGGGCCATGGGCAGATGCAGAAACCGGTGGGCGTAATAAAGGGTGGCGATGCCGCCCGCGCCCACCAGCTCCTTGAAGGAAGCGAAGATCGTGTCCACCAGCACGCCCACCTGGTGAACGCTGCTTCCCACGAGCCTGGGCCCCATCATCCGGCCGATCGATTCGACCCCGGGATGGCTCCTCACCCGAAGCCGGAATCTCACTCCGGCCCGGTGAAGGGCCGGCCACTGAATCGCGATCTGGAGAATTCCCCCGAGGAGCAAGCCGCAGGAAATCCCAAGGGCATCCGGCCTGAAGAGGATCAAGCCCCCGATCATGCAAAGGTTCAGCACGATGGGCCCCAGGGCCGGCAGGGTGAAGCGGTCGAGGCTGTTAGAGAGCCCCATGAAAAAGGCCCAGATCCCCACCAGGCCCACAAAGGGAAAGAGGATCCGGGTGAGCTTCACCGTCAGGGCAGCCAGCTCCGGGTCGGACCGGAAACCCGGGGCCGTCACCGCCACCAGCCACGGCGCCAGCCACACCCCCAGAATGGAAATCGCCGCGAAACCGAAGAAGAGACGGCTGAACAGGGCCCGAGACAAAGCGGCCCACGAGGCCTCCCCCTCCAGGGCGCGAACGCGCGAGAAGACCGGCACAAAGGCGGAGTTGGCCGCTCCCTCCGCCACCAGATCCCGCAAGAGGTTCGGAATCCGGAAGGCCACCACAAAGGCCTGGGCCGGGGCCGAGGTTCCGTAGGCCGCCGCGATCAGGCAGTCTCGGGCGAAGCCCAGGAGACGGCTGACCGCCGTGGCCAGACCCATGGTCCCGGCCGCTTTGAAAAGGCGCCGGGGATCGCGAGCCGTTGACATCGGTCGGCTGGGTGTGCTACGTTCTTCGTCTATGCCGAACATTCGCGCGGCGGCCAAAAGGGTGCGGGCCGACCGGAAGAGGAGGCTCAAGAACCTGGCGGTCCGGTCGGAGCTCAAGACCGCGCACCGGAAGTTTGCCGAGGCGCTCCAAAAGGGGGAGGCCGACGCCGCCAAACAAATTCTCCAACTCCTGGTCAAGAAGCTGGATCAGGCCGCCCAAAAGAAGGTCATCCCGCGCAACACCGCCTCCAGGAAGAAATCCAGGCTCGCCCGTCAACTCGCCAAACGAATCAAAAGCTGATCGAGGAGAAGCTCCGGGGCCGGGTGGCTCAATTTCAGCTGGCGGTCCGCTTCCAAGATTTCCGCGAGCGCCTTTCGAAGCTCGGCGCCGCTTAGGCGTTCGGCCCGATTGCGGTAATACCAGCCCAGCGCCCCCATCATCTGCTCCATCGTGATCTTCCCTTCCTGAAGCGACATTCTTAGAACCTCCAGGGCGGCGCCGGGTTTGCCGGAGGCGGCCCGGTCCAGGATGTCGAAGGCGGTCTCCCGAACCGAGGGCAGGATAAGCTTTTCCACGTCGGCCTCGCCGATCCGCTGGGCCCCTCCGGCGAAAAGGGCCAATGCCTCCAGGGCGCCGCGCAGGGTCTGCAGCTCGCCGCCCAACCGCGCGGTGAGAAGGGCGGCCCCTTCCGGCGTGATCGGTTTGCCCAGAGCCTTCGCCTGATCCATCACCCAGGCCCTCAAGGCCTCTCCCCTCAAGGGCTCACAGCTGACCCACGAAACCCCCTCTCTCACGGAAGCGGACAGCGCGGCCTTTTGGGCGCAGACCACCAGGCGTGTTTTCGGATTGGGATTTTGCGCGTAGGGGGCCAGCCAGGGGGCGGAGGTCTCGTTCAGGGTGAGAAAGCCCTCCGCCGCCACCAGCCGGAACGGCGACCCGAAGGGCGGGGTTCTCAAGACGGCCAGGAGCTCGGTTGCATCCTCCGGCGGCTCGCCGAAGCGGACGAAATCCATCTCCTCAAAACCGGGGGCCAAGCACTCCTTTTGAAGGCGCCGGACGGCCTGTTCCTTAAGCCAGCTCTCCGGACCCACGCACAGGAGAACCGCGGGGGGCGATGGGGGCTTACCAGTTTTCAACGACCCGCTCCACCACCCGGCGGGAGAAATCGGTGATGAGGTTGTCCACCGCGGCCGACTCCGGCACGGCCGAGGAGCCGCTCGCGAAGTAGGTCGCGTCGCCGATCAGGTTGGGCTCATCGAAGAGGACCTTCCCTTCCCGGTCGCGGCAGACGACCGAGGCCACGAGATTGAGCCGGTACTCCTCCACCGTCTCGTCGTCCTTCCGGCGGACCGGCTGGCGGTAGAAATCCCTAATGACGCCGGCCACGCGGAGGTCCGCGGCGTCCGCCTTCGTGGTGACCCGGAGGTTGCCGTCGAACAAAAAGCGGTTGATCACCCCGCGGGTCACATCCTCCTCCAGCTTGGGCAGGATCGCCTGAAATCCGGACCGCTCGCTGACCTCCTCGGTGAAGGGGATCTCGTTGGCGAAGGGATCGATGTAGATCGTCCGGTAGTTGGCGGGCAGCAGGCGGGTCACCGAGTAGCCGCAGGAAGACAGAAAAAGCGGCAGCAGGCAGTAAGCGGCAAGCAGCAAGAGGAACCGTTTTCTCATGGCTTCAGCGCTCCGGATTGCTCCAGCTCGGTCAGCCGGGAAACCGCCTTGGCCGCCTGCGGAGACTGGGGGTAGCTCTCGATCAACTGCCGGTAGTAGACGGCCGCCGACCGAAGCTTGTTCTGGACCTCATAAAACTCGGCGATCTGGATCAGCCCCTGCGCCTTGAACTCCTTGAGCTGTTTCAGGCTCTGCTGGGCCTCCGGGATGAGATCGCTCTCCGGATGGGTGGCGATGAACTGCTCGTACCAGCGGATCGCCTCGTCGGTGGCCGACTGATCGTAGCTGGGCTTCAAGGAGAGCCGATAGGCGCAGAAGGCCATGTTGTACTTGGCCTGCTCCACCAGGGAGGAGGCCGGGTATTCATCGATCAGCTTCTGAAAGGCGCGGCTGGCCTCCTCGAAGCGCTCCTGCTTCCGGTAGCACTCCCCCAGCCTGAACTGGGCCCGGTCTCCATACTCGCCGTAAGGGGCCTGGGACACGACGTGCTCGTAAACCTCTACCGCCTTGTCCAGGGAAGGCAGCTTGAGCGGCCCAAAAACGCGCAGGGGCTTGCCGGAAAAGAAGGACTCGGCGATGGCGAACTCCCGTTCGATGCCGTCCTTGAACCGGGAGGAAAAGGGGTAGGTTTCGATCAGCTTCTTGTAGGCCGCCAGGGCCCCGCCCTGCTGGTCCAACTGCTCGTAGCAAACCCCCGCCAAAAACTGCGCCTCCGGGGCCGTCTCCGACCGGGGGAAGGCCCGCACCAGCCGGATGAATTCCTTGGCCGCGCGGGCGTAATCCCGATCCTCAAAGAATCCCAAGGCCCAATCCATCTGGGCGCTGGGCGTGTCCTTGGTGGCGTACTTGGGGTTGACCCACCGGCGGGTCTGGGGCGTCCAGACCCAGGCCGCCTGAACCTCGGAGGCGGCCAGGGCCCACAGGAAAAGGAAACTTAAAATTCGGATTGTCTTTTTCATCTTGTCTTAAAGAGGTTAAAACCGATCGCGGGAGCCGACGCGGCCGACGACGCCCCGCTCCACCGTATCGGCGATCAGCTCTCGGTCCTGCGGGCTGACTTCCAGGAAACGGATGCCGCAATCGCAGATCTCGGTCAAGGACTTTTTCTGAACCCAGACCACCTGGGCGATGGTCCGGATGGGCTTCAGATGGGCCGGCAGAGACAACAGAAGCACCAGCCTCGCCTCCCTCGCGAGGAACCCCGTCACGGTGACGCGAATCCCTCCGGCGCTCAAGTCCTTCGAGAGACAGCCCCTGAAGGGCTCCTCCGGTTTCGCGATGCTGCGAAACTGCACCGGCAGGACCGTCCGAAGGCGGGGCAGGCGGCGCCGCTCCACGGGGGATTCGACGGAATTCTGGGGCGCGGCTTCCATGGCAAAAGATAGTATACACCCTTCCCTCACCAGGAAAAAGACGCTCCCGGCCAACGGGAAAACCAGGTGACCCCCTGGGTCAGGACCCAGGCCATCCAGGTGAAGACCGAGGCGGCCGGCAGGCCCAGCGCCGGATGAAGGCCGGCCAGGAGAAACAGGAGGAATCCCACCGCCATCAGGAACGACGCCCAGGGGATCACCCAGAGGTTGGCCAGCGGCGCCACCGGCGTCACCAGATGGAAATGCCAGGCCAGCAAGGGCAGCACCGCCAGCCACGCGCTCACAGAAACGGCGAATGGCTTCAGAATCCGCGGGCCCTTTTCAACCCAGGGGGCGGCCAGCAAAATTCCTCCCACCGCCGCGAAGGAAAGCTGAAAGCCCACGTCGGCCAGGGCGCGCGGATCCCAGCCCAGAATCCCCAGGGCCGCCGCCCCCAGGGCGTTGAATCCGGAGAATTCCCGCCCGGCCGCCGCGCTGGCGCAGAGCAATACACCCATGAGGGTGGCCCGCAGAATGGGAGGATCGCTTCCTGTCAGCAGGCAATAGCTGATAAGCCCCGCCGCGATGAGGAGATGGCAAGCATTTCTCGGCAGGCGGAGAAACGACAGGGTCACCATCCCCAGAAAACCGACCAGCCCCACGTTGAGGCCGCTGACCACCAGCACATGCACCGTGCCGGTCTTCCGGAAGGCCTCCGCCAGCTCCTTGGAGAAACCCTGGCGGTTGCCCAAGAGAAGCCCCTCCAGATAAGCCGACCCCTCCTGATCCAGCAACGACCGGCCCAGTGTCGTGAGCCGGCCGTGGAGCGCCTCGATCCGGCGGCGATACCGGACCCAAACCGACGGGCGGCTGGGCAGGCCTCGGATGGCACCGGCTTCGGAAACGGTCAGCGTCCCGCAGGCGCCGGAAAGCCGCATCCAGCGGCCTGGGCTCGCCCGGATTTCGCCGGCAAGCTCCAGACGATCGCCGTAAGAGAAATGGCCGGCCCTGGCCGGCAAATAAAGGAGCACCTTGCCGGAGGCGGCGCGCCATCGCTCGCCCTGCCGAATCACCGCGAGAGTGAGCCAGGCCCGGCGCCGGACAAAACCGGAAGGGGCTCTGGCCCATTCCGGAGAGCTGGCAAGAATCCCCTGCGCCGCGATCGGTCTGGGCTCCCGCGCGATCAGCCGCTCCACCGAATCCTGGGGCGGCCGGGCGTCCACCTCGGCCCTCAAGAAACCCAGCATCGCCATCAGGGCCGCCAGGGCGATATTCGCCGCGGCGCCCCTCCTCCAGGATAGGAGCGCCGCCGCGGCCCCTATTAAGAGGAAGAGCCCCAGCCACGCCGGCGGCAGGGTAACCCATCCGGCCAGCCCGATCCCGGCCGCGAAGGCCGCCGCCGCGTACGCCAGGGGCCCCCGCATCAGTTGAAGCAGACCATCCCTTTGATCCTCTGGATAATTTTCGGCGTCACCCCCTTGACCCGCTTTAAGTCGTTGAGCGTCAGAAACCGCCCGCGCCGTTTCCGGTCCTCCGCGATCCGGGCCGCCAGCTTGGGCCCGATTCCCGGCAGGGCGGCCAGCTCCGTCGCGCTCGCCCGGTTGACGTCCACGGCAAGCTCCGCGCGCTCCGGCGCCGGAAAAGGGGGCCGCCTGCCCCAGCCGATGAGAAGCAAGCCGCCCACGCTCACCCCCATCAGGAAGGCCAGGGCCAGCCGCTCCTGCCGGGTGAAGATCCCCGCGAGCCAGAGAGTCAACCCTCTCCGGGTGCCAGGTTTTAACCCGGTACCCGCTGATCTTCCGTGTATTTCCTTCATTGACATAAATTATGCGTATTATGCAAACCATAGTCAAACAAAAATCTGCTTACGCGAATTGCTTGGCCATATCCGACAACACCTCCGGCAAGGTTTTCTCTTTCAGCCCCGCTCGATAGACCCCCACCACCACCGGGAAGATTTCGCCTCCTAGCGCCAGGGCCTGAAGGGCTTCGGCAACAATGCCTGGCAGTGAGGCCACGGTCAGCGCCTCCTCGTCTTCACCCCTTGTCGAATCCCGAACCACACGAATCACCTCCCACCCCTGTTCCCCAACGTATTCATCCGCCTCGCTGGACAAATCGAGCCGAAGCTTAGATTCTTTGGGCCAAGCCAAGGTATTCCGCAAGATGCCTCCCAGCTCAACGAGCATCATCCGAAGCGCAAATTCATCTTCTCCCAGTTCAGCCAAAAGCTCCAGATCAAACAGCACCGCCACCTTGCCCAGCTTCTGCGCCGCCCGGATCCCCTGCACCCATTCCGGCTTCTCCTCCAGCCCGGCCCCCATCACCTCACTTAAAGATTGGAAGGAACCTTCCGTGGGGGTGCCGTCTAAGCGATAAATCCGAGCCCGAAGAACTCCCCCTGATGAAGGAGAGGGCGCCATTTCAAAACGGTCTGCCGGAAGACCCTCGGCTCGAAGGAGTTCCTCAAGGGTCTGGTAAGTCTCTTGAACCTTTGAGCCCAAGAGACCCATCTCACTGCCCACGAAACTCACATACAATCTCCCCCTCTCACTGGAAGCCGACGCCACCTTGGCCAATCCCTCGAGAATGGCCCTCGCCGCCGAGGGTTCTCCCGTTGTGGTAGCGCCCAGTGAGGCTCTAAATTGTCCGCCGGCTGGATCGACTACGTCCGTTGCCACAATAATGGAGAAGGGTCCGGCCTCAATAACCTTCTTCTGCACCTCGGGACGGGAGAAGTCGCCGGGAATGACGGTCACAGAACCGTTGGCTGCCTTGATCGCCTCCCGGTGGGGTGCCAGAGTTTTTTCCAGCTTCTCGAGGGGATTTACCTTCGCCACTCCACCTTTCGCCGTCATCTGATCCAGCGTCTCTGAGGTGAGGTCCATCCGTTGAAAATGTTCCCTCATTTCACCCAGATTCACATCGAAGGGCTGGTCGGTCTCCACCAGGAACACCTCCATTCCCTTCAGGGCAGCAACAAGGCCCATTCCACCGCCAGGACCTGCGCCGATCTCCAGAAAGCGCCTGCCTGGGCCTGGGACCAACCCCAGCGTTTCAGAGAGGACAGGAAGCGCCTGGACCATTCTTCTCATGGGGATGTAGCGCAATCCCGAAAACTGCGGATCGCCAGTCATGGTTGCCGTGACTTCTCCTACCGATGCACGAAGGTCTGGCGGCTCCAATTGGAAAATCCTGTGGCTTACTTCTTCGATCGCGCGTCGGATTCCCTCTGGAGAGGAGCGCCTCTGTTTCTCCCGCCTTAACCACTGCGCGTAACGATCGGCAACTCCCTTCGCCTCTTGAAGCTCCGCCTCCATCCGTTCTTTCTTACGTCCCCCCATCCCCCCCCAAAGTGGGCCCAGCCATCGGGAAGCCCGGGAGGGTTGGGCCATGAGATCTTTCAGCTGTTCGGGACCGAGAGGGTTAATAAAAGGTCTCCAAGCCGGATTCAGCCGGAGCAGTGTTTCCTTAAATTTCTTCTGCACCTCTTCCCCCTCCTCCAGCCCAGCGGCTGTTTTCCGGGGGAGGGCTTCGATGTGGCGGATGAGCTTGTTGAGAAACCCGCCGAAGGCCTCATGAATCCTGCCAGCCCTTAGCGAGTTAGACCAGGCAAGGGCCATCTCGCCGTGCGAAAACCAATTCCTCTGTCTGCCGCCTCTGACGGGATCGGAGAGGTCCAGGTGAACCAGGGGCCTTTCCCAGCCTCCGTCCTCATCCGTACCAATCCTCACAGAGCCAATGGGACGGAAAGGGCCGTCCGAGGCAGATCCTTCCTCAAAATTCATCGAGATAAGCGGCACAACCCTGCGCGGGCCAACCCCGCGGTTGGTCCTCCTGCGAATCCCCACCCTCACCCGGAATGCCTCCCCTTCCGAGCCGGGAAACTCGATCCATTCGCCGGATCGGCCGCGGGAAAAACCCTCCAGGATTCTCGCGGGGCTCTGGGAAGGGGAATCGGCCTCGAGGGCCTGCAAAAAGCGGCTGAAGGCCATGACGGTTCGAAGTCGCTTTTCCCAAATCCTCTGCCTTCCTCCCATTTTGCCTTGAGATTTTTGAAGGCCTATCTCGGCATAGCGCGCCGCCTCCACGACCGGTTGGGTGAATGCCCTGGTCGAGCGCAGCCATCCCCTCCTTTTCCACGCCCGGGCGGTTTGCCTCACTCTCCTGGTCAGCTCCGGGCGCCACTTCCGCATCCCCTCCTCCAGGCCTCCCTCTGCCTGCATCCCCGTCGGTTCCTCCATAAACTGGAGATACGGAAAGGGATCCCGATTCAAACGGAAGGTTTTGAGATAGCCGGCTTCTCTCTCCGCTAAGAACCGAACCGGCGGCAGTCCGGCTCTTCGCCGGAGGATGTTCAATAAGGCCCAGCCGGTGTGCCCGTTTCCATCGTCATAGGGATGGATCACCTGATGGAAAAGCCAGTGCGCCATCGCCGCATGGGTAGCCGGGTCATTCCAATCCAGATTCCAGGGCTTTCGATCGGGAATGCTCTGCCCCAGCGACGGATAGACGCGGGGGTCTTGACGGCTGCCGGCTGCGGTATTCAGCCACTTCAGAAAGTCGCTCATCTGCTCGGCAATGGGCGCCTCCGGCCGGAAACCACCGGCCGCTTCATGTTCAGCGTTTGGAGGCAAGGTCATGGCCTCCCGGTAGGTTGGAGAGGAAGGTTCTTGGTAATGGCCATTAAGCTCCCGGACGTCTGCCTCGGTGATCGGCTCTTCTGAATTGGCCAATCGGTCAATCAGCTCCTGCGTCTCCTCCAGGCCGGATTTGGCGGAAGGTTTGCCCCAAGGGAATCGGAGCACTTCCCCGGGATCGACACGGTCGTAGCTCTTGGCAAGGTCGAAGACGGCAAAGCGGGCGGTGATCTGATCCTTGCGGTATCCGTAATGGGGGCTCTGGTGGTGGGTCCCAATCAGGGTGATCACCCTGCCGTTAAAAAGGGTCACCCACCACGGGGCCAGGCGGTCATGCCCCCGCGCCATAACCTTGCCGCCGATGGCCTCCATGAAGACATCGAATCCCTCTCGCCCCGTCCAAAAACCTCTCTTTTGCCGCCTGGGATTAAGCCGCCTGAATGCATCGTTGCGCCGATCGGGTGCCTGCTGGGCCTGTTGAAGCGCTTCTTCTGTTTTTGGGCTGGGCATGGGATTCCAGCTGATCTGGTCCTGGAGATCCCTGCTTTGGGCAATGCCTAAGAGTCCCTTCCTGGGATCGAGCTTCTCGCCATATTTTTCAGCGATGCCCGGCCCCTCCAAAACCGTATTGGAGGAACCCGCGTGGGCAACCACCAGCCCCTGGGACGCAACCGCCAAAACCGGCATCTTTAAGCACAACCGATGCCACCTGTCGTAAAGCGTTCCTCCTTTTTTTCTGCCCACGATCTTATTGATGTCTTTGAAAAACCAATGGGAGTCAGGGCCCTCCGCCCGCACGTCCGGGCTCCAGTACTGCGCCCGGCCCCGTTCGTGGTTACCCCCCAAAAGGATGACGTGATTCGGGTCTTCCGCGTAGAGATCCAGAACGGTCAGGAGGACCTCCAGGCTTTGGGAGCCCGCATCCTGGTAATCCCCCACAAAAACGAGGTAGACCGGAGCGGCGGAGTTTTTGTTGGTCTTGGGGTCGTAGCCGGTTTCCTTTCTTACCATCTTCAGAGTCCTTTGGAGGGCTTCGAGATCGCCATGGAGGTCTCCGATCACCACGGCCTTTCCTTGCCGGTGCGGAAGGTAAGCGATTCCTCCCTCGATGAAGAACCTTTCTTCTTGAATCTGCTGGATCTTGGGCTTCAGGAGGCCTTGCTTCGTCTGTCCATCGAGGATCTTGCCGGCTTGCCTTACCAATTCCCCAAATCGTTCAATCTTCTCCTCCAGCCCGGCCTCGGGTGGAGGAGACAATAGGAACTGGAGCGTTCTGGCGATCACATCCATCAGCTCCGGATCTCCATCGAGATCCAGGAAGGGGAGCCCTGTTTCAGTGTGGAGCTCTCCCAAGCCTCGGGTGGTATCTTCTGTGAGCTGTCTGATTCTCTCATCGGGGGAGAGTGAGCGGCCTGCATCCGCGTTGGTCCTCCAGGCGCCGTCCATGGCAATGAGTATCCCGCCCAGCGCCAGGAACCGTTTCCGGATTGCCTTCTTTTCAAAGAACAAACTCCACATCCTCTCGGGAGAGCCGCCAGGTATGCCGAGAATGAAGGGAACATCGCTTGGGAGGAACCCGTGGTTTTTCACATCCTCCAGCCGCCTGGCAAGTTCAGGCATTTCTTCCGGTGATTTTGCTGCTCTTGAGAACCTCAAGATGGAGTGCCAGATCAGGTGAAGGCGGCCAATCCGTTCCAGCCCCTGCCCCCGCGAATCCAGTCTCATCTTGAGGAACAAATCCCAGGCGTCAAAGTCCTCCGGCTTAAGCTTGAGCACCTCACAGAGGGCCTTTGCCGCGTCGGAAAAGCGGCCGGTTTCTCTGTAGAGATGGCCCAGGTTGATCCACGGGTTCAGATATTCCGGATCGGCCATGACGGCGCCCCGGAGGTTTTCCTCTGCCGAAGCCGGATCGCCCAGGCTTAAGAAAACATTTCCAAGGTTGTTCAAGGTCAGCGGGTCATCCGGATTCAAGCCGATGGCCGCTTTGTAGGCCTCTTTCGCCAGATGAAGCCATTCTTTAGCGGTCTCGCTTTCGGCACTATCAGGAGGGGGTTGGCGTCCCAAAATAAGAACTGCCATTCGATGATAGGTTAAACCCAGCTGGGAATGGGCTTGGGACAACTTGGGATCAAGCTCGAGAGCGGTCCCATAAGCATTGATGGCCTTGGAGAGGCGGCCCGCGTTGCGGTGGATGTTTCCGAGAATAAGCCAACACGCAGCGCAATTTGGCAGGTGAATAACGGCCTTCTGGGAGGCCGCAAGGGCTTCTTCCAACAGGCCTTGCTCAAGAAGAGCAATGGCCAAATTCGACCACGCCTCTCCCAGGCCAGGATCCAGATCCGTGACCGCCCTGAAGGCGATAGCGGCCGATGGAAAATCCTTCTCCTGGAGAAATTCAAGCCCCGCTTGAAACCACTCCTCCGTCGATTTGGGTTTCCCCTCCGTCTCCTCCAACCCCGAAGTTTTCGGGCCACCTTCATGTGGCCCATAAACTGGAGCCCCTTTTTGGGGCAGCCCGGCCCCGAGCTCTGCCGAGGGGCCGGCGGAGGGTTGACCTTTGCCGGCGGCTGCCAGACCGGGCCACCAGGGCCGATAGGCGGGGTAGCGCCACGTCAGCTCTCTGCGCAAGACCCGACTACCTTCGAGACCCTCTTCCAACGGAAAATCGCTTGACAGCTTCTGGGCGATCCGGGCCATCACCTCCAACATAATCGCAGAGAGGTTGATAACGGCCGCGGGATCCTCCAAGAGGACATCCCGCCTGACCTCTTCCGGTATCTGAATGGCTTCAAGAAAAGGTCTTCCTCTTTGGTAGGCATCTTTAAACGTCGGTTCAGGCTGCTTGAGCGCGCGCTGTAACTCGCTTACCCTAATCCACATAACCCGCAGGAATGATTTTCTCTCGTCCTCCAACTTTCCAGGTTTCGAAAAGTGCCCCGGCTGACTGGCCACCTCCAGAAGGATGAAGGCTCGGGTATGGTCGTCATACGTCGGCCCTGCGGGCTCCCCATTCGTTCGGGGAGCGCTGACGACGGGCTGCTGGACCAGCTTCATCTTGGTCAGAAGCATCTTCTTCAAAGAGGATCTTGAAAGCTGCCCGGGGGTTCCAAAATCAATTTCATGGCTGGAATTCTCCACCCTCCCCTTACGAGGAGCTCTCTGCACCAAGCCCGGTGGACCCGTGTGGTTTTCGCTAATCTTCTGCGTGCGCATTTTCTGGTACCAAAAGTTCTGGCGCACCAGCCAAAGCTCCCCCTGGTAGGTCCCTGGGTCGCGAACGAAGGCGTCGGCCAGTTCCGTGGGAAGCTTTTTCTTTGACGCCAAGTAGCTCACCCCGCTAAGCTGAAGTTTTCGAAGAAACAGCAAGCTCTTCGGATCTTCCGGCGGATGGTGTACCAAGGCCTCCTGAAGCAAGCGGGTCGCTTCCAAGAGGACCGCGGTGGCGGCCTCATCCAGCTCGGGAGGATCCACCAGGTAGAGCTCCGTCACCGCCTCGGGCACAGGCACTTCGACGTCCGGATCCAGCCACCAATAGCTGGCCCAATTCTTTTCCGTCGCCATCCGCTGAATCTGCGAGAGAAAGGAAGCTACCACCTCATCCCTTGATTTCGTTTTGTACAATCGCCTCATCCGTTCCCGCAGCTGCTTTTCCAGCAGGGCAAGCTGTCGTTTCGCTTCCTCCTCGTTAGGCGCGCGGCCTTTCCGAACGTGGTTCCTCACAACCTGTTCTGGCTCAAGGGCTCGGCGCATCTCTTCCCCCAGCGCTTCAACCTCCTTTGAATTGGGCGGCATCCCAGCCCAAGAGGCCGCCAGAGCCAAGGTTTTAAGAAGCCTCTCCAGGGCGTGGGCGGCCTCCGGCGCAATCTTCCGGGCCAGTTCGCGCGCCTGGGCCACCGATTCCTGATCAGCCGCGGGGGGCTTATCCTTCTTTGGAGGTTCCGCCGGAAGAGATTCTCGAGGCTTCGCCTTGGCGGATCGTTCCTCGCGCTCGCGCGCTTCCTGGGCTTTCCCCTCCGATACCAGAAGGTTTGAGTGGGAGGGGTCAAGCTGAACCCGTCGGGCAAACGTTTCTACGTCCGCTTCCTCCCTCAACCCAAGCGGAAACGCCGGCAGGTGAGAGAGGCGAAGCTTCCCGTTTCGCAGCCGCCCGGGCAGCTCTTGGAGGAAATCTCGCTTATCGGAGGCGCTGGCCTTCCTTTCACGAAGCTCCTGGACAAGCCGCGACACCTCTGGAAGCTGATCAAAACGCCGGTCTCCGGACGATATCCGGACCTCCACAAGAGATTGCCCTGTCCCAGGAATTTTAAGCGGCTTGGAAAGAGGCACCGAGAGATGCTGGTGTTCTCCTTCTTGTTCCAGGCGGATGCGGGAAATGGCGTGGTCCTCATAAGCGCTAAGTTCCAGGCGGCTTACGATATCCTCTCGGCTCACCAAAGGCTGAAGCCCGATCTCCTCCAGAGATCTCGCCTGCGTCTGGTTAGAAGGAAGAACCCGAAGGAGAATCGGTTTCGTTGGCCGGGTTTTGAATCTTTCCTCAAGCGTCATCTTCAAGGCCAGCTCGGCCGCTTGGTCATCGGTTTGACCCAGCCGAAGGAGACCGCGCTTCCTTAGGACCTCTCTAAGATCCTCCATGCTCCATTGAAGAACCTCCACCGCCTGCGTCTCCTCCAGGCCGGAGGACAGCTTTTTTTGAAACTCCTGCTCGATCGTCGCGAGGCATCCAGGAAGGGCAAACTCAAACTCCAGATGAGGATTCTTGAAGACATGACCCTCGAATTCTCCGGCCTTAACCTCCCAACCTACCGGGATTCTTGTCTTGACCGCCCCTCCCATCTTGGTGTAAAAACGCTCCGCCCGTTCTGAACCCAGCTTATCCGGACGACCCCCCTTCATGGTGAGCAGGTGCGCATAGAGAGGTCCCCCCTTATGAAGTCGAGAAAGGAGCGCGTGCGCGTTGGAAAAGGCACGGTGGAGCAGCCAGCTGGTTGCGGGGGTCCCCTGAAAATCCGGATGGACAGCGAAGTTCTCAAGGATGACCGCCGTCCCAAGCTTGTAGCGGGGATCTGTAGAGATCATCAGGGTGGCCAGAGCGATGGGGCGATTCGACATTTTATCCCAGACCGCGAAACTTAAATCCCGGTCGTACCACTTCCCTTGCCGCATCTCATCTATGATTGTTTCATCGTGCGGAATGTCCGTAGGGATGAGTTTAAGGAGCTCCCAAAGATCCTCTCGGTAATTCAGGAGATCGTCCGGTGAAAGGGGTTGAACCGTCAGCACGGTGTCTTTTACCGACAGTTCTTTCGTCCGTACATCAATCTTGGACTTCTTCGGCGGGTCGGCGGCTTTAGATCCGAGGGCCTCTTCCAAGCCGGCCGCAACCTTGCTGGAGGTGGGACCCTCGGCGCGCAGGGCGTGGGCTGGGCAGGGAACGGCCAGCGTGAGAATAAGAAAAGCGCTCACAAAGCGGAGAAAAAAGAAACGCCGCATCGGGGTTGTTTTCATGGGGTTAGAGCGTCGGATACAAGAAGTATACCTAAGAAACGCGGGTAAAACCAGAAAAATAACTGCCTTTAATTAATCCTTACACGACGACGTTGACCAGGCGGTCGGGAACAACGATGAGGTCGCGGGCTGGTTTGCCATCCAGCCACTTCTGGACAGCCGGGTCGGCTAAGACCTTGGCCTTGAGAGTCTCCTTGTCCTGGCCCGCCGGCACCGTGACGCGGGAGCGGACCTTGCCGTTCACCTGGATAACCAGGGTGACCTCCTTCTCGACCAGAAGCGAGGCCTCATGCGCGGGCCAAGGGTTTGAGACCAGAAGCTCCTTGTGGCCCAGCCGCTCCCAGAGTTCCTCGGCCATGTGGGGAGCGAAGGGGGCAAGCAGCCGCACGAGGGTTTCCACCGCCTCCCGCGCGTCGGGAGACCGCGGGGATTTCTCGATGGCGTTCTTCAGTTCCATCAAGGCGGAGATCGCCGTGTTGAACTTGAAACTCTCCAGGTCCTCGGTGACCCGTTTGATCGCGGCGTGGGCGGCACGGCGCAGCGAGATGTCATTGCGAGTCCCCGCAGGGGGCGAAGCAATCTCGAGATCGCCACGTCGGTCCTTCGGACCTCCTGGCGATGACGATTCCGCCAGATCCCAGACCCGGTTCAAGAAGCGGGAGATCCCCTCGATGGCTTGGGTATTCCACTCCAGCTGATCCTCCGGGGGCGCCGCGAAGAGGATAAAGAGCCGCAGGGCATCGGCCCCGTACCGCTGGATCACCCCGTCGGGGTCCACGACGTTGCCCTTGGACTTGGACATCACCTCGCCGCCCTTGAGGACCATCCCCTGGGTCAACAGCCGCGTGAAGGGCTCATCGAGCGCCAAGAGCCCCTCATCCCGCAGGAACTTGGTGAAGAATCTGGAATAAAGCAGGTGCAGGATCGCGTGCTCGATGCCGCCGATGTACTGGTCCACCGGCATCCAGTAAGCCGCCTCCTTGGGATCAAAGGGGAGCTTCGCCTCTTTGGGCGAGCAGAAGCGGAGGAAGTACCAGGAGGAGTCAAAGAAGGTGGCCATCGTGTCGGTCTCCCGCCGGGACAGCTTCCCGCACCGGGGACAGCTCGCCCCCACAAAGGCCTTCACCTTGGCCAGGGGCGAGCCCCCCTCGCCGGTCAAGGGGGCCTTGGCGGGAAGGGTGACCGGAAGCTCATCCTCCGGCACCGGCACCACCCCGCAGGCCTGACAGTGGACGACGGGAATGGGAGTCCCCCAGTAGCGCTGGCGGGAGATGAGCCAGTCTCGGAGCCGCCACCGGACGGTTCTTTTCCCAAACTTTTTCTCCTCCATCCAGGCGGCGATCTTCTTCTTGCCTTCGGCGCTGGAGAGCCCGTTGAACTGGGCGGAGTTCACCTGTGTCCCTTCCCCTTCGTAAGCCTCGGTCCATTGGGAGGGATCCGGCCCTCCCTTCGGCGGCCGGATGACCACCCGGACCGGGAGGTTATGCTCCCGGGCGAAGAGGAAGTCCCGCTGGTCGTGGGCCGGCACCGCCATGATGGCTCCGGTGCCGTACTCCATGAGGACGTAATCGGCCGTCCAGATGGGGATCGCCTCGCCGTTGACCGGATTGATCGCCTGGGCGCCGGTGGCCATCCCCTCCTTCTTCACGTCGGCGGCGGTCCGGATCTCCTTGAGGATGGGGTGCTCCGGGGCCACCACCACGTAGGTCGCCCCAAAGATCGTGTCGGGCCGGGTGGTGAAGACCGGCAGGCGCTGTCCGCTTCCCTTCACCGTGAACCCAATCTCCACCCCCTCGCTTCTTCCGATCCAATTCTCCTGCATGGTGATCACCCGCGAGGGCCAACGGGAAAGCTGTTTCAGGTCGTCCAGAAGCTCCTGGCAGTAGGCGGTGATCTTCAGGTACCACTGCGTGAGCTCCTTAAGCTCCACCGGGGTGGCACAGCGCCAGCAGGCTTCCTCCACCACCTCCTCGTTGGCCAGGGTGGTCTGGCAGTTCGGGCACCAGTTCACCTTGGCCCCCGCCCGGTAGGCGAGGCCCTTCTTCAGCATTTGCAGGAAGATCCACTGGTTCCAGCGGTAGTAGTCCGGCTCGCAGGTGACGACCTCTCTCTCCCAGTCGTAAGAGAAGCCCATCCGCTCCAGCTCCGAGCGCATCTGCCGGATGCAGCCCTGGGTCCAGGCGGAGGGATCGGTCTTGTTCTTGATGGCGGCGTTCTCGGCCGGCTGGCCGAAGGCGTCGAATCCCATGGGGTGGAGCACCCGATGGCCCTGCGACCGCCGGAAGCGGGCCAGGACATCGGCGATGGTGTAGTTGCGCACATGGCCCATGTGGATCCGGCCCGAGGGGTAGGGGAACATCTCGAGGAGGTAATACTTTCCCCTATCTCCTGGGTCAGCCCTGAAGGCCTTCTTTTCGTCCCAGCGGGCCTGCCACTTCGGCTCTATCTCGGCAAAGGGGTAACTCATCGTCGAAAATCATTCTAGCACGCGGCCGGAAAGGTTGACAACGCGAGGGGTTCGCCAGTAGACTGCTTGCGTACTTCGGGGCTGTCCCAAAAAGGGACTCCAGTTTACGGGCGACCTCAAGGTCGCCTAGAAACTTCGGGGCTGTAGCTCAGCTGGGAGAGCGCCTGCATGGCATGCAGGAGGTCAGGGGTTCGATCCCCCTCAGCTCCACCACTTTTTCGCCGAGGTGGCGAAACCGGCAGACGCGCAGGTCTCAAAAACCTGTGGGGGAAACCCCATGAGAGTTCGATTCTCTCCCTCGGCACAAACAAAGGGCAGCGAATGGCGCGAGCAAAATTAAAGATCCTGCTGGTGGATGACGAGCTGGACGCCCGGGCCGGGGTGGCCCGCACCCTGCGCTTAAGGGGCTATGAGGTGCTGGAGGCGGCCACCGGCGGCGAGGTCCTGTCGCGCGCCAAGGAGGAGTGGCCCGCCCTGATCATCCTGGACATCGTCCTTCCGGACATCCCCGGCACCGTCGTCTTCGAGAAGCTCCGCCAGGACCCGATCACCAAGACGATCCCGGTTCTCCTGGTGACGGCGAAGTCCGATGTCCTGGGGAAGCTGGCTGATTTCTCGGAGTCTCGGGACCGCGCGCTGGAGAAACCGGCCCGCCTGGAGGATCTGGTCAAAACCGTTCAGGAGATGCTGACCGGCCGCCGTTAGCTAGTAATCAATCCCCTGCTGGGCGGGGATTCCCTTCTTCATCGGGTGCTTGATCTCCCGCATCTCGGTCACCAGGTCGGCCAGCTCGATCACCCTCGGGTGGGCGTTGCGGCCGGTCAAGATGAGGTGCAGATCGGGGGGCTTGGTGCGCAAGAGCTCCAGCACATCGGAGAGCTCAATCAGCTTGAAGTCCAGGTAGCCCAGGGCGTAGTTGATCTCATCGAGGATCACCACATCGTACCGCCCGGAGAAGATCCTTTCCCGGGTGATCTCCATCGCCGCCTGGGCGGCCGCCAGATGCTCCTTGAAGGGCTTCTTGTCCCCCATGATCTTCACAAAGCCGCGGCCCAGCTGGAGAACCTCGAACTGGGGGTAGAGCCTCTTGGCCATTTCGAGCTCGCCGTAAACGACCGGCCAGTCCCCCTTCATGAACTGGATCATCAGGACCCGCCAGCCGTGGCCCAGCGCCCGCAGGGCCGCCCCCAGGGCGGCGGAGGTTTTCCCCTTGGCGTCGCCGGTGTAGACGATGATGAGGCCCCTGCGTTTCCCGGCCATCCTAAAGCTCCGTGAACAGGCCCATCTTCCGGAATTTGGCGTGACGGCCCTTCAAAAGCTCCGACGGCGGCAGGGCCTTCAGCTCCTTCAAATGCTTGGCCAGAATTTTATGGAGGTTCTTGGCCGTCTGTTCGTGGTCGCGGTGGGCCCCGCCCAGGGGCTCGGGCACCGCCTCGTCGATCAGATTGAATTTGAGGAGCTCGGTGGCGGTCAGCTTCAGGCACTCGGCCGCCTCCGGGGCCCTGGCCCGGTCTTTCCAGAGGATCGCGGCGCATCCCTCCGGTGAGATGACCGAGTAGTAGGCGTTTTCCAGCACGAGCACCCGGTCCCCCACCCCGATTCCCAGCGCCCCGCCGGAACCCCCCTCGCCGATCACCGTCACGATGATCGGCACGGCAAGCCGCGCCATCTCCCGAAGGTTGTAGGCGATGGCCTGGGCCTGCCCGCGTTCCTCGGCGCCAATGCCGGGGTAGGCGCCGGGGGTGTCCACGAAACAAAGGATGGGCAGGTCGAACTTGGCGGCCATCTGCATCAGCCGGATCGCCTTGCGGTACCCCTCCGGGTGGGCGGAGCCGAAGTTGCGGTACAGATTCTCCTTGGTGTCCCGGCCCTTCTGGTGCCCCACCACCATCAGCTTCACGCCGTCCATCCGGGCCAGACCGCCGATCAGGGCCTTGTCGTCCGCGAAGGCCCGGTCGCCGTGAATCTCCACGAAATCGGTCATCAGGATCCGGATGTAGTCGAGGGTGTAGGGCCTCTTGGGATGGCGGGCCAGCTGGACCCTCTGCCAGGGGGTCAGGCTCTGGTAGACCCTGCGTTTGGCCTCTTCGAGTTTCTCCTCCAGACGCTCGATGTCGCCGGCCAAATCGATCGCCTTGGAGGCGGGCAGATTCTTGAGCTCCTGGATCTTTTGCTCCAGATCAATGATGGGGCGCTCGAACTCGAGGGAGAAACCGGTGGCCATAGAGAGGCGGGGTTACTCGACGATGGTGACCAAGGTTCCTTCCGGGAGGAGCGCGTAAAGCTCCTCCACGTCGGAATTGGTCAAGCGCACGCAGCCCTGGGTGACCGGCCTGCCGATCGATGCGGGGTCGGTGGTGCCGTGAATGCCGTAGCTGGCCAGGTTAAACCCGAGCCACCGGGTGCCCAGGATGTTCCGGGAATCGCCCGGCGGGATGATCCCCTCCGGCGTGAACCACGGGGGATCCACGATCCGGTTCACAATGGTGAAGGTTCCCTCCGGCGTGATCCCGCCCTTGCCCGTGGAGCAGCGGTAGACCTTGAGGACCTCTTGGCCGTCCTTGAGGGTGAGCGTGTTCTGGGATTTGTCCACCACCAGAGAAAACTGCGCCCGGCTCACCTTCAGCGGCTGCCCCGGCCGGATCCGGTCGCTGGTCAAGCCGTTGGAGGCCATCAGAAGCTCGATTGTCGTTCCATATTTCTTCGCGATCTTGGTCAGGGTGTCGCCGGAGGCCACGGTGTGGATCACCGACGCGGGGGTGGACGCCGGCGACAGGAGGAGCTTGAGGTTCACCTCGCCCAGGCGCCCCTGCACGGCGGCCGCCACCGACCCCGCGTCCTCCTGCTGAAGAATCTCCTGGTAGAGCCGCTTGGCCTCCAGGAGGTTTCCCTCCGCCAGGGCCCGGTCGGCCTTGGCCATCAGCAAGCGGGCCGACTTGGGGGCCGGAGAAACAGCGGAAGGCTTTTCGGCCTGGGGGGCGCCGGCGGGTGAGATCTTCGAGCGCCCGCGGGAGAAGACGCCCGCCCACAGGCCCAACCCGATCGCCGCGACAACCCCCAGAAAGAGCCAGCGCCGCGGGGTCATGACCTGCACAAAAGCAAGGCGACCAAACAGCCGATGGCCGCCCCCGCGAACACCTCGATGGGCGTGTGCCCCAGCAGTTCCTTCACCCGCTCCTGGCTCACTTGACCTCTGATGTACAGTTCATCAATCATCTTGTTGAGGACAATCCCCTGGCGCCCGGCGGCGCGGCGCACCCCCTGGGCATCGAACATGGTCACCAGCGCGAACATCGCGGCCACCGCGAAGCCGGGGGTATGGAAACCCACCTGCAGACCCACCCCGACGGCCAGGGCGGAGACGCCGGCCGAGTGGGCCGAGGGCATGCCGCCTGTGCCGAGGAACCAGCGGACGTCAAAGTGGTGCCGATTCTTCACCGCCAGCAGGACCTTCAGTGTCTGGGCCGCCACCCAAGCGGCGAGGGTGGACAAGAGCACCTGGTTTTGGAACGCTTGGGTTATCGGATTCACAATCCTTCTATTCTATCGCGAGGCCGCGCGACCGTCCAGCTAAGGCGCAGATCGGTCCAGGGCGCGGTATTGAACCGCCTCGGCCAGGTGCTCCGGACGAATTTCGTCGGAGCCGGCCAGGTCGGCGATGGTGCGGGAGACCTTTAAGATCCGGTGGTAGGCCCGGGCGGAAAGCCCCAGGTTCAAGACGGCATCTTTAAAAAGCTTCCGGCCCGTCTCATCGAGGCGGCAGAATCGTTTCAGATGCCGGTGGCGCATCTGGGCGTTGAAGAAGAACCCTTCCCCTCTAAACCGTTCTTCCTGGCGCCGGCGGGCCTCCGCCACGCGGGCCCGGATCGCCCCGGAGGATTCTCCCTGGCCCTCAAAGCTAAGCTCGGCGTACGAAAGGGCCGGCACCTCCAGAACGATGTCGATCCGGTCCAGGAGGGGCCAGGAGACCTTGGAACGGTATCGCTGAATCTGTATCGGGCTGCAAAGACAGTTCCTGGCCGGGTCCCCGGCCGACCCGCACGGGCAGGGGTTCATGGAAGCCGCCAGCATGAATTGGGCCGGGAAGACCATCCTTCCATGCAGACGGCTGACCGTGACAATCCCTTCCTCCAGGGGCTGACGAAGGGCCTCCAGGGCCGGACGGTTGAACTCCGGCAGTTCATCCAAGAAGAGAACGCCCAGGTGGGCCAGAGAGATCTCTCCGGGCCTGGGAAGGGAGCCGCCGCCGATCAAGGCCACATCCGAGATGGTGTGGTGAGGCGCCCGGAAGGGCCTCTCGTCCAGAAGGGCCTGGCCGTGCGGTATCATGCCCATGACGCTGTAAATCTGGGTGACCGCGAGCGACTCGGTCAGCGACAAGGGCGGCATGATGGTGGGGATCCGCTTGGCCAGCATTGTCTTGCCCGCCCCCGGGGGCCCCACCAAAAGCAGGTTGTGCCAGCCGGCCACCGCCACCTCCATCGCCCGCTTGGCGACAACCTGACCCTTCACCTCCGAGAAATCCAGCGCCTCCGGCGCGGCCGGTTTGGCCCGTTGGCCCTGATCCATCCGGCAGGGCGCCAGAGGCGCCTCGCCCCTCAAGAAGGCGATCGCCTGCTGAAGGTGCTCGATCGGATAGACGCGAACCGCCTCCGCCACGGCCGCCTCCCGGGCATTGGCCGCCGGCAGCAGAAGCCGCTTGCCCGTTCCCTTTAAACTCAAGGCCACCGGTAAGGCGCCGGGGATAGGCCTCAAGGCGCCGTCCAGCGCCAGCTCTCCCAGCGCCACCGCGTCGGCAAAGAGCTGGGGATCCAGCTGTTTGGAGGCGGCCAGAAGCCCCAGGGCGATGGGAAAATCGAAGGCCGAGCCTTCCTTGCGGACATCGGCCGGCGCCAGGTTCACCGTGATCCGCGTCTGGGGCCAGGCGAACTGGGTGTTCTTCAGGGCCGACTTGATCCGCTCCTTGGACTCCTTGACCGACGGATCCGGAAGCCCCACGATGGTGACCGCCGGCAGCCCGTCGGCCACGTCCACCTCCACGGTGACCGGCGCCGCCGAGATGCCCACCACCGCCGCCGTCTCCACCCTTGCCAACATCGTTTGCCTCCTTTACGTGGAATGAAAACCGATCCTGCGTCGAGCCGGAGCGGGTGGCGCCATCAGCTGCCGGATCGCGTCGAAGATCGAATGTATCTTCTGATCATGATTCGCGAGCTTGCGCTCCAATTCCACCAGCTTCTGCGCCAGGTGACGGTGTGACGCCAGCATTCGCCGCAACCGCACGAATGCCCGCACGATGGCGATGTTCACTTGGATGGCTCGCTTGCTACGCAGAACGCCGGAGAGCATAGCCACTCCCTGCTCAGTGAAGGCGTATGGAAGATAGCGTCTGCCTCCCCAACCTGACATTCCAAATTGGAATCTCAAGTTTCCGGCCTCTCCCACGGACAACTGGAACATAAAATCCTCTGGAAAGCGTTCCCTGTTGCGCTTGACGGCCTTGTTGAGGTTAAACGTGGTTACTCCATAAAGCTGGGCCAGATCCGAATCCAGCATGACCCGCTGCTTACGGATCAGCAGGATCCGGCGCTCGATGATTTCCGCATGAACTGACCTGGCGAGAGCAAGAGGGTTCTTCCGCATCGGGGCAAAATAGGCTACTTCACGCTAAGCGCAATGTCAACAAATATTTTATCAATAAAGCAAATAGCGAGGGGGATAAAAACGCGGCCCAGCTCAGGCGAACAGATCCGTCAGGTCCGTCAGGGCCTGCGGCAGGGTAAGCTCCGTCAAATCGGCGTAAATCAGCGGGTCGGTATAGAACCGCGGGTGGGGAGAGGCCAGCGCCTCCGCAACCACCAACGGCAACGCACCCATCGGAAGGGGAGGGGCCTCCGGCCTGCCTTCCGGATGCCGCACCACCTCGATAATCCGGAATTCTCTTTCCCAATCCGCCTTCGCCCCCCGCAGTCCAATCCGGAACCGTACCTCTTCCGGCAAGGCAAACACCGACCGCATCTGTCCCTCCAGTTCGAGCAGCAACAGCTCCCGATCCCCGTCGTCCCTCCCAGGCACCAAGCCCGGATCAAACAGCACCGCCACCGACGGAGACCCCGCCAGGGCTTCGTGCCCATGATGAATCCAATGCTCCAACTCCTCAGGCGTCGCCAGTCCCTTCAGCCACCTCGGCACCCACTCCTCCAGGCCGGCGGCGAGCTTCTCCTCCGCGCGCTGGATGAGGTTTTCTACAAGAACAGCGTACTCGATGAAAGTAACTCCCTTCTTTTCTTCAAGCCGTTCCCCGACGCTCCGAAAACCCAGTGACTCGTACACATGGCGGGCGCGGGTGTTCTCCTTGTCCGTTTCCAGCGTCACGTAGGGACCTACGTCAGCTTCCTTCGCCGCGCGGGCGACGGCCAACAGAAGACGCGGGCCCAATCTGCGTCCCTGTTGGTTCGGCCGTACACTCACCCGGGCGATAAACGCCCCGCGGTACCTTGCGGTCACGGGGATGTCCGGCTGGCCATCGGCTGCGTAGATATAGGCCACGGGAATCCCCGAAACATCCTCCGCAACGAAGCTGAACTTCCAAAGACCCTGTAGCCGCGTCCCCGTGGTAGGCCGCACGTCCGTGGCGAAACGCTCCGGACCCCAACGCCCTTCCTTCTTCCACACGGGATCCCCCGCATCGATGGCCGCCAACTCCTCCGCGTGCCGCAGGGCGTACTCTTCCGTCACAGGTACCACCCGATACCCCTCCTCCAGCCCGGCGGCGGAGCTTAGGGAGACAGCCGCGGAAGGAGCCGTTGCAGAAGTAGTGGGATCGCCGCGAAGAACCTCCTCCAGACCACCCAGAACCTCCGGCTTCTTCTCTCGCGCTTCTGGGTCACGCAGGGCAAGGGCGGGCGCAGACAGAATGGGGCTCAGGGCCAGAAAAGTGGCAACAACCCTCACGCTGAAGACTTTGCCAGGGCATTGGGAGAGTCGCATCCGTCGCTGAAATTATATCATCCCCTAGACCCCATCTCCTCAGACTGTAGCCAATGCGATCTCAAGTTTTGAGCGCCAAGCGGATCAACAAGATCCGGGGATCTATCTGCTCCGTGAGAACGGCTTCTTTCATGGGAAGGGGAGGGCAGCCGCGGGGAGCGGCCGCCCCATCCTGTATCCTCTTTTCCTCTATTCCCCTGCCGGGGCCTGCGCCGGCGCCTGGGCGCCCGACCGGTAGGCCTCCAAGACCACCTCGGAGATCTCCTGGCGAGCTTCCTTGGACAAGGGAATCACGGTGTCGTACCACTGGCCGTCCTTGCCCTGCTCGCGCGGCATGCTGACGAATAACCCCTTCTTTCCCTCGATCACCTTCACTCCCTTGATGAGAAACGACTGCGCAACCGCCACATCGCAAAAGGCCCTGGCGGTCCCTTCCCCTTCGAACTTGTTTAGCCTCACCACCGACAACTCAACCGTTTTCGTCATCGTCTTCTCCTTTGTAAGGGGAGCCGGGTTCAAGCCCTGCACCCTTGGGTATGAAACCCAATCTTCCGGCGGGATTCTTTCGGCGGCGCCATAAGCTGTCGGATCGCGTCAAACACCGCCTTGAATTGGGCGTCGTATTTTCTCTCCATCTCCTCCAGCTTTCTGGCAAGCCCCCTGTGGGCGGCCAAGAGCCTTCGCAGCCTCACGAAAGCCCGTAGGATGGAGATGTTCACTTGAATTGCTCGCTCACTATTCAAAACGCTTGAGAGCATAGCGACGCCTTGCTCGGTGAAAGCAAGGGCAGATAGCGTCTCCCGCCGTGCCTGGAACTTGCGGTCACAATTTGTGACCTCAAGTTTGAGGTGCCAAATTGGTACCTCAAAAATCTGTATTCCTCTTGGGTGAGTTGGAGCATAAAATCTGCAGGAAAGCGGGCTTCATTCCGCCTCACCGCTCGATTAAGGACTTTGGTCTCAACTCCATAAAGGACCGCTAGGTCGCTGTCCAGCATCACCCTCTGCCCGCGGATGAAAAGGATCCTCTGCGCGACTTGCGCTGTTGGAAGTGGCTTGTGTTTTTCTCTTTTCATCATGGGGAGGAAGCTTAACACACCGATAGTTATAAATCAATAAATATTTTGCATATAAATTAATTCCCAAGACAAAAAAATCCGCCCCTATGCCTGCCCGCCGAGCCAGGCGGTCCCGCGTTCTCTCTGAAGCCGCTCCGAAAGACCCTCCTCCAGCCCCGCGCCGGAGAGCGCGGCGGGGGCGGCCGCCATCCTGCGGACACGATCAGCCGACTGCCACCTTTGACGGCCGGCCTCAAGGGCAGCCAAGAGCTTGGGCGAAGGCAGGCCATCCAGACCGCTGTAATAAGCGGCCAGCGTCGGAAGATATCGGGCCGGCAAGGTCCCCCTCTTTTCCAGTCCTCGGTAGGTAAACCGAGAAACACCGAGGCGGCCGGCGACCTTCGACATTCCGATGCCGTACACCCAGCGAAGGTGCCGGAGGGCCTTCGGAAACGGCATGCTTCTTAAACGGCTCAACGTCTTCTCGGGCCCATCCAGGCCAAAGGCCTCTCGGAGGGGCTCGACAGGAAGGCGGCCCTCTTCAGCGAGGCGCGCAACCATTTGATAGCGCCGGGAAAGAGGCGGCTTTATCCTCCCTTGCTTCCAAAACCGATAGGTTGATTTCTCGACACCGACCAGGCGGGCCATCCCAGACTGGGAAAGGCCGAGGTAGTGTTCCAGCGAATCAAGAAGCTTGGGCCCATCGCCCCGGCGAGAGGCGATCTCTTGAAGAAACAGCTCTGTCGAAGGGATATCCAAAAGGGCCAAGAGCTCTTTCTCTGGAAAATGACCCCCCCGCGCATAAACCTCCGCCGGCTTCCGAAGATTGGCCGGCAGGGGAACCACTTCGCCCTTTTCCCACCGGGTGACGGTTCTGGGGCCGATCTTTGCCAAAGAGGCCAGTTCGGCGATGGTCAGGGGAACCGACTCGCGCAGGCCGCGCAGTATTTCAGGCAGGGGCCTGCCCTTCAACTCCTTAAGAACCTCTTTGGGGCTTGGAATCCCAAGGGTCCTCTCCAGGGAGCGCTGGGGAAAACCCCGCTCTCTCACGTAAAAGGAGACGATCCTTCTCAAGAAGGCCAGCGGCGGGACGTTCCTTCCCTTCTCCCATAAGACGTAGCTCTTTGGATTCATCCCGGGCAGCGCGGCCCTGGCGAATCCCTCGGCGGAGTGCCACTGTGAAACCCGCAGACCCTTCAGGATCAGCCGCGAGGGCTTGCCCTTCAGCTTTCTTAAGACCGACCAAGGAGATCTCATCCCCAAGTATCTCTGAACCGCGTCCGGATGGAGACGGTAGGCTTCAGCATAGAAGCGGGCCAGCCGCTTGAGAGAATCTCCCTTGGGCAACTGGCGCCCGTTCTCCCAGGCGGAGTAGGTTGTCGCGCTCACCCCTGCCCCTTGGGCTGCCGCCTTGGAGGTCAGGCCGTAAAATTGGCGGATCCGCGTCAAGCGCCGCGGGAAAGATTCCCCTGGCTTGATCTTAAGGGGAAAGGGCCTATGGGCCGACAGCGCCCCTTGGATCTTCTCGAGATCTCTCCTCTTAAGCCGGCTTAGCGGCTCAAAGAGGGGGCTCGTGTACGGAATCCCCATCACGTCGATCAGATAGACATCGGCATCGTTGTCCCGGCCGTCGCCGGAAGCAACCCCCGCGGCGGGGCCGGGGGCCTCGGGACGAATCGGTTCCACGCGCCCTTCACGGGTCAGCTCAAGACGCTCTTGGGCCGTCTGGATGCCATCCTGGATAATCTGGCTGACCCGTTGAGGGGTGATCCCCGTTCTCTTGGCGATCCACTCCTGTGTGTAAGGGCCATTCCTGGTTCCCAGCTCATAATAAAGTTTGAGGACCAGCGCGTCTCGCCTGCCATCGGGGCTCTCGCGGCGCACCGCCTCAAGAACCTTACGGACGCCGCGCTTCTCCTCTTCGATTTCCTCCCATTCTGGCTCCAATGGTTCGGGCTCGATGAGATCAAGAAGCTGGGCGTCGCCTACCGGCCGGTTGAGGGAGTCTGGGTTTTGCCTCCAATGGGAGATCGCCTCGGCCCAAGAGGATTCTTTCTCTAAGACCTCCGCGATCTCCTCGGGCCCTGGCTCTATCCCCTGCTTCTTCTCCAGCTCTTGGGCGGTCTTGAAAAAGAGTTCCAGATCGTCCGGCTGAATTCTAAGTCTTCTGGACATCGCCTGAAGGGTGTCGTGGATCTCCCGGCGGATGGCCTGGTAGGCATAGGTGGAAAAGGCGGTTCCTTGATTGGGATTGTAGTTCCGAATCGCGTTTAGCAAGGCCAGGTAGCCGCCTTGGCGTACATCCTCAAAGATTTGATGATCCCTGTCGCGCGTAATCCCTTTATCCTTCATGCAAGCGAGGATAAGCCTGTGGTGAAGCCGGACCAGCAGATCCTCCGCCTCCTGAACAAGGCGCGAATAGTCTCGGAGGATGTTTTCAGCGTGAAGCCCTTGGTGGAGGGGCCCTTCCAGCCGCTTGATCTCCTCTTTGCTGGGGGGATCCTTTTCCTCTTCCTCATCCGTCCCCGCTGTGGCCAACCGTTCCCGGGCGGCCTTCATGCCTGCCTGAAACTCCTTGGGGCCGGCCCAGGGGAAATAGCTTTTGGGCGCCTTCAGGAGACGGCTTTTTTGCCTTCCGTCAGACCCGGCGGACTCTTCCTGACTCGGCCCCGCCCGAGGCCAGGCTGGAGGAGGGCTGGTGGGAGCTCTTTGGGCGAGCCGCAGAAACCTGGCGATAAGATGGCCTGATCCATTACTGTCTTGGCCGACCGAATCCGGGAGCCGCGCTTGAGAAAACTCGTAAAAACCGGCGGTTGCCGCTTCGGCTGCCGCCAGATCTTTTTCGGCCCACCGGATGATGTCCTTCATGAGACGCGCCCCTCCTTGGAAAGCCGCCCCCTCCAAGGCCTCCGACAGTCTCCTCTCCTCCTCCAAGCCGGCGGCAACAATGGGCCGAAGGGCCTCCTCTAAGCCAGCTTGGGTGGTACCCTCGATGTTCTGCCGAAGTGCGAAAGAGACATCGGGCAGGGCAAGCCCCAGCGAGAGCAAAGGGGCGAAAAATCTTGCTAAGAAGAATCGCGGGTTTGGCCTCATGGCGGAATTCGACCCATACAAAAAGCCTACCTGATGCCCTCGAAATAATCAAGTGTGTACACGAGATTTCTATTCCTATTAACGTGTTTCGCGACCTGGGGTCTTGCGGGCACCTGGCATCTGTGGGAAACTAGACGGGATGAAACGGTTTTCCTTATTGCCTACTGCTTACCATCTACTGCTTACCGCTGTTTTTTCGGGCTGCGCCACGAGCTACAACGTGGCCACCGACAAGAGCGAAACCCTTTTCTTCAACACCGAGCGGGAGGTCCAGATGGGGGAGGCGGTGGCCAAGAGGGTGGAGCAGGAGTATAAGCTCGTCCACGATCCGGAGCTTTTGGCCCGGTTGGATAAGACCTCCGCCCGGGTGGCGGCCCAGAGCGACCGGAAGGACTTGGTCTACCGCTTCCACATCGTCGAGGAGAAGGAGCCCAACGCCTTTGCCCTGCCGGGAGGGATCATCTACGTCACCTCCGGGCTCATGGAGATGGCCAAATCCGACGATGAGCTGGCCTCGGTCTTGGGCCATGAGATCGGGCACGTGGCCGCCAAACACGTGGTGAAGAGGATCCAGGGGGCCATGGGGCTGCAGCTTCTGCAGGTGCTGACCGCCAGCACCGGGTCGGCCGATGCCAGGACCCAAGCCGGCATGGACCTGGCCTTTGCTTCGCTGCTGCTGGCCTATTCCCAGGCCGACGAGCTGGAGGCCGACCGCCTGGGCACGCGCTATCTCAAGCGGGCCGGATACGCGCCCCTGGCGGGGGTGGACTTCCTGACGCGGCTTAAAGAGCACACCTTCCGGCAGGCCCCGCGCAGATTCTCCTACTTCAGAACCCATCCCTATTTCGGCCAGCGGCTCCGGGAGGTCCGCTCGGAGGCCACCGGACAGATCCAGTTCGACGACTACATCAACCAGACCCCCTGATGCGCGCCATCCTCTCGTTCGTTGTCCGGGCCGCGATCACCGCCGGCGCCTTCCTCTGGATCTTCCGGGAGGTGGACGTCCAGAGACTTTGGGAGGTGTCCCGGTCGATCCATCCGGGGTGGCTCGTCACGGCGGTGCTGCTGTTCGGGGTGTCGGAGCTGCTGTGTGTCACCCGCTGGAAGCTCCTGGTCCCCGCCCATCCCCTTTTGAGCTGGCCCTTCCTGGCCAATTCCTTCTTCGTGAGCCACTTCTTCAACATCTTCCTGCCCACCACCATCGGCGGCGACGTCTTCCGGGCTTACGACCTGATCAAGGTCACGGGGAACTGGCGGGACTCCCTGGCTTCGATCCTGGTGGACCGCCTCGCCGGAATGGCGGGTTTGGTCACGCTGGCGTCAATCTCCTGGTTCACCTTCCCTGCCGCTCGGGAGGATCCGATCGTTCGGGCGGGATTCCTGGGATTGTGCGGGGCGATGGCAATCGCGGTGGGCATCCTGGGCTCCCGCCGGGTGCTGCGAACCTTCCTGAAGCCGTTTGGGAAGATCGGCCTGGGCACGCTGGCGGCCCACACCACGCAGTTTCAGGAATCGATCGTCCGGTACCGGCGCAAACCGAAGATCCTGCTGTCGGCGTTTGGCCTGTCGGTGGGCCTTCAGTTTCTGATGACCGGAACCTATTGGGCCGTCTCTTCCGGCATGAAGCTCGGAATCCCGCCCGTCTACCTCCTGCTGACCGTTCCCATCATCTCGACGGTGGCGATGATTCCCGTTTCCCTGAACGGCTGGGGAATCCGGGAGGGGGCCACGATCCTGTTCATGGGCCGGGTGGGGGTATCCGCGGAAGGGGCCTTGTCCTTGTCTCTCGTGTGCGCCTTCATCCAGGTAGGGTATGGAGCCCTGGGCGGGATCCTCTTTCTGACCCGGAAGCTTCGAAGGCGCCGCCGCTAGACCGCCCCAGGGCCTCCAGCGCTTCGCCGACTAAGAACAAAGAACCGGCCACCACCATCAGATCGTCTGGGCGGGACCTGCCCCTGGCCAGCTCGAGGGCGTCGGGCACGCGAGCGGCAAGATGGGGCCTGGGGTGCCATTGAGAAAAAGCCTCGGCCAACCGCTCGGGAGATTCCGCGCGGGCCGCTTGCGCCCGGGTCAGAATAAGCTCGCTCATCCAGGGGCCCCAAACCCGGGCGATCCCCGCAATGTCTTTATCCCCTGAAATCCCGACGACGCCAATCACCCTGCGCCCCGGGAAGAGCTCCCGAACCGCCGACACCAGCACCTCGGCCGAGGCCCCATTCTGCGCCCCATCCAGCAGAATAGGCGGCGAGCCCGGAACGAGCTGACAGCGCCCTGGCCACCGGGTTTCGGCCAATCCCTCGCGAACCGCCGACAGCAGCCTCGGCACCTCCACCTCGGGCCGGGCGAGTTCAACCGCCCGAACGGCCAAGGCGGCGTTCGCGATCTGGTGGCGGCCCAGCAGGGGAATGAGCAGATCGGGGTAAAAGGCGCGGGGCGTCCGAAAGGAAACCCGGCTGCCGGCGGTGGAAACGCGGACCCCTTCAATCTGAATCTCTTCTTCCAAGCGGTGCACGGGGGCTTGAAGCGCCCGGGCCGCCGCCTCGATCACCTGGGAAGCCTCCCTCGGCTGCCGCGAAACAACGACGGGCGTCCCCGGCTTGATGATTCCCGCCTTTTCCCCTGCGATCTCGCCCAGGGAGGAACCCAGCTTGTCCGTGTGGTCCAGGCTGATCGGGGCGACCACGCTGACCGCGGGGGCGATGACGTTCGTGGCGTCCAGGCGGCCGCCCAGACCCACTTCGATCACGGCGTCCTCCACCCGCTCCCGCGCGAAATAGAGAAAGGCGCAGGCGGTGGTCGCTTCAAAGAAGGTGAGATTTCCTGGCATGCGGGGCATGACGGCCTGGACCGTTTCGGCGAATCGCTCCGGCGTGACCGGCCGGCCATTCACCTGAATCCGCTCCCGGAGCGAGGCGAGGTGCGGCGAGGTGTAGAGGCCGACCCTCCGGCCCAGCGCCTGAAGGATCGAGGCGGCAAAGGCGCAGGTGGAGCCCTTGCCCTTCGTCCCCGCCACATGAAGCGAGGCGAAATTCTTGTGGGGATTCCCAAGCCCGCGAAGGAGGCTTTCGATCCGGTCCAGCCCCAAGGCCTCCCCGTACCGGTAGGCCGTCAGCTGTTCGTAATTCGGCAGGGTGTTGAGGTATTGAATCGCTTCAGGATAAGTCACAACTAATGGCGGAAGTGGCGCTCTCCGGTCATGAGCATGGGAACGCGGGCCCGCTGCGCCGCCTGGATGACCGCGGGATCCTGGATCGAGCCGCCCGGCTGCGCAATCGCCGCGATCCCCGCCCGGACGGCAAGCCGCGGGCCGTCCGGCTTGGGGAAGAAACCGTCGCTGGCCAAGACCGCGCCCCGCGCCCGCCGGCCGGCCTTCTTCAGCGCGATCCGGACGCTGTCCACCCGGCTCGGCTGGCCGGCCCCGATTCCAACCGTCGCTTCGTCCTTGACCACCACAATGGCGTTGGAGCGGACGTGTTGAGAAACCCTCCAGGCAAAAAGGAGATCGCGCATCTGGCTGGCGGTGGGCTTGGCCGAGGTGGCGGCCCGCCAGCGGGAAGGAGGTTTCAAGATTCGGTCCGGCCCCTGGACGAGGAGCCCTCCCCCGATGGGCTTGAAATCCACGCAGTTCCGGCCCCGGGCCTTGCCCCATCCGGGGACCTCCAGGACGCGCAGATTCTTCTTCACCGTGAGAATCCGGAGGGCTTCCGGCTTGAAACCCGGCGCGACCACGCACTCCAAGAAGCCGCTTCCGGCGATGGCCCGCGCGGCGGCTGGGTCAACCCGCCGGTTAACCCCCACAATCCCGCCGAAGGCGGAGACCGGATCGGTGGCGAAGGCCCTGGCCACGGCCCGGGAAAGCGCGGCCGCCGAAGCGATCCCGCAGGGATTGGCGTGCTTGACCACCGCGGCCGTGGGCTTGGAGAATCCGGACGCCATGGAGAGGGCCGCGTCCAGGTCCAGCAGGTTGTTGAAGGAAAGCTCCTTACCGTGCAATTGCCTGGCGCCGCTTATCCCAAGGGCCCCGCCGGTGAGCCTGGGCCATTCGTACCAGAAACCTGGTTGATGCGGATTCTCCCCGTAGCGCAGGGTCTGCCTTTTTCTGGCGGCCAAGACCAGCAAGGAAGGCCCATCGCTCCGGCGGCTGGGGCCCTGTCGGTGGGCCAAGACCTGATGGATCACCGCGTCGTAATAAGCGCACTGGGAAAAGGCCTCCACCGCGAGCCTCATCCGGGTGGCGTGGGTGAGCTGTCCCCCCCGCTGATTGAGCTCTCTTAAAACCTCCTGATATTGGGAGGAAGCGGTGACCACGCCGACCGAAGAGAAGTTCTTGGCCGCCGAGCGCATGAGGGCCACCCCGCCGATGTCGATCTGCTCGATGAGCTTCGCCCAAGAAACGCCCGGCCGCGCGGCGGTCTCCTCGAAGGGATACAGGTTCACCACCACCAGGTCGATCGGCTCAAGCCCCAGGCGTTTGGCCTCGGCCAAATGCCGCCGGTTGGCGCGGCTGATCAGGATGCCGCCGTGCACCTTGGGGTGAAGGGTCTTCACCCGTCCGGTCAGGATCTCCGGAAAACCGGTGAATTCCGCGATCGCCTTGACCGGGATCCCCGCGTCCTTAAGAAGCTTGGCGGTTCCGCCCGTGGAGATGATCTGTACCCCTAAGCGCCTCAAGCCCTGCACAAAGGGGATGAGGTTCTCCTTGTCGGAGACGCTGACCAGGGCCCTGCGAATCCGCTTCACGAGAGCTCTCGCATCAGGCGCCGGGTCACCGGGCCGGGGGCGCGGGTTCCGATTCTCCGGCCATCCACGCTTCGAAGGGGAAGGATCCCCATCAGGACATTGGTGAGAAAGGCCTCCTCGGCATTGAAGAGTTCGTGCCGGGTGATCGGAACCTCCTGGGCCGCCAGCCCCAGGCGATGGGCCTCCTTCAAAACCAGGGCCCGGGTGACTCCCTCCAGAACGCCCAGCCAGGCGGGGGGCGTGCGCAGGGTCCGGTGCTTCACCATAAAGAGGTTGCTGGACGTCCCCTCGGTGAGAAAACCCGAGGCCCCCAGGCGCAGGACCTCCCGGTCCCCGGCCCATTCCCAGCGGGCCAGGACACTCGAGAGGCGTTCGGAACATTTGGCGCCGGCCGGCGCCGCTTCGGGATGGGGCTCGCGCGTCGCGGCGGTGTGGATGGAGATTCCCCGGCGGTAAAGCGATTTGGGGTACGGCAGGCCCGGGTGCCGATGGATCAAGACCCTTGGAGCCTTGGACCGAGAGACCGCGATCCGGACAAAGCCATCCCGGACTTCGCGGGCCGACGTCTCAAGACCCTCCCGCTCCTTTCGATCCAAGGGGTCCAGCCGAAGGGTCTTCAAGGAAGCCGCCAGGCGCAGGAGATGCTCGTTCAAGTGGAGGATCTTCCCTCCCTTGACCCGGCAGGTCTCGAAGACGCCGGCAGCGTCAAAGGGCGGCGGCGGTGTGCAGTCCGGCAATGGGCACTTCGTCATGGAGCTCAAGTCCAAAGGCCTCCATCAAGGCCTGGGCCTTGTGAAGGGTCTCCTCGTACTCGAAGGAAGGATCCGAATCGGCCACGATCCCGGCGCCGGTTTGGAAATAGAGCTTCTCGCCGATCGTCCACGCGGTGCGGATGAGCAGATTGAAGTCCAAATCCCCGGTGTAGCTGACGTATCCCAGCGACCCGGTGTAAGGCCCCCGCCGAACCGGCTCCAGAGCGTCGATGATTTCCAGACAGCGAATCTTGGGGCATCCGGTGATGGTCCCCCCGGGGAACATGGCGGCCATGGCCTCGGCTGCTCCCACCTGGGGACGAAGCGTTCCTTGCACGTTGGAAACGATGTGGACGACGTGGGAATATTCCTCCAGGGCCATCCACTCGTCCACCCGGACCGAACCGTAGCGGCAAATCCGGCCCAGATCGTTTCTTTCCAGGTCCACGAGCATGAGGTGCTCGGAGCGCTCCTTGGGGCTCAACAGGAGCTCCTTCCTTAGACGAAGGGTCTCTTCCCTCGTTTCGCCCCGGGGGCGGGTCCCGGCGATGGGGCGGGTTTCCGCCTTCCGGCCCCGGACCCTCAAGAGGCGCTCGGGCGAAGCGCTGATGATCCTGAATCCTCCGCCGATCGGTGTGCCGGAGAAATCGGCGAAGGCGGCAAAAGGAGAGGGGTTGATCCTTCTCAAGGCGCGGTAAAGCTCCCAGGGGTTTTCCGGAAGAGGCAGGGCAAAGCGCTGGGAGAGATTGGCCTGATAAATCTCCCCCCGCGCGATGTGGGTCTTCGCCTGCCGGACCATCGCCTCGAATGAAGCGCGGGTGTGGGTGCAGGTAACTTGAGGCGCGTCCCCCCTCTCTGCCAACGCTCTTTGGCGGAGAGAAACCTCGAGGCGTTTCTTCAAAACCTCGATCCGGCCCAGGGCCTGATCGTACGATTTCGAAGGGGGAAGAGCCGGGTCGGCCAAGGCCATGAGCCAAAGCCTCTCCTCCAGGTGATCCAGGACGATCGCCTCATTCACAAAGAGGAAGGCCAGGTCCGGCCCGCCGAAGTCATCGGGGGCCCGGCCCGGAAGCGGCGCCGTGTACCGATAGGCGTCGTAGCCCAAGAAGCCCACGGCCCCTCCCACAAAGGGAGGAAAACCCGGCAGCCGGACGGCCGGCTTCAAGGCCAGGAGTCTGGTCAAGGCATCCAGCGGGTTCTCGTGGAGGCGCTCGGCGCGCGCGCCCGCCTTCAACCAAACATCATCCCCCTGGGCCCACAGGAGCGCCTCCGGCTCGCCAACCCAGATGCTGAAACGTCCGGTCAGGGGATGCCGGCGGGCCGACTCCAGAAGAACCCAGGGGGCCTCAAAGGGCGGGGTGGTAAGGATCGGGTGCGTGCCGGCAGGCAGCGGCAAGGAAACGGCCACCGGTATCCAACGGTCACGCCTCTTGAGCTCAACGAAATCCTTGCGGGAGGGAAGTTCGTTCACGGCGTAGCTATTCTATCAAAAAGGCCCCCAAACATAGGCAAGTTTGGGGGCCGAGAACTTAAGCCGGGGCCTTAGGGCAGGAACTCCGGGTAGCCGTTCACTCCTTTTCCGGAGCCGTTGGTCCCTTTACGGGAACCGTTGGCTCCGTTGCCGGAACCGTTGGTTCTCTTGACCTGGCGCACGGCGGCGGATCCGGAGGCCGGAACCAGCTCTTTCTCCTCCGAGCCGGGTTCGTAGTAGAGGTAGGTTTTCCCGGCGTAGTTGCGCATGCGGATCACCCCGTCCTGGTAGGAGATCACATAGTTGGGGCTGATGGGAATCTTGCCTCCGCCGCCGGGCCCGTCGATCACGAAGGTGGGAACCGCGTAGCCGGACGTGTGCCCGCGCAGCGCCTCGATGATCTGGACCCCCTTCTCGACGCTCGTCCTGAAGTGGCTGATCCCCTGGGCCGGATCGCACTGGTAGATGTAGTAGGGCCGCACCCGGACCTTCAGGAGCTCGTGCATGAGCTTCTTCATCACCGCGGGCTCGTCGTTGATGCCGTTTAAAAGCACCGTCTGGGAACCCAAGGGAACCCCGCCGTCGGCCAGCAGGTCCATCGCCCTCTTGAGCCTCGGCGTCACCTCCTTGGGATGGCAGAAATGGAGGCTCATCCAGATGGGCTTGTGCTTCTTCAAGACCTCGACGTACTCTTGCGTCACCCGCTGGGGCATGGTGACCGGGGTGCGCGACCCGATCCGGATGAACTCCAGATGGGGAATCTCCCTCAAGGCGGTGAGGATTTTATCCAGCCGGACGTCGGTCATCATGAGGGGATCGCCGCCGGAGATCAGGACGTCCCGAACCTCCGGGTGGTTTCTCAAGTAGTCGAAGGCAGGCTCGTAATGGTTCATGAGCCCGTGGTTGACCCCCACGAGCCTTCGGCGGGTGCAGTGACGGCAGTACATGGCGCACTGCTCCGTCACGAGGAACAACACCCGGTCCGGGTAGCGGTGAACCAGGCCCGGCACCGGCATGTGGCTGTCTTCCCCGCAGGGATCCAGCATGTCGTTGGCCTTAATCTCGAATTCGTCGGTCAACGGAACCGCCTGGCGCCGGATGGGGCAGTGGGGATCCGCCGGATCCATCAGGCTCGCCCAGTAGGGGGGAATCGCCATGACAAGCCTCCCATCCTTGCGGCTCACCGCCTCTTCTTCCTCGGGGGTCAGGTGAATCACCTCCCGAAGCTGTTCGACGGTGTAGAGGCGATTGCGAAGCTGCCAATGCCAATCCTCCCACTCCGCCTCGGAGACATCCCTCCAGGGCCGGATACGACGGTAGCTATCGTCCAAGGTCTTCCTCCTTCGGATGGGTCTGGCGGGGCGGCGGGGGTCGATCCTCGCACAGCCGGCCAGACGTTCGACGCCCTTGGGAAAGGGGGGAAACTTGCCGTTCGCTCCCGCGCGGAACCGAAGCGCGCGAAACGGCTTGACGTTTTCCGCTGCCGTTCGCCTTGTCGGCTTTCGGGCGAAGAGCGGCCCTCTCCTTTCCGGTGGGTTGAGGCTCCTGGGGCCTCGGGGTTGAAGGGGATAAGGGATAAAAGGATAGGTGGTGTTGAGCCAAGGCCCGTTCCATCGCGAATCCAAAGATGCGGTTGATGAGAACCTCGTAAGGAATCCCGGCCGCCTGGGCCATGACGGGAAGGTTCGACTCGGCGGGATCCAGGCCCGGCAGGGGGTTGACCTCCAAGACAAAGGGGATGCCCTCCGTGGACAACCGGATGTCCACCCGGACCAGATCGCGGCACCCCAGGGCCCGCGCGGCCTTGAGGCCCACGGAGGCCACGGCCCTTGTCACCTCCTCGGACAGGCGGGCGGGGCAGTGGAAGCTGGGATTCAGGTGCTGCGCCTTATCCCCTTGGAATTCCTTCATCCGCCAGGAATAGAAGGATTCTCCGGAGGCCCGGCAATTGGAGAAATCGATCTCCAGGACGGGCAGGAGCTGATCGGCCCCCAGGATTCCCACGGTGAGCTCCGTGCCCTCAATGAACTCCTCCACCAAAACCTCCTGACGATAAGCCCTCTGGACCCGCGCGACCTGATGGGCCAAGGCCTCCTCATTCCAGACCACGCTGGAAGCCCAGATCCCTTTGGCGGAACCCTCCCCGTTGGGCTTGACCATCAAAGGGAAGTGCAGCCGCTTGTCCAGACTCTCGCCGGGATGCTCAAACAATTGGAAGTGGGGGGTGGGAATCCCCTGGGCCTTGAAGATCTGCTTGGAGCGGTACTTATCCATCGCCAGGGCCAGGGTCAGCACCCCCGAGCCGGTGTAGGGGATGCCCATGAGCTCCAGCAGGGCCGGCACCCTGGCCTCCCTCGATCCTCCCTCGAAACCCTCGGCGATGTTGAAGACCCCGTCCACCGGATTCTCCCCCAGCCATTTGGGCAGCCGGGCGTCCGCTTCCACCGGCAAAACCTTGTGCCCAGCGCTCTTCAGGGCCTGGGCGATGGCCTCCACGGTCTTGGCGCTGTCGCACTCGGAGTAATAGTCCTCGGGAAGATGCTTCGACTTGACGGGAGGTTTCAGGTTATGGACGAGGGCAATCTTGAAAGAGGTCGTCAACGGCGGCTCCTCGCGGCGGGCATCTCGGAAGGAGTCTTGGCCCGGATCCCGAGCCTTTGGGCCGCCGCCTCCACAATCCGGCCGATCATCTCCGGATAGCCGATTCCCAGGGCGCGGGCCACCGCCATAAAGACATCCTCGGTGGAGAGGGAGGGCAGCGGATTGATCTCCAGGACAAAGGGATTTCCCTTCTCATCCACCCGGAAATCGACCCGCCCGAAGTCGAGGCAATCCACCGCTTGATAGGTCCGCAGGGCCAGCTCCTTCAAGCGCTCCGTCAGGCCGGGATCGATCCGCGCGGGGCACAGATACTCCACGCCGGCGGCGATCCGGGAAAAGGTGTAGAAGAGGCTGCCCAGCTCGGTCTGGCCTTCGATCTTGATCTGGACAACGGGCAGCGCCTCCGGGGGCTCGTTGCCCACGACGGCCACGGTGAATTCCCTGCCGGAGATGAACTCCTCCACCAGGGCGGGCTGGTGATACGTCCGGATGAGGACGGCCGCCTGGGCCCGGAGGGCGTCCGCCTCATGCACCAGGGATTTTTCCGAAAGGCCCTTGCTGGATCCCTCGCAACGGGGCTTCACAATGAGGGGAAAGGCCAGATCCGACGGCACCGGATCCTGGGCGCTCGCCATCTGGAAGAAGCGGGGGGTGGGGATCCCTTCGGCCAGCAGGATCTTCTTGGCCATCACCTTGTCCAGCGTGAGGGCCTGGGTCAGGCCGTCCGATCCCGCGTAGGGAATCCCGCTCATCTCAAGAAGCACCGGCACCTGGGCCTCCCGGTTGCGCCCGAAGTACCCTTCCGCGATGTTGAAGACCAGATCCACCTTCAGCCGGTCCAGGCTCTCGATCAGCTTGGAGGCGTTCCCGATGAGGACCACCTCATGCCCCAGGTCCTTCAGGGCCTGGGCGATGACGCCCACCGTGTCGGGATGATCAAACTCGGCGTTGGCGTCCTGGGGGTCGCCCGGATGGAAGACGTACTCGGTCTTCAGGTCGAACGTCATGCCGATCTTCACCCCGCCCCTCCGCGGAAAAAACAAAGAGGGGCTCCCTTGTCCGGAAGCCCCTCTTTTTCTCTTAAGGTCGTAGGTAAGCCGATGGGAGGCCGACTATCTCCCTCGGAGTTTGTCCAGAAAATCGCCCACCGCCCTGCCGGCGATTTCCTTGCAGCCTAAGCCGAAGGCCAGGGAAAAACCGAAGGCGACCGCCGCCAGAACAACGGTGAAGGTGGTCTGGATGATGATCGAGCTGAAGAACTTCTCCAGCGCGATCGCCACGGCAAAGAGAATCACCACCACCCTTGAAATCTGGCCCAAGCCCTTGGCCTGGGAGATGCCCGCGTTGGCCGCTGCCGTCTGAACGATTCCCGACACCAGCGTCCCAAAGAAGAGCCCCAGCACCAGCACGATGACGCCGGCCAGGACGCTCGGGACGAAGGCCAAGACCTTCTCCAGCAGCTCGGCCGCCATGGTCAGGCCCAGCGCGTTGAGCCCGGCCAGAAGCGTAGCCAGGATGACGAGCCAATAGAGGAAGATCCCCAGAAGCTCGGAGAGGGAATACTTCACCTCGCCCTTCTTCAAGATGTCCGAGATGCGAGCCGTATGAGCCAAATCATCCAGGCGGATGGCCTTCAGGGCCCCCACCAGCAGTCGCTGCAGCCAGCCGGCAACCAGCCAACCGACCACCAGGATGATCAAGACACCCAGCAAGGTCGGAATGAAGTTGCCTACCCGCGTAAAGATCGCCCTCACGGAATCCGTCGCTGCTTGCACGATCCAGTTCATCGACCCTCCTTCTCGTTGGCATACCATCTTTCGCCAGTCCAACACACCCTAAACGGGCGATTCGGGGATCATCGCCAACGCAAAATGCGCCTCAAAAATATTACGGGAGAATAGCATGCGACCTTTTAGTTGTCAAGGCCTATCCAAATGTGTAAGATCAAAAATAAAAAGGGGATAGAAACCTATGGCCGCTTTAGCGCTCGTGCGTCACGGGCAATCGCAGTGGAACTTGGAGAACCGGTTCACCGGCTGGATCGACGTCCCCCTGACCGATGGCGGCCGTCAAGAGGCCCGGAAGGCGGGCGAGGCGCTTCGGGCGCTGGGGATTTCCTTTGACTTGGCCTACACCTCGGCTCTCATCCGGGCGCAGGAGACCCTGGTCATCCTGCTGTCCGTTCTCGGCCAGGAAAGGATCCCGGTCGTCAAGGACCCCGCCCTCAACGAGCGCCATTACGGCGATCTGCAGGGGCTCAACAAGGATGAAACGAGGAAGAAATTCGGCGAGGAGCAGGTGAAGCTCTGGAGGCGAAGCTACGACGCGGCCCCGCCCGGCGGGGAATCGCTCAAGGACACGGCCGGCCGGACGCTGCCCTTCTTCCAGTCGCGGATCGTCAAGGACCTGAAGGCCGGCCGGGATGTGCTGGTCTCGGCCCACGGCAATTCCCTGCGATCCATCGTCATGGAGCTGGATCACCTGTCGAGGGAAGAGGTCCTCGCCCTGGAAATTCCCACCGGGGTGCCGATGGTCTACGAGATCAACGCCGACGGCGCCGCCGCCGCGAAGAAAATCCTGAAGGTCTGAAGAGGCTTCAGATCTTGGGGAGGACGATCGACTGCTGCTTCTGGTACTTGCCTTTGCGGTCGGCGTAGGAAACCTGGCAGGGCTCCTCCGAGGCGAAGAAGAGAACTTGCGCGATCCCTTCGTTGGAGTAGATCTTGGCCGGCAGGGGGGTGGTGTTGGAGATCTCCAGCACGGCGAAGCCTTCCCACTCCGGTTCAAACGGGGTGACATTCACAATGATCCCGCAGCGCGCGTAGGTGCTTTTTCCAGTGCAAAGGGTCAGAACGTTGCGGGGGATCTTGAAATACTCCACCGTGCGGGCCAGGGCGAAGGAGTTGGGCGGCACGATGCACACCGGCCCCCTGAAATCCACGAAGGAGCGCGCGTCAAAGGCCTTGGGATCCACCACGGTGTTCCAGACGTTGGTGAAGACCTTGTACTCGTCCGCCACCCGGATGTCGTAACCCATCGAGGACAGTCCCCAGGAGATGGCCCCCTCCGAGTTGAGGCGCGGACTGAAGGGCCGGATCATGTCGAACCGCTCGATGTATTCCTTGATCTCCCGGTCGATCAAGAGCTTGCTCTTGGAAAGGCTGACTGGGGCGGCTTCCCGGGAGGCCTTGCTCTCTTTGAGGCTGGTCGGCATCAGGGTTTCTCCTTCTTGGGATCCGGTTGGTTGTAGGTTTTGGTTCTTTCCTTTTGGGCAAAGCAGTCGGGGCAGTTGTAGACCGCCTTGGCGGAAAGCTTGTTGTAGCCGACGTAGATCACGACCCGGCTGACCTCGGGCACTTCCTTCTGGCAGGTGTCGCAGCGCACCGGATCAGGCCCCTTTCAGCATCTGGGCGACAAGCTGGTTGACCTTCTTGCCGTCCGCGCGGCCGGCCGCCTTCGCCATCACCGCCTTCATCACCGCTCCCAAGGCCGGGGCCCCGGCCCCCTGAAGCTCCTGAAGAACCTCCCGGATGATCGCCCGAAGCTCCGGCTCCTCCAGGGCGGGCGGGACAAAAGCCTTCAGGATCGCGAGCTCCCGGGCCTCTTTCTGGGCCAGATCGCTCCTGCCGGCCTTGGTGTAGGCCTCGATCGATTCCTCGTGCTGTTTGATGAGCCGCCGGGCCGCCTCCTGGACCTCGGAATCCTCCAGGACCATTTTCTGGCGCTGGATGGCCAGATTCCCCATGCCGGCCTTCAGCATCCTCAAGGTGGAGACCGTGGCCGAATCGCCCGCTTTTAAAGCGGTCTTGAGATCTTCGTCAATTCTTCCGGCAAGTGACATAGGACAGCGCCACCGATAAAAAGTAAAGCCCTGTCATGGGCAAGGAAAGGATGAGCTGGCTCGCCATATCCGGCGTCGGCGTCAAAACCGCCGAGGCCACCAGAATCACGACCACCGCCACGCGCCACTGCGCCAGCAGGGTGCGGGGCGTGACCAAACCCATCTGGGTCAACACCAGAACCACCACCGGCGTCTGAAACATGATCCCGCCGGCCAGGGCTAATCCTATCACAAAACCGAAGTAATGGCCCGCGCTGATCATGGGGGTCAGCGATTCCACCCCGAAGCGCAGCAGAAAACCCAAGGCCACGGGCACCAGGAACCGGAACGACAGCCACCCTCCCAGCAGGAAGAGGCCGAACCCGGCGGGGATCAGAAAGGCCATCCACCGGCGCTCGCGGGCCAGCAGGCCCGGCGAGAGAAAGCCCCACGCCTCCCAGGCCAAGAAGGGACAGGCCAGCACCCCTCCCGCCCACAAAGCCACCTTCAGCTGAAGAAGAAAAGGCTCCGTGGGGCTCAAGTAGACCACCTTCCCCACCGGCTCAATGAGCCACGAAAGTAGCGCCTCGCTCTTCACCCAGGCCACCGCCACCCCCAGCGCCACCCAGCCCAAGGACCTCAAGAGCCTTCGGCGCAGCTCCTCCAGATGGGTGATAAAGGGCAGGGCGTCAGGACGCGGACTTTCCTTCTCCATCCTCTCCCTTAAAAGCCTTCTTGAACTCCTGGATGGCCTTGCCCAACTGCTTGGCAACCTCCGGCAGACGCGCGGCGCCGAACAGGAGCAAAACCACCACGAGGATGAGCACGAGCTCCGGCCAACCTATGTTGAACATGTTTTAACCCTCCGTTGAAAGAGACAACAGATAATCCGCCAGCGCCTCCAGCTCCTCCTCCGAGATCTTTTCCTTCCAGGAGGGCATCCACAGGGGCGGCGCCAGGTCGTTGGCGTCAGCCCGCGCGGGATAGCGGCCGTTGGCGATGGTGTCTTTAAGCTCCTGCCTGGTAAACCCGCCGGCGACATACGTCAGCGGCGGAACCTCCTCCGCCGGCTCCATATTCTTGTTCCTAACGCCGCCGCGCCCCTCGGGGCCGTGGCAGCCGACGCAGCCGTACCGGATGAAGAGGGCCCTTCCCCTCTCCACCGTGGAGGCGTAGGCCGGCTCCGGGGCCGCAGGGCCCGAGCGCACCTTGAACTTGAGCGGCACCACCGTCTCCGAAGCGGAGAAGCTTAACACCAGGGCGGTCAGATGCTCGGCCTCCTCTTCGGTCAGCTCGTAGTTGGGCATGGCCGTCTCCGGAATCCCCAGGGCCGGATAGCCCGGAACCACCCGCTGCGGGTTCATGAAGTGCTCGTAGACCCAGCGGGCTACGGTGTGCTCGCCCTGGATGTACTTAAAATCGAGCTCTGCGGTTGACTTATCCCAGGTCTCGGCCAACTCCGGACCCACCAGCATGCCGGAGCCCTTGAGGGTGTGGCAGCCGATGCAGCCTAAGCTCACGAATTTCTGCCGGGCCTGATTCAGCACCTCGGCCCCCCGCAGGGTCTCAAGGTCCTCGTGGCAGGTGGCGCAGGTCCCCACCGTCAGGCCCCTATCGAGGAGGGGCTGCTCCCAATGCTTCACCGGACCATGGGCATGGGCCGCGGCCGTGGCCGGCCCCTGCCCGTGGTGGCAAACGGTGCAGCCCATTTCGTTAAAGGGGTGTTTCGCCAGAAACTCCGGGATCCCCAGATCGGGGTGGGTGGTCAGGGGCTGCGGCTCCTCCTTCATTCTGGGATTGTCTATCCCCATGTGGCAGGTCATGCAGCGGTCCACCCGTCCCAGTTCCGGCAGGTGGACCTGCTTGATGGCCAGGGCCGTCGCGGCCTTGCCCGGTTCCCCCGTCAGATCGGCCAGCCGCCGGTAATACTGCGCCTGGTAGCCCTTCCACTCCGGGAAGGTCTCCTGCCAGACCAGCACCATAAAGAGGAGGGCGAGGCAGAAGCTGGAGGCCAGAAACAGCCAGTTCCAGACGCTTCGGCGCATTATGGAACCGTCATATGTTGAGGTTGAAATCGGGCAAGCTCACAATGTACTTTATCCTGAAGACGTTGCGCAGAATCATCTTGACCGGCACAAAGAACATCCCCAGCACAAAGAACATCACGAGCAGATACCGCAAGGGCCCAAGCTGCTTGTAGAAATTCTTGAACCAGAGCTTGGGAAGAAGCATCCCCAGAGCCCCGTAGGCCAGCAGGAAGAGAATCCCAAGGCCGTTCGGCAGGTTGGAAAGCCCCACCGAGGAGGCCGGCCGGAAATGGTCCCACGGCTCCCAGGGCCAGTAGATCTCCCACCCGGGACCACGCAGGTAGTAGCCGATCCCGATCAGGATGAACCACAACGCGATGCCGTAGGTGAAGATCCCGGAAGCGAACTTCCGGTCCCGGAAGTTGTAGTATCCGATCCCCCGGGGGTTGGGGTCGAGGTACGGGAGCGCGGCCAACCCCAACAGAATCATCGTGGGCAGGACCACCCCGGCAATCCAGGGATCAAAATAGACGAGCAGCTCCTGAAGCCCCACAAAGTACCAGGGCGCCTTGGAGGGGTTGGGCGTCTTGTTGGGGTTGGCCAGCTCCTCCAGCGGCGCGTGGGCGATGACCGACCAGATCGAGAGCCCCGCGGTCACCACCAGCGCCGCCACGAACTCCCGCGAGACGAGGTTGGGCCAGGTGAAGACCTTCCGGGCCTGCGCCTCCGGGTGGGCCTTGAGCCATTCCTCGGGCCTGACCCCCCGGTCCCTCTCCTCCCGGGGCGGCAGCGGCACGGCCGAGAACTCATCCTTTCTCACCCGCCAGAAATGGACCGAAACAAAGCCGATGAAGAAAAGCGGAAGCAGAACGCAGTGCAGGACGTAGAAGCGGATCAGGCCCGCCTCTCCCACGATCTTGGAGCCCAGCAGGATGAATCGGGCGTCGTTGTCCGCGGTCACGATGGCGAAGGGCCCCTCGGCCCCCAGGAGGGGCGTGTTGGCCGCCATGTTGGTTCCCACCGTCACCGCCCAGATGGCCAGTTGATCCCACGGCAGCAGGTACCCCGTGAAGGAGAGCAGAAAAGTGATCAAAAGCAGGATCACCCCCACCACCCAGTTGTACTCGCGGGGCGCCTTGTAGGCGCTTCGGTAAAAAACCGAGATCATGTGGAACATGACGAAAAGGACCATCACGTGGGCCGACCACCGGTGGATGTTTCTCAAGAAGGAGCCAAAGGGAACGACAAATCTCAAATCCTTCATGTCCCAGTAGGCGTGGTCCACGGTCGGCCGGTAGTAAAACATGAGGAGGACCCCGCTCACCGTCAGCAGCAAAAACAGGTAGAAGGACAACCCCCCCAGGCCCCAGGTGTAGCGGAACCTCAAGGAGGCCGGCCGAACCTTCACGGGGTGCAGGTGCAGGAAGACGTTGGAGAGGACCATCAGGGCCCGGTTGCGCGGGGTGTCCTGATAGCCGTGCCGGAAGACCGATTTCCAGACCGCGGAGGTCCGAATGGCGCGGGCGAGGTCGGCGAGCTTCATACCTTCAGATAAGCGTCCGGCCGCTTCCAGTCCTTGGGATTCTTGAAGCGGGTGTTGACATCCACCACGATCTGCCCATCGTCGGCCAGCGCCACCCGGCAGCGCTCCAGGGGCCGGGGGGCGGGCCCTTCAAAATTGACGCCCCCCCTCCTGAAGCCGGAGCCGTGGCAGGGACACTTGAATTTGTTCAGCCCCTCCAGCCAGTTGGGGGTGCAGCCCAAATGGGTGCAGCGGGCGAAGATCGCGTAGATCCCGCTTCCGGCCTCCGGGGCGTCCCGCACCACCCAGATCCGGTATTTCTTCTTCCACCGCTCGTCCACCACCCCCGGGGAGAAATCCTCCGGCTTGCCCACCTTGAAAACCGATGGGGGATCGTACGTGACGCGGGGGATAAAAAAACGAAGCGCCGACAGCAGGGTCCCGGCCAACCCGGCCAGGAAGGCTCCCCAGGCCGCCAGGGTGAGGAACTCCCGCCGGGTGAACCACAAGGACCAGACCTTGGATTCGTCCACCTCGACCTGCTGGGCCGACTTCACGGGTCCCTTGGGCGCCGGGGGGGACGGGGAGGGTGCCGGGTCGGCGGGGGTCATGAGGCCAGGGAGCCGCTGAACCGGATCAGGAAGCGTTCCAGCTCCTCCTCAAGGATCCGGGTGCACGCCCCCGTCTCGTTCAAGCGCATCCTCCGGTTGGCCAGGGCGATTTCCTCCAGATCGTCGATGTCGTAGAGATGGACATTCTCCAGATCGCCGATGGCGGGGTCGAGGTTGCGCGGAACCGAGATGTCGATCAAAAACAGGGGCCTCTGGGGCCGGTTCGACACGAGGGGCTGAACCTGGCGGCGGGTCAAAAGATAGCGGTCGGAGGCGGTCGAGCAGATCACGATGTCGGCGCGGACCACCGCGGCCTCCAGATCTTCCCAGGCCACGGCCTCCCCGCCGAAGACGGCCGCCAGCTGGCGGGCCGCCTCCGGAGAGCGGTTGACCACCAAAACCCGGCCCAACCCCTGGTCCTTCAGAGACTGGAGGGTCGCCTCTCCCATGGCGCCCGCTCCCAGCGTGAGGACGGTCTTCGTCGGCAAGTCCTGAAAAATCCGGCGGGCAAGCTCCACGGCGGCCGAGCTCACCGACACGGCCCCCTGCCCGATCCGGGTCTTGGAGCGAACGGCCTTTCCGGTTTTCAAGGCCGTCTGAAAAAGCCGGTGAAACACCTCGCCCACGCTGCCGCAGGAAACTCCCTTCTGGTAGGCCTCGCGCACCTGACCGAGGATCTCCGATTCCCCCACCACCATCGACTCCAGGCCGCAGGCCACCCGGAACAGATGCCGGATGGAGGAGGGCTCCAGATGCCAATAGAGCCGGTCGCCCAGCGCCTGGGGCTCCACCTGATGGAAGCGGGCCAGGAATTCCTTGAGCCGATGGTGATGGCCGTTCAGTTCCGGCAGGAAGGCGTACAGCTCCACCCGGTTGCAGGTGGAGAGGATCACGCACTCCGGGATGTGAAGCTCCCGGCGCAGGCGGGCCAGCGCCTCCGGCACCCTTTCCTTCTGAAAGGCCAGCCGCTCCCGAAGCTCTACCGGGGCTGTTTTATGGTTTAATCCGAGAACCGCGATCGGCATTGTTTTGTATCACCCTGAAGTAGGCCGCCAGGGCCTCTTCAAAAAGTTTCTTGCGCTGCCGGAGGCCGAGCACCCTGCGTTGCACCTTCCCGCGGACCTTGGCGATTGCCGCGAGCAGCCCTTTGAACTCCGGGCCATAACGGGCCTGAAGATCCCTCCGGATCCATTTGGCCAGCGCCGGGCTCGCCCCGCCGGTGGAAACGGCGAAGACGAGCTTGCCCCGCCGGACGACCGATGGAACAATGAAAGAGCACAACGAAGGCCGGTCCACCACGTTGATCCACAAACCCCGCTTCCTGGCCCAGGCCGAGGCCGCGGTGTTGACCCGCGCCTCGTCGGTCGCCGCAATCACCAGATCGGCCCCCTTCAAGTGCGCCTGACGGAACAAGCCGCGGACCCAGCGGATCTTCTTGCGTTCCGCGAGGCGCCGGAGTCCGGGGTGGAGTTTGGGCGCGACCACCTCGACCTTCGCCCCGCAGCCGGCGAGGCTGTGGGCCTTCCGATAGGCCACCTCGCCGCCCCCCACCACCAGGCACAAGCGGCCCTTCAGCTCAAGAAAGACGGGATAGTAAGCCATCCGTAACCGGGTTAGAGAGTTTATTTTATAACAGATAATCGGCCAGCGCCAAGAGGCTTTCCTTCGCAGGCGAATCCGGAAAGGGTTCCAAAGCCTCTCGGGAGCGGTCGAGGAACCGCCCCGCCAATCTTCGGCAGGCCTGCGGGATTTTTCGGCGGATCACTTCTTCGCGCAGAAGGGTCAAAAGCTCGGCCTCCGCGGCCGGGGAGTGGCCGTTGCCGTACCAGGCCGACAGGCGCTTTGAAACGTCCGCGGCCCCCGATTCCATCAGGGCGATCAAGGGCAGCGTGATGTTTCCAAGCGCGGCGTCGGTCCCCAGCGATTTGCCCAGCGCGGCCTCGTCTCCCACCAGATCCTGGGTGTCGTCCAGAACCTGGAAGGCCAGACCGAATTGAAGGCCGAACCGGGACAGCCGGAGCGCCTGGCGCGGCGTTGCCCCAGCCAGCAGCGCGCCGGCTTGAGCGCAGGCCGACATGAGGGAGGCGGTCTTGGCCCCGATGATCTTCAGGTACTGCGCCCGGGAGAGGGCTGTGTTGTACTGATGGTGGATCTGGGCCACCTCCCCCTCACAGAGGATCCGGGCCGTCTCGGACATGAGCTTGAGAACGCCGGGAGACTCCAGGGAGCTCAAAAGGCAAAAGGCCTTGGAATAGAGGTAATCCCCGGAAAGGACCGAGAGGGTGTTGCCCCACTTGGCGTTCAGGGTGGACAGGCCCCGGCGCAGACTGGCCCCGTCAATCACGTCGTCGTGAAGGAGGGTGGCCGTGTGGATCAGCTCCACCGCCACCGCCAGGGCAATGGGCTCCCTCCCCAAGCCGGAGGCGCCGTTTCGCCCGCCGGCGATGAGCCTCGCGCTCAAGAGGGCCAGGGCCGGCCGGATCCGCTTGCCCTGCATCCGGGCCACATACCGGGTGAGCTCCCCCATCAGGCCGGCGCCGGCGGACAGCTCCCGAGCCAGAAGCGTATCGGCCGCTTTAAGCTCTGACCGAATGGGGCTGTAGATTCGCTCTAGGGTCTTTGTTTGTGTCTTCATCGTGAAAGATCTTCAGGATTTCGTACTTGGTGTTCCGCTGGGCCGGGACGCGCCCCGCCCCGCGGATGAGCCTAAGAACCTCGGCCTGGTCGACCCGGTAAACCACCCCGGTGGCCCCCACCACCACTTCGTCCAACAGGATCCCGCCGAAGTCGTTGGCCCCGAAGCCGAGCGCCAGTTGGGCGAGCTTGGGCCCCTCGGTCACCCAGCCGGCCTGGAGGTTCGGGATGTTGTCCAGCGTCAGGCGTGAGATGGCGATGACCCTCAAATATTCCATCCCGCCCGCCGGAGGGGTGTTCAAGACCGTGTGCCCCCGCTGAAAGCTCCAGGGGATAAAGGCCCGGAAGCCGCCGGTCTCATCCTGCAGATCTCTCAAGCGGACAAGGTGCTCTATCCGCTCAGCCAGCGTTTCCACCATCCCGTAGGTCATCGTGGCGGTCGTCTTCAGGCCCGTCTCATGGGCGGCCCGGTGAACCGCGAACCACCCGGCGGCCGAAAGCTTCTTGGGGCTCACCGCCTGCCGGACCCTCTCCACCAGAATCTCCGCGCCTCCGCCCGGCATCGAGTCCAAGCCGGCCGCCCTCAAGGCCTCCAAGACCTCGCGGTGGCTCTTGCCGGAAACCTGGCTCATGAGGTCAATCTCCGGGGCGGAAAAGGAGTGCAGGTGAATCCCGGGGTAGCGGGCCTTCACCGCGCGGCAGAGCTCCTCGTAAAAAGAGAGGGGCAGATCAGGGTCCAGCCCTCCCTGGAAAAGAACCTGGGTGCCGCCCAGATCAACGAGCTCTCCCACCCGGCGCAGGATCTCGGCGGTCGGCAGCCGGTAGGCCTCGGGGTGCCCCGGCTTCCGGTAAAAGGCGCAGAAGGAGCAGTCGGCGACGCAGGCATTGGCGTAATTGATGTTCCGGTCCACCACAAAGGTGCCCAGCGGCTTGGGATGGAGGCGGCGCCGGACTTGGTCGGCCGCCCGCCCAAGGGCGAGGGAGGGCGCTTTCTCATAAAGGAAAAGGGCCTCCTCCGGGGAAAGACGCTCCCCCTCCACCGCTTTTTTCAGGAGCTCTCCGATGGCCGGCATCAGGAGGGGAGCTCTCCGATGTTCGAAGCCTCACGGGCCAGCCGCCGGATTCCGGCCCAGGCCTTGGGGTCGAGGGTGTAAGACAGGCGGCCCAGGTACTGCTGGAAATAGGCAGCCGGCCAGGGAAAGACCTCCTGCATCGCAGCGATCAGCGCATTCGGGTGCGCCTTGCCCCAGGCGTGCGATTGGGCCAGGAGCCCTTGGATTTTTCCGGGCAGATCGGGGTCCCGCTCCACCAGGCGGCGCCGGACCGCCCAAAGGGCGAAGACCATCGGAAGCCCGGTCCATTGGGTCCAGCTGGCGGACAAATCCCACAGGAAAACGCTGCGGGCCTGGCGGCTGGCCGCCAGCGCCTCATCGCCGATCAAAAGCGCGGCGGGATATTCCTCCAGGATCTCCGGGTAGCGCAGGGAGGTCACCTCGCAGTCCATCCTGAAACCTCTCCGGGCCATCAGGATTTTGAGCAGCACCGGGGTCGTGGCCCCGGTGCTGGTGACGCCGATCTTCTTCCAGCGAAGACTCTCCAGGGGCTTGCGGCTGATCACCAAAACAGAGCCGACCGCCCCCCCGGCCCGGATGCAAAAACCGGGAACGGCCGCGAGCTCCTCCTCATGCTTCAGGTAGAGGAGAGAGGAAATGGCGCTGGCGTCCAGCTCGCCGGAGAGCAGCCGCCGGCTGATCTCGGCCGGGGTGCCGGAGGTGACGGCTGCCCCCCGTCCTGCCTTCCCCATTCGAAGGGCGTAGGTGACCGGCCAGGAGTTGAGGAATTGAATGTCCCCGAGCCGGATGACAGAAGGCTTCTCGGTCCGGGGCCGCTCCTCGAGCGCGGCGGTGGGGGCGGCCATCAGAGCGCCTTCTCCCGGTAAAGGCTGTCCACCAGAACAGGCTCCTGTCCCGAGCGCTCGATCATGCCGGTCAGCTCATCCACGGTGGGGCGGTCGGAGTGGTCGGCCCCGGCGGCCTTGACGATCCGCTCCTCCAGGTTGGTGGAGCCCACATCGTCCACCCCGAAATCCAGCGCCGTCTGGATCATCTTGGTGCCGACATAAGTCCACAGGAGCTTGAGGTGGGGAACGTTGTCCAAAAGGAGCCGGGAGACCGCGTAGACCGCCAGGTCCTCGAACCCGGTGGTGGGGGCCAGATCCGCGAACGCGGTGTTTTCGGCATGAAAGCTCAAAGGGACAAAGGCCTGAATTCCGCCGGTCTCATCCTGCAGATCCCGCAGGGCCAGCAGGTGGTCCACCCGCTCCTCGATCGTCTCCACGTGACCGTAGAGCATCGTGGCGTTGGTGGGGATCCCATGCTGGTGGGCCTGCCGGGCAACGGCGAGCCACCGCTCGCCGCTCATCTTCTCCGGGCAGATGATCTGGCGCGCCCGCGCGGCCAGGATCTCGGCGCCGCCTCCGGGCAGGCAGTCCAACCCGGCCGCCTTCAAACGCTCAAAAACCTCATCCACCGAAAGCCGGTAGAGCTTGGAGAAGAAATCGATCTCCACCGACGTGAAGGCCTTGACCGTGGCCGCGGGGACGACCTCCTTCAAGATCCGGAGCATCTCTTCGTAATAGCTGAAGGGGAGCTTGGGGTTGAGGCCCCCGGTGATGTGAAACTCCCGGATCCCCAATTTTCCGGCGGCCTGGGCGCGCCGCCGGATCTCCTCCAAAGAAAAGGTGTACGCCTGGGCGTGATCGAGGGGCCTGAAGAAGGCGCACAGCCCGCAGGAGAGAACGCAGGCGTTCGTGTAATTCAAGTGCAGGGTGTGGGTGTAATAGGTCTTCCCCTGGTGCAGGCGCTGCCGGACCTCGTTGGCCAGGCCCCCCAGGGTCCAGAGGTCGGCCTCAAAAAGGCGCAGGCCCTCTTCCCGGGTCAGGCGGGCGCCGATTCGGACCTTCTCGGCGATGTCCGAACAGGCGGGGTCAATCGTGGAGAGCATCGTCGAAAACCGGAACGCCGGTCCAGCGCTTCACCAGGCGGTGGGAAACTCCCATCAGATCCAGCACCCGGCCCACCACAAAATCCACCAGATCCTCTATGGAAGAGGGGTTGTGGTAGAACCCGGGATTGGCCGGAACGACCTGCGCGCCGGCCTGGGAGAGCTGAAGCATGTTCTTTAAGGCAATCTGCGACAGGGGCGTCTCGCGGGGCACCACGATCAGCTTGCGCCCCTCCTTCAGGGTGACCTCGGCGGCCCGGTGGATAAGGTTCGAGGCGACCCCGTTGGCCACCGCCCCCAGGGTCCCCATGGAGCAGGGGATGATGACCATCCCCAGGGTCGGGAAGGAGCCGCTGGCCAAGGGAGAGGCCAGATCCCGGACGCTCTCCTCCCGGTAGCCCGTGGTTCCCAGGTGCTGTTTCAAATCGCCGGAGCCCATCTCCAGCGCCATCACCTGACGGCCGGCGGGGCTGACCACCACGTGCGGCGTCAACCCGGCCTCCATCAGGCAGCGGACCAGCCGGATCCCGTAGCAGGAGCCGGAGGCGCCGGTGACGGCCACAATGGGGTGGTTCACAGCTTAAGATCCAGCAGTGTAAAGAGGAACAAGGAAACGCTCACCCATCCGTTCACGGTAAAGAAGGCCTTGTTGATTCGATCGAGCCTTGAAGGTTGAACCAAGCGGTGTTCGTACCAGAGAAGCCCGGCGACCAGCAAGAGTCCCAGCCCAAACCACCCGCCCAACCCCGCCGCAACTCCAAACCAGGCAAAGCTTAACAGAGCCAAACCATGGCACCCGCTGGAGATTTTGAGGGCGGTTTCAATGCCAAAACGTCGAGGAATTGAATATACGCTGTGGGCGCGATCGAAGTCAAGGTCTAACAGGGCGTAGAGGATGTCGAAACCGGCCGTCCAGGAGAGGACCCCGATCGCAAGCGGCAGAATCGGGTAAGCCCACGCCCCTGTCGCGGCCAGCCATCCGGCCGCCGGCGCCGCGGCCAGAACCAAGCCCAATCCAAAGTGACAGCCCCAGGTGAAGCGCTTCAGATACGGATAAAGGATGAGCCCGGCCAAAACCAACGGGGAGAGCTTGAAGCACAGGGGATTGAGCCGGTAAGCCGCCAGGAAAAAGAGGGCCGCGCTTAAACCCCCAAGCCCCGCCAGAAACGGCGCGGAAACCTTGCCCGTGACGGTGGGCCAGCCCTTGGTGCGGGGGTTGACCCGGTCCAGCGGCAGATCCACCAGCCGGTTGACGCTCATCCCGGCGGTCCGGGCCCCCGCCATCGCCAGGGTCACCCAGCCGGCCACGCTCCAAGCCGGCGAGCCGCCGGCGGCGGTCCAAACCCCGAGGTAGGCAAACGGCAGGGCGAAGAGGGTGTGTTCGAGCTTGAGCGCTTCGGTTATATTCCGTATTCTTTCCAGCGGCGGGCGACCTTCTCCTTGATATCGGGGGACATCACGATCGGCTTGGGCCAGGGGCGGGGGTGCCCCTCTTCCGGCAGCTTGCGGGTGGCGTCCACCCCCATCTTGGAGCCGAAGTTCCACTGGGGCGAGGCGTGGTTCAGGTTGTCCACCGGCCCCTCCACAAAGAAGCAGTCGCGCTGGGGGTCGATGTTCATGAAGGCCAGCCACGCGACTTGGCTCAAGTCGTGGACGTTCACCTCGTGATCCACCAGGATGATCACCTTGGTGAAGGTGAGCTGTCCCAGCCCCCACAGGGCGTGCGCCACCTTCCGGGCCTGGCCGGGATACGACTTCTTGATCGAGACGATCACCGCGTTGTTGAAGATCCCCTCCGCCGGAAAGTTCATCTCCACGATCTCCGGCGCCACCTTCCGGATGAGGGGCAAGAAGATCCGTTCGGTCGCCTTGCCCAGCCACAGGTCCTCCATCGGAGGCACCCCCACGATGGTGGTGGGGTAGATCGGGTTCTTTCGGTGGGTGATGGCGGTCACGCGAAAAACCGGATACGGCTCCGGCAGGGAGTAGTAGCCGGTGTGATCGCCAAAGGGGCCTTCCTCCCGGCGCTCGCCCACCGTGACGTGCCCCTCTATCACGATCTCCGCCTCGGCCGGCACCTCCAGATCCACCGTCACCCCCTTGACCAGCGTGACCGGCTCCTTGCGCAGGAAACCGGCAAAGAGGAACTCGTCGATCCCCTCCGGCAAGGGGGCGCTCGCGGCGTAGATCGAGGCCGGGTCGCCGCCCAGGGCGATTGCCACCGGCATCTTCTCTCCGGCCGGATAGCCCCGCCAGTGCTCGGCCCCATCCTTGTGGATCTGCCAGTGCATCCCCAGGGTCCGATCATCAAAAACCTGCTGGCGGTACATCCCCACATTCCGGCGGCCGGTCGAGCGGCTGCGGGTGATCGTCTGCCCCAGGGTGATGTATCTTCCGGCGTCCTGCGGCCAGCATTGGAGGACCGGCAGCAAGGAGAGTGAGGGCCCATCCTGGATCACGACCTCCTGGCAGGGGGCGGAGGAAACCAATTTGGGTGGATACTTCGCCGCCTCGGCCAGCCTGGGAAGGAGGGAGAGCTTCTCCATGAGGCCCGTGGCGCTGGGGATGGTCATCAGCTCCTCGATCCGCCGGGCCACGTCGTTCAAGTCGCCCACCCCCAGGGCAAGCTCCATCCGGCGCTTCGTGCCAAAGAGGTTGATCGCCGCCGGCATCGGGGAGCCCTTCACCTTCTCAAAAATCAGGGCCGGGCCGCCGGCCTTCATCACCCGGTCGGCGATCTCGGTGATCTCCAGGATCGGGTCCACCTCCGAGCGGATCCGCCTAAGCTCCCCTAAGCGCTCCAGCTGGGCGATAAATTCGGCGAGATTCTTGACAGCCATATCCACAGGATATCAGGGGCTTAAGGGGTAAGGCAAGGGGGCTTGACCGATTCACCTTATGATGTCTTAAGAAAGGGCTCTAAACGAATCGTTCGAAGAAGGCGTAGATCAGCATCTCGTTGCCCTTCGGATCCGAATCTGTGAAGGTAATGACTTGAAGGGCCAAGGCCTTTTCCACCGTGAGTTCAGGATTGAAGCGCAGGGCAACCCAATGGTAAGGAGCAAGCCTCTGCATCTGTTCCGGGCGGATCACCCGAAGCGGCTGCGGTGGATTTTTCCAGTGAAGCTCTTCCAGCATGGGATCGATGGCAATGAGCCCTGGCTGAATGAAGCCTTCCGGATTTTCCACGCGGTCACGTATATCGTAATCGTCTATCTCGATGTGCACCCCTGGCAGGGGGTGTTCTTTGCTCATCCTCTTGGCAATTGCTCCCAGGGTGGAATCGGCGTAGAGAACAAATGGTCTCGGTTCAACAACTCCTAGTTTCTCCATATCGGAAAGTTTGGATTGGACAACCTTCCGTTCGCTCCCTGGTAATCGTGGATTAGCCAGTTCGGCGTAATGGCCGCCGGGCACGATGCAAAGGGTTACCTCTTTTGTTCCCTGCCCTTTGAGAGTAAGGAACCCTTGCTTCTGGGCGGCCTCCAGCCGATTTCCATATCGTTCCAGAAATTGATCGATGGTTACCACGCCTGGAACCGAGTGATAAACCTTGGGATATTGGTTCAGGCGGTCCCGCAGACCCGGTGGGCGAGGAGCCGGGCTCCAGTTCCCCAAAGCCCACAAGATCCCGTTCACCAACCCGCTTTCGACCGCCTCGGAGAAATATCCCTGTTGAGACTCATCAAGTTCTCTGTGAACCTTCACCGAGACGGCGGGAAACGGTTTTTCAACAATCTCGAACGTAACGGCCAGCTCGTCTCCGGGCTTACCCATGCGGAACCCTGGGGTTCCATTGGCGGTCAGCAATTCAATGCTTCCCTTAAGATGTGGGCTGAAGTCGGCCACCTCCTTGATCTTCTCGATGAGTCGCCGTAGAAGCTCCTCGGGCTCCTCCAGTCCGCTGGAGACGGGATGCTTGGGCTTTAAGATGACGACGTCCGACTTTCGCACCACGGCAATCCGGCCCTCCGGAAGCAGGGCGATGTCCCTCGGCTGGTTGAGCTCGATCTCCTGATCCGGGACCAGCCCATTGCCTTCCATCTTGGAGGGATTAAGAATGACCAGGCGGTTGGCTTCCGGTTCGCTCACAGCGATGCGTCCATCGGTAAGCTGAACGGCCTTGAACACGTTCCCCTCAAAGTAATTTGCCGGCGGTTTGGCCGCGGTGCGCTGAACGAGAACCTTTATCATCCGCCTATTCTCCAGATCCAGGACCGAGAAGGCTCCCGCCTCCACCACCCCCACCAGCGGTCCTCCCAAATCCACCAGGGCTTTAATTTTGCCAAAACCTTTCCAGCGCTCAAGCTCCCGCATCTGGACCGGATCAATTACGACCAGCTCGGCACCAATCCTCTTTTGCGCCTCCGCAAACTCATTCTCCAACCGTTCCATGTCGACGCTCGATGGTTCCTCGCCCCCCCGGAGGATCTTAACGGCCGGCGCCGCGCTGTTTTTGTCCGAGACAACGATCTTGCCTCCGCCGGTCTGGATCCCAGGGTCCACGCTGCTAAAACCGGAAAGCCGCTTTAACTCTATACCGATACCTGGGCTGTAGAGGACAAGGTCCAGCGTGGTCTTTCCGGTCATCATATCAGAAAAGGATTCCGCGCTTTCAGCCAGCCGTTCCTCCTTGGTCATCCCTAATCGCTTCAGTTGGCCGGCAAAATCTGGATCTTCAACATGGTCTGCATCGAAAATAATGTTGCCGCTGGGCTGTCTTAGCAAGACACTCGCCAGAACGTGCCGAAAGTGCGGCCGCGCTTGAAGGGTATGGATAGGCAAGGTTACATTCTGACCCTGCGCTTCCACGGATACCTCCGCTCTCTGGACCTCCACCCACCGCAGGCCTTCCATGTCCTGCACCAGCACCCTCCCTGGCTCTGCCGGTATCAGCGCGAGAGGATACCGCACATCGCCGGAGCGGCCCTGGACCTCATACCGGCCTGTCCCGATCCTGGCGGCCACCGCGACGGCCTTTTTCTCGCCAACGATGAGTTCGCCATCCGGCAAGGCAGTGATGTAACCTGGCGTTTTGAGCCCTTTGATCCTCTGCGCAACCTTGTACTCCACCGGCTCCTCCAGCCCGGCGGAGGGGAGGGTGGCGTGCTGGAGGATCTCCGCGGTAGCGGTGATGGTGGCGACGTAATCGGCCCCGATGGCAAATTCGTTGGGCTTCATTTTCCTCTTACCGTCCTTGCCGATTCCTGCGAAGCGGTAATAAGGTTTGACCTGCTCGAACGAAAGGGGCTGAACCCCTGCTGCCCGAGCTGCCTTCAGGGCGGCCAAGGTCCAAGCCTCGCCCCGGTTGTACGACATGAGAGCAAAGGACTCTGGTTCGGCGCTCTCCACCGCCCGGATCAGCATCTCCCGCACGTAGAGAATCCCGATCTTCACGTTGAAGGTAGCATCCAGCAGGAGCTCCCTTAAGAGCTCTGGCTCGGTGGTCTCTTTCTTGCCCTGCCGTTTCCTCTCCTGGTTGATGGTCTTCACCTGTTCCTTGGGCGAGGCATAGGAAACCAATCCACGCCGGTAGGCCACCCTCCACATGTCCCGGAGGGTGGTGCGGTTGACCTGCATCAGGCCGTGGCCATCGTTTTCCAGAATCGCCTTCGCGTTGAAATCGGTGGTCTCCTTGAAGAGAATCCCCATCACGAGCCGCCAGGGGACAAAGACCTTCCGCCCATGAAGCGCTGTGATTCTTCCGTCGTACATCCCAGCGTTGAGGGCCTTGAGGAATTCCTGGATCTGTCTCCCGTTAAGACCACCCGCCTTGGGGGATTGGGCTATCCTTTGCCAAAGGAGTTCCTCGGTCCAGGGCACCTTGGCCGCCTCGAGGGCATACGATCGTTTCTGCTCGTTGGAAAGCGCGCGCCACTGGGTTTTACCGTAGTTCTTCACAAACACCTTGAGCAATCGGTCGGGCGCGTCGCGGTTGCCGGCTTCCCCTTGCAGCCTGTTAAGCCCTGCAAAGATCACCTCGGCCTTCTTCTCCGCCGTAAGCGCTGTCTGCTGGGGGATGGCAGGTGCAGACGGCGCGGCTCGCCTCAAGGCCGGTCCGGCTTCTCCGCCTTTGAGCGAACCCCCAAGCTTAAATCCTAAGATCCCTGCCGCCAGCCATGTCCCGGCCTTCTTCAGGAAATTCCTGCGCGGCCCTTTCCACTCCTCCAACCCGGAACCTGTCCCCGGCGTACCCGGTACCGGTTCTAAGGCATGCTCCAGCTCCTCGAGGCCGGAGGATTGACGGACCGCCGCGGGGCGCAACGCGAGAGCGGGATTCGCGGGCAGAATCAGGGTCAGGCATAGCAAAAGGCTCAAGATTCTGGGGAATAAAAAGGGGGCTTTGCCCCTGGGGGTAAGGTGGATTCTCTTTGGCATCGTCGGGTTTTTGGATCGTATACCTCAAGTATACCCGCCGATCAGAGATAAATCCAATAAAATAACTAGATATTTATTTACATTAACAACTGAAAAATCGGGTTTTAGGCCCGGGCGGCCTGGTAGAGGACCACGGCGCCGGCGGCCAGCGGTGCGGCGGCGGGGCAGGAAAAACCGGCCTCCTCAAGACGCCGGAGGACCTCTGGGGGCGGCATGAACCGAAGGATCGAGCGGCGAAGATAGAGGAAGGGCCACAGCCGCCCGGTGGTGATGAGCCCAAGGGCCGGCACCGCCAGGGAAAGCCAAAGGAGATGGCCCAGCTTCACGATTCCCTGTGGCCGGCCAAACTCCAGCAGGGCCAGGCGGCCGCCGGGGTTCAGCACCCGGTGAAGCTCCCGGAAGGCGGCGTCGAGGTCAGCCACGTTGCGCAGGGCGAAGGCCATCGTCGCCGCGTCGAAGGAGCCGTTGGCAAACGGAAGCGCCTCGGCCTTCCCTTGAATGGGGCTGGCGTGCCAGCAGGCCGGCGGCGTTTTCTCGAATTTTCGGGCGGCCAGCCGCAGCATCGGGAAGGAGAGATCGCAGGCGGCCACCTGCCCCAGCGGCACGATCTTTTCGCTGGCCAGGACGCCCAGGTCCCCCGTGCCGCTGGCTAAGTCCAAAACCCGCATGGGGCTTGAAAGGTTCAGGCTCGCGATCGCCCGCCTGCGCCAGGGCTTGTCCAGGCCAAGGCTCGCCAACCGGTTAAAGAGGTCGTACCGGGGAGAGATCAGGTCGAAGAGCCGATGAACGAAGCGCTCCCTACTTGCGGTGGGGGGTGAGAGTGAGGAGGGCGTTTTTGTCGTCAAAGGTGATCGCGAAACGTTTGAAGAGGTCGTGCCTTCCCAGAAGGTTGAAATCGACATCAAAACCTCGCGGGACCCCAAAGGTGACGGAAAGCCGCTGGCCGGCCAGCCGGACCCAAAGCCGGTGAAGGCTGATCTTCTGGGTTCGGCCGCCCGAGGTGGTGACGACCAGCTTCCTGGCCTTGATCCGCATCAACCCAAGCCTTCTCGCCGCGGCCACCGTCAAGACGCTGTAGGCCGCTCCGGAATCCACGTAGACCAAGATCTTCCGCCACCTTCCCTTGGCCTTGATTTCTATGGGAACGATCGGGCACAGGCCGCCCCGGTAGCGCCGATAGGGAAACCGATCCACGGCCGGTAAGAAATATTTCCAGAACATCGGCTTTACCCTACCACATTTTGGATGGCGGCCGCCGTTTCTCGGCACAGGCGCCGCAGCTCGCCCGCTGAAATCGAAAGGGGCGGCATCAGCACGATCACGTTGCCCAGCGGCCGGAGAAGTATTCCCCTGGCGCGAAGGTACCGGCAGACCCGGATCCCTGTCTGGGCTTGCCAGGGAAAGGGGCGTTTGGTTTTCTTGTCTTCCACGAGCTCGATCCCGGCCGCGAGCCCCCGCTGTCGGATATCCCCCACGCGGGGAAGCTCCTCAAAACGCTTAAGCTCCTCCCGAAAGAGCCGGATCTTCGCCTTCAGCTTTTGAAGCACCCTCTCCCGCCGGAAAACCTTCAGGCTCTCCAAGCCCGCGGCGCAGGCCAAGGGGTTGCCGGTGTAGCTGTGGCCGTGAAAGAAGGTCCGCTGGGAGGCGTAGGAGCCCAGGAATCCGCGGTAGACCCGCTCGGTGGTGAGGGTCGCCGCCAGCGGCAGGCAGCCGCCGCTTAACCCCTTGGCCAGGCAAAGAAAATCCGGGCGCACCCCCTCGTGCTGGCAGGCGAACATCGTTCCGGTGCGGCCGAAGCCGACCGCCACCTCATCGGCAATCAGGAAGACCCCGTGGCGCCGGCAGGCCCTGGCCACCCTTTTGAGCCAGCCCGGCGGCTGGGTGATCATGCCGGCGGCCCCCTGCACGAGCGGCTCCACCACCACCGCGGCGATCTCCTGGCGGTGCTGGGCCAAGGTTTTCTCAAAGGGTTTCAGGCAGGCGATCTTGCAGGAAGGGTATTTCAGCTTCAGGGGACAGCGGTAGCAGTAGGGCGAGGCGGCCTTGAAGCCCTTAAACAGAAGGGGCCCGTAAACCTTGTGAAAGAGATCAATCCCGCCCACGCTCACCGAGCCGATCGTGTCCCCATGGTAGGCGTTCGCGAAATGGAGAAAGCGCCGGCGTTTGGGCTGGCCGTTTTGCTGACAGTGCTGGAAGGCCATCTTGAGCGCGATCTCCACCGCCGTGGAGCCGTTGTCGGAGTAGAAGAGGCGGGTCAAACCCTTGGGGGCCAGCCGGACCAGCCCTTCGGCCAGCTCAATCGAAGGGACATTGGCCGCCCCCAGCAGGGTCGAGTGGGCCACCTTCCCGATCTGGCGGCGCAGGGCGCCATCCAGCGCCGGATGCGCGTGCCCATGCAGGTTGACCCAGAGGGAGGAGACCCCATCCAGATAGCGGCTGCCCCGGGTGTCCTTGAGGTGCACCCCATCGGCCGACTCCACCACGAGCGGGTCGGACCTCTCCCACTCGGACATCTGGGTGAAGGGATGCCAGATTCTTTTTCGATCCAGCCGGGCCAGGCGCCTGGCCTGATTTCTCTTTTGGGAGCGCCAACCCTGAAAGGCCTTGAGAATCCCGCCGGCGTCAAGATGCCGCGCGGCCGCCCGCGCGGAGGGTTGAGGAAGTCTTGGGATCGAGCCGAAGATCCTGACCTTGCCCAATTTCCGGATGACCGCGGGGTTGGTCCGCTCGGCCAGCGAGGGATTTCTGGAGAGGCCGTTCATCACCACCCCCAGCACCTCCAGGCCGGCCGACCGCGCCGCCTCCAGGGTGAGGAGGGTGTGGTTGATCGCGCCCAAACCGGCTTGGGCCACGATCAAGACCGGCAGGTCCAGGCGCCGGGCCAGATCGGCCACCGTGTGCCGCCCAGTAAGCGGAACCAGCAGGCCGCCGATCCCTTCCACCAGGACGATGTCATGCCGGGCGGCCAATTCCTGGAATGCTCGCTCGACGCGGTCGAGAGAAATCGGAGACCGGCCCGCCACCCAGGGGGCAACCGGAGGCTTGAACCGAAAAGGCGAAACCAGGTCGATCGGATCGCGGCTGCCGCTGGCCTTCAAAAGAAGCTCAACGTCGCCGGAAATCAGCTCTCCGTCTTTTCCTCGGCAGCCGGTGGCGAACGGTTTCATGACGCCCACCTTAAGACCTTGGCGCTTCCAGGCCCGGGCCAGCACGCAGGCCACCGTGGTCTTGCCCACCCCGGTGCCGGTGGCGGTGACGAAAATTCCTTTAGGCGGGGCGCTTTCCATCGACCACAAACTCCGGGGGCGGGGCGACACCGATGAAGTCGTCGCCGGGGACTCCCTGAAGGATGGCGGTCGTGATCACCCCGGTGGCCGCCGTCGTGACCGAGTTCAGGGTGGAGAAGATCGCCGGCACATTGGCGGAGGCGTACGGAGAGCCCAAGGGGCCGTAGAGCCGAAGGAGCTGAATCGCCTGCTCGTAAAGGGAGTTGGCCCTGGCTTCAAGCTTCTCCCTCTCGGAAGAATCCGGCGTCCTTCCGGCCGCGTCCATCAGGAACAGGATGAAGCCGAAGGCCGCTTCCGGCTGAAGGGTCTCCTGCATCTTCCTGCGATCCGCCGGGGCCACCAGCACAAAGGGGTCCACGAAGGTTTCCGGAAAATAGTAGAGCCCCTCCGGCCCGGGGAGAGAACCCTCCGTCTTGGGCAAGGGCGTGCCGGGCATCCCCTCCACCCGGGCCGGCGGCCGCTGAAGGACGAAGCGCTTCTCCACATAGCGGATCGCCGCCCGGGCCAGATCAAGATCGTACGGAAGAAACTGGTGGGCCGACCAGGTGTTGTTGTCCACCGCCACCGAGGGCAGGCGGTCGGTGCCGAGATAGAGCTTTCCCTTTTCGTCCATGGCCGAAACAAAATGGTCCCCCTGCCAAAAGGCCCGGCGCATCGCGGTCAGCAGAAGGTCATGCCGGTGGATCAGCGCCCCCAGGAAATCCTTCTCCCGCGGGAGATGCCGCTGGGTCGCCCGGAAGGCCAGGCGGAAGACTCCGGCAGAATCGGCGTTGTGCTCCAGAATGACGTGTTGGTAGGGATGGTTGAGGCGCCCCTCATAGACCCGGTACCCAAAAGCGTCGCCGCGGGCCGCGTCATCGGCGTTGTAGAGCCCGGCCCGGACAAGCCCAAAGCGGGGGTCCTGGGAATCGGTCACCTGCAGTTTGAAAAGATAATCCCGGACCGACCGGTTAAGCCACGCCAGCGGCGAGGTGTCCCCGGTGGCCAGCACGTAAGCATAAAGGGCGTTCAGGCACCAGGCGTTGGCCCCGGCAGGACCCCGGCAATCGATGAAGAGGTCCCCCTTGGTGTTGTAAGAGAAGTGCCACAGCCCTTGGAACCCTTTTTCCTCCTCCCGAAGGGCCAACTGCATCACCCGGCCCACCTGGTAGCCGGCCTGCCGGAAGCGCCGCGCCTTCAGATCCGCGTAGATGGCGAGGGCCGCGTCGTAGATCCAGACCCGGTTAAACCGGGCGATGAGCCGGGCATCCGGATGCTCGGGGTCATCCCGGTAGCTCTTCCTTAAGCCTTGAAAGTCGAAGCCGACCTGCTCGTTGACGCAGGGCTCCATGAGCCTCTGCCCGTCCAGAAAGGCCAGCGCCTCTTTCAGGTACTGGGATTTAGGATCGGTGGGCATGGGCGAAAACAGCGCGAAAGGCCGCCAGGGCTTGATCCAGATCCTCGCCGGAATGAAGGGCGGTGAGGCTGGTCCTGATCCGGGCCGTCCCCTTGGGCACCGTGGGGGGCCGGATCCCGGGAGCGAAGACACCGGCCTCGAACAGATCCGAGGCGAGCTTGAGAACCCTTTGAGGGTCTCCCACCCGGATGGGAACGATGGGGCTTTCTTCGGAGATCAAATCAAGCCCCAGGTTCTTGAGGCCCGAGATCCAGTTTCGGGCGTTCTCCTTCAGCCGGGCGCGGCAGGAGGGTTCCCCCTGAATCACCCGCAGGGCCGCGAGGGCCGCCGCGGCCGAGGCCGGGGGAAGGGCCGTCGTGTAGACGAAGGATCTGGCCTTGTTCTTCAACCACTCGATCACCGCCCGGGGGCCGGCCACAAAACCGCCGAGCGAGCCCAGCGCCTTGGACAGCGTTCCCATCTGGAGGATCCTGCCGGGAGGGATTCCGAAGTGCTCCAGGCTTCCGCGCCCCGATTTACCCAGAACGCCGGTGGCGTGCGCGTCGTCCACCAGAAGCCAGGCCTCGTGGCGGCGGGCGATCTCGGCGATGCCGGCCAGAGGGGCGATGTCTCCATCCATCGAAAAAAGCCCTTCGGTCGCGATGAGCGCGTTCCGGCAGCGCTTTCGCCGGAGTTTCAGGCAAGCGTCCAGCCGATCGGCGTCCCGGTGGGGGTAGACCCGGAAGGCGGCCTTGGAAAGACGGCAGGCGTCGATCAGGGAGGCGTGGTTGAGGGCGTCCCCCGCCACCAGATCCCCCGGACCCACCAGCGAGGTGACCGCGCCCAGGTTGGCCATGTAGCCGGTTGGAAAAAGAAGGGCCGCCTCGGTCTGTTTGAATTGGGCCAGGGCGGCTTCGAGCTCCTCGTGGAGCGAGAAGGTTCCGCCGATCAGCCTGGCCGAGGCCGCTCCGGCGCCGAAACGATCGATCGCCTCGCGGGCGGCCTCCTTGACCCGCGGATGAAGGTGCAGGCCGAGGTAGCTGTTCGAGGCGAGGCTGATCATCCAGCGGCCGCCGATCTTAAGCCGGGAGCCCTCCACCGCCTCCACGCTCCGCCAGAAGCGGCGCAGGCCCCGCGTGGAAAGGCCGTCCAACTCTTTCTCAAGCACTTCAAACAATTCGGCTGTCCAGGTTAAAGACCTGGCCCGTGACGCCCGAACAGCCGTCCGACAGCAGCCAGGTCACGAAGGAAGCCGCCACCCGGGCCGAGCCGATCGTTCCCAGGGCCGACTCCGCCTTGGCCCTCTCCCAGGCCTCGGGCGGGGCCAGGCGCGTCATCTTGGAATCAACAAACCCGGGCAGGACGACGTTGGCGCTGACGCCGAAGCGGCCGGCCTCCTTGGCCAAAGACTTCATGAAGCCCACCGTTGCCGCCTTGGCGGCCGCGTAGTTGGATTGCCCCGCCCGGCCGACCGCGCCGGAGACCGAGCCGATCGCCGCCAGCTTGCCGCTGCGCCTTACGCGCATCGCCGGCAGAACGGCCCGGCAGCAGGCCATGAGCCCGGTCAGGTGCAGGGAAAGAACCTCATCCCATTCCGGGTCCGAGAGCTTCATCAAGGTGTGATCCCGGGTATTCCCCGCCGAGTAAACCAGGGCATCCAGGTGTCCCGCCTCTTGAAGGACCTTCTCCACCAGGGCCTGGGCCTGTTTCCGGTCGGTCAGATCGGCTTGAAAGAGGCGAGCCCCCAGTCCCTTCAGCCGGAGGGACTGGGACTCGTCCTGAAAATAGGAGCCGGCCACCCAGGCGCCCGCCTGGAGGGCCGACTCGAGGACGGCGCTTCCGATGGCGCCGGTCGCCCCGGTGACAAGGATCTTTTTCCCGGTAAGAATCGGGGTCAAATGGCGAAGCCGAGGTCCTTGAGCATCTGCAGATCCTGATCCGGCTGCCGGCCGTTCGTGGTGAGGTAGCCGCCGATGATCAGGGAGTTGGCGCCTGCCAGAAAGGCCATGACCTGGAAATCACGCAGGTTCACCTCTCGGCCCCCGCCCAGCTCCAGCCGGGTGCGCGGCAGGATGAAGCGGAAGACCGCGATCGTCTTGATCACCTCCAGGGGGGTGGGCGCCTGGTTCCCGGAAAGGGGCGTGCCCGGCCGGGCGTTAAGGACGTTGATCGGAGCGCACTCCACATCCAGCTCGGCCAGGGCAAAGGCAAGATCCAGCCTCTCCTGGCGGCTCTCGCCCACCCCCAGGATCCCGCCGCAGCAGGCCTCCACCCCGTTGGCCTTCAGCATCCGGATGGTATTCAACCGGTCCTGATAGGTGTGGGCCGTGCAGACTTCCGGAAAATGGCTCTCGGCCGTCTCCAGGTTGTGGTTGTAGCGCGTCATGCCGGCCTCCTTGAGGGCCAGGAGCTGCTCCTTCTTCAGGAAGCCCATGGAGCATTCGGGGATGATTCCCGCCTCCTCCTTGACGCGGCGGATCGTCTCGCAGACCACCGGAAGATCCTTGTCGGCCAACCCTCGGGTAGCGGTAACGATGCAGAACCTTTTCGCCCCGAAGGCCTTGGCCTGCTTGGCCCGCTCCACCATCTGATCGGGGTCCATCAAGGGATAGGTGGGGATGTCGGTGTTCCAATGGGAGGATTGAGCGCAGTATTTGCAGTCCTCCGGGCAGTTGCCTGACTTGGCGTTGACCAGCGAGCACAGATCCACCTCGTTTCCGGTGAAGCGCTCCCGGATGCGCGTGGCATGGGCGGCCAGCTCCAGCACCTGGGGCCAGGTTTCAAAGGCGATAAGCTGTTGGGCCTCCGGGAGGGTGATGGCGCCTCCCTCCAGAATCCGGTCGGCCACCGGCTTGATCTCAAGCGTCATGACGTGCCTCCTAAAGGTTAACCGATAACGGGATAAGCGTTAACCATTATACTTCGCTCCCCCTGGTCTACGCGAGCTTCCAGATGGCGATCAGGCCGCCGCGGCGGGAGACGTTGACCACCGATTCCCGGGAGGCGCGGCCCAGGAAGGCGATCCCGTCGGGGGAGGCGGCGAAGCCGGTCACGGCAAAGTAGGGCTTAAGCTCCACCGAGCCGTCCGGATGGGCCGCCGGAAAAAGCTCCGCGTGCACCCGGGTCGCGCGCTGGACCACGTGGGTGTAAGGTTTCTCAAGGGCGCGGGCCAGCTTATTCTCCCAAACGGAGGGGCTGGCCTGATGGCCGAAGACCACCCCTTCCCCGCCGTAGGCCCGGTTGGGTTTGATGAGGAGCTCCTCCCGGTGGCGCCGGGTCCAGGCGGCCAGATCCACCCGTTTGCCGTTCACGTCGGTGGTCTTCCTCTCCCACAGGAGCCTCGTCCAAAGAACACGAGCCTTGAAGAGGGCCCTCTCCCCGGGGGTGAAGTGTTTCCCAAACTCCGGGTTGGTCAGAAGCTCCCAGGCGGATTTGTGGTCGAACTCTCCGGCGATCGAAGAGATGACTTGATTCCTCCTGAAGGCCTCCTTCAGGACGGGAAGCATCTTGGCGCGGCCGGGCATTCGGATCATCTCGGTGATTTCCGTGTCCCGGTAAAAAAGATCCACCCCCTTGCCCCGGGCGGCCAGTTCCCCCTTTTTAAGCCGGATGTCCCGGGGGTCCACCACCACCGCGTCCAGCCCCTGGCGCTTCAGGTATCGGGCCATCCAGGGGAATTCATCGGTGCCGTCGGCCTCGGATTGATCCTCCACCAGGGCGACCCGCTTGAGCTTCCGACCGATCGCCTTGGAATGCCGGACCAGGAGTTTGAAGATCAGCCATCGGATGTCGTCGTGGGCTGCCCAACGCAGGCCGGGAAGCTCTCTTTTCAAGGCCGGCAGAACCCAATCGGCCGTCAAGGAGCAGGTGGCCGGGATGTAATGAATGCCGCCGATTCCCACGGAGTTGGGCTCCAGAAACCAGAACTCCTTCCAGTCGGGCCTGGCGAAGGTGGCGGTGGCGTCGATCCGGTCCACCACCGGCTGGGGTCTTTGTGGTCTGCCCCGGTTGGCCTCGCGAAGCCACTCGTGCTCCAGGGGCTCCAGGGGAATCACCCGCCGCACCTTGGGATCGGCCAGATACATGGCCGTCAGGCGGCTCAAGGCGCCGCGGAGAATCAGGCAGTGCCGGTAGAAATAGCGCCTTTGGGCCTCGTCCACCAGCCACGGGCGCAGTTGGACCGGGATCACCCTGGCCTGGCCCCCCTCGTCGAACATCGACATCCCGTGCTTCAGGGAAAGGGGCTGGCGGCGCCGCAAAAGCTCCCGGACCTGGGCCTTGGACAGCCGCAGAAACGCGGCGTTGATCGCCTCCATGGCCGTGCCGGGCGTGTATCGCATACCGCGCATTATATCAGACAGGCACCTGGCATACTGTGGCTCCGAAAATCCCCCGAGATTCCGGCCACGGGTCCTCGCAGAGCACCCCGCCCCAGGTCTGGGGGAGAGGGCTCGCTCCGGAGATCTGGCTGGGTGCTCGGCGCTCCGCTTGCAGAACCTCGGCGTCCACCCCCGGCAGCGCCATCGGGGGCTGGCCAGACCTAATGGCGCCGTTTCCGCTGCGCTTCGCTCCTGCGCGCCCTGGTCCTGCGGACCACCGCCAGGATCTCCTAAGGCTCGCCCTTCCCC
>JACOVG010000030.1 GCA_016177405.1 Candidatus Omnitrophota bacterium | reverse complement strand
GTCCTCCCTCCGGCGTCACCCGTGTCCGCAGTCTCACCCAACACCCCGATCAGTCTCTTCGTAAGATAGCACACCGCCCTGGGGATGGGGGAAGGGCGACCCTTAGGATATCCTGGCGGTGGTCCGCAGGACCAGGGCGCGCAGGAGCGAAGCGCAGCGGAAACGGCGCCTTTGGGTCTGGCCGCTCCCCCGCTGGATTTGGGCGAGGGTGGACGCCGAGGTTCTGCAAGCGGAGCGCCGAGCACCCAGCCAGATCTCCGGAGCGAGCCCTCTCCCCAAGACCAAGGGCGGGGTACTGCGGGGAGGCGGGTGGCGACGCTTCGAGGGTAGGCTTAGGGAGAGGGTTTAAGCTTTAAAGGCGGCGGCGCTCCCGCCAAAGAAACAAGATCCAGTAGAACTGCGTGCCGGCGGCCATCGCCGCCAGAAACGGCAGCTCGAGCCCCAAGGCCAGCACCGCCGCCACGAGCCACGAAAAATTCTCGCCAGTCCCATTCACCCTGACAAAACGCCGAAGGGCTGTTTCTCCCGAGGCCAAGCGGCCGGAAGAATCTCCATGAACCGCCGGCCCGAAGCCCCTGGCCTTCGCCCGCATCGTCACCAAGAAATCGAAAAGGATCCCGAAAGCGGCGAGAAGCCCCAGCACCCAAACCCAGTCCGGCGCGCCGCCGCGCCAAAGGCCCAGCGCCAGCGCCGGCGGCATCAGGGTATGAACGAGGGCGTCCACGGTGACGTCGAACCATCCGCCCCATTTGGAGCTTAACCCCTTGGTCCGGGCCACCTCTCCATCCCAGAAGTCGATCAGGTAAAAAAGCTGAAAGAAGCAGGCCGCCCAGGCCCCGTTCCCCCGCGCCATCCACGCCACCGACGTGAGGCCGCTGACCAGCGACAAGAAGGTCCAGGCGTTCGGGGAAAGCGGCAAAGGCAGGATGGCCGGCAGAAACAGCTTGGCCAACCGCCGGTTGACGCACTCTTCGCCCGGGCCGGACCAAGAGGGGAGGATCTCCTGCTGGGCCCTGCTCAATTCCTCCGGCGTGTCGATCTCGGTCCAGGCCAGGCCGTCCATCCGCTCAAAGCCGACCGGCACCCTCTCAAAGAGGGCCGGGTAAACCTGTTCATGCTCCAGGTTCACCTGGCCTGTCTCCACCTTCTTTTCCAAGAAGGATCTCAAGAACCGGGCCCCTTCGGGGCCGAGCTTGAGGAAGCCCACCGACTCGCCCAAGGAGGTCAAGCGGGATTTGAGCTCCGGCGAGGGACGTTTGGTGATGAACAGGGCCCTGCCCTCCTTGCCCAAAACCATCTGCTCCTCTCCCGTGTCGGCGGCGGTTCCGTCCACCAGGAGGCAGTTGGGATGGGCCGAACGGATCAGCCGCTCGAAGGCCGCCGGCGGGCAAAGAACATCGGCGTCGAGGATAAGAACGTCGTCGTCCGCGAGCGCTTCGCGCGCGGTCCAGAGGGAGAGGATGGCCCCCTCGGTGCAGCGGGGGTTCACGAGAAGGGTGAGCGCGGTGGAACCGGCGCGCCGCCGGGCCTCGGCCGCCACCTCCTCTTTCCGGTAGCCCGTCACCAGCACCAGACGGTTCACCCCCGCCGAGCGCAGAGATTCGAAGGTTCTCTGAAGAAGGGTCTTGCCGCCGAGCGAAAGCAGACACTTGGGGCCGGCGCCGGGGCCCATCCGCTTGCCCACCCCGGCCGCCAGGATGATGGCGGTCATCCCGGAGGGGGCGGCTCCACAAAAACCTCCCCGTCCCGGCAAATCACAGGATAAGAGGGTGTGCCGGCATGGGGGCCTGTGGCGTTCTTGCCGCTGGCCAGGTCGAAGAGCCAGCCATGAATGGGACAGCGCACCGCCCAAGCCCCGGAATCGGGCAATCTCTCAAGGCGGCCGCGGACCAGCGGGCCGCCGCGGTGTGGACAGCGGTTACCCAGGGCGTAGAGACATCCCTCCACGTTGAAGAGGGCCACCTCTTTACCGTCAACCGTCACCAGCTTCGAGGCGCCCGGCGGGATCTCCTCCGGCTTGGCAACGCCCGGACGGTCCATTTACAGCTTGGCTTCCACCGCCGGCAAGAAGGCAGTCTCCCCGGTCACATACCCCCAGCGGCGCGCCGTCGCGAGCGGATCCTTCAGGCACCACGCCTGGTATTTGAGCAGGGTGTCCAAGCCGTCGCAGGTTCGCTCCAGGCTGGTTTCCAATCCGGGGAAATCGGGCCAGCCGTTCTCGTTCTTGCTGGCCGCGATCCAGTCCATCGCCTTCTCCACCGTGGGCCGGGCCAAGACCTCGTGCCTCAAGGAGCGGGAGATGAGCAGGGCCGACCGGGTGCAGTCCATGGTGTGGTCCACGTTCTTCTCATCCCAGGAGCCCTCGGCCTCCTGGTGGTTGAGGATCCAGCGAAGCCCCTTCTCGCAGGCGGGCCGGACCGGCAGGCCCTCCGGCAGGAACAGGGAGGCGATCACCGCGTCCTGCACCAGATGGGCCGTCGTTTCCACACCGGAGGGATGAAAGACGGGGTCGTACCAGCCGCCGTCCTCCGACTGACCCTGGAGGATGAAGCGCAGACCCTTGCGCCAGGCCGGGCGGACCGGGGCCTTCATCGCCTCGGTTCCTAAGGCAAGCACCACGTTGAAGAAGCTCACCGGGTGCGAGGTCGTGTCCAGATCGCCCCACTCGGCGTCCTTCCACCGGCCATCCGGCTTCTGGGAATCAAGAAAATAGCGGACCGCCTTCAAAACCGACTGCTCGATCACCGGATGCTTGAGGACCGCGTTGCCGCGGATGAGCATCAGCCCCATGAAGGCGGAAACCCAGGCGGCCGATTCCTTCTCGGCGGACTCCCGGCCCCAGCCCCCGTCCGGATGCTGCGCCGCGGCCAGCGCCAGGTACTCCGGCAAAGATTCCTCGGCCTTGCCCATGTGAAGGATCACCCGAAGGGCGTGGGCAACCAGCTCCATGTCCTGGGGGCCGGCCGTCAAGCTCCAGCGGGCACGCTCCCTCTGAAAGAAGCCGTATTCCGATTCGATCAAAGCCGTCACCCTATCCAGATCCATCGATGCCTCCCTCAATGAATTTCCCTAAGCCGTCGGCGAGCGAGCGGCTCGCCAGACGGACCGCCGGAAGAAAACCCAAGACGCCCCTTAACAAAGAAACCTCCATCGGATCGAGAATCACCCGCAGGCCCACCCAGGGAACGCCCGCTTGGCTGGCGGCGCGGGCGACATGGAAGGTTTCCATCTCGATCGCCGCCGCCTGCCAGCGGCGGCCCGCCTGCTCCTTGCCCCTTGGGCCCGCGATGACCCGGGGAACCGTCACAAACCTCCCCAGGGCCACGGAGCCGTTCACGGCCGGGCGCCGAGAAACCAGGACCTCTCCCGAGACAGCGTCCACCACCTCCTCGGCCGCCACCAGATCGCCCGTTTTCAGGCCGGTCCGCGCCCCCGCCGCGAAGCCGCTGCTCACCACCAGGCGGTAACTCTCGGCGGCAAGCGCCCGCGCCGCCGCCCGGTGGGCCTGCTTGCCCATCCCGGTAAAGAGGAGGTCCACCTTGGCATGGAGTTTTCGTGGAAAGGAGGCAAGTTCAGGCCGTACGGCCGCCGCCAACAAAATCTTAGCAGTAGCCATGGGCCCTGAACCAGTCCACCGCTTTCCGGAGGGCCTCCTCCACCGGGGTTTGCGGAAGCCCCAACTCACGAACCGCCTTGGAGGAATCGAAGAACATCTTCTTGCCCGCCATCCGGACGGCCTCCAGCGGAACGCGCGGGGGCTTTCCGGTGAGGCGGCTCACACCGGTGCTGACAACGGCCAGCCCCAGGGCCGCGGCCCGGGGCAAGCGCCACCGCGGCGAGGGGACGCCGCTTACCCGGCTCAAGAGATCCAGGATCTCTTTCAAGGCAAGGTTTTGATGGCCCAGGATGTACCGCTGGCCGGAGCGTCCCTTGTCCCAGGCCAGGAGGTGCCCCTCGGCCACATCCTCCACGTCCACGAGGTTGAGCCCGGTATCCAAATAGGCCGGCATGCGGAGCTTCAAGAAATCAACGATCATCTGGCCCGTGGGAGTGGGTTTCACGTCGCGCGAACCCACGGGGGTGGAGGGATTGACGATCACCACATCCAGCCCCTCCCGCGCCGCCTGGCGGGCCTCGGCCTCGGCCAGGAATTTCGAGCGCTTGTAGTGGCCCACCATGTCGGCCAGCGTGGAGGGGGTTTCCTCGTTGCCCGGGTGCCCGTTGGCCGGAATGCCCAGGGCGCCCACCGTGGAGGTGTAGACCACCCGCTCCACCTTCGCCGCGAGGCTCGCCCGAAGCAGGCCCCGGGTCCCCTGGACGTTGGTTTCGTACAAGACCCACGGGTTCGCCGCCCAGAGGCGATAATCGGCGGCCGCGTGGAAGACGGCCCGGCAGCCCGCGACCGCCTTCGCCAGGGACCCCGGATCGGTCAGGTCGCCGACCACCCGCTCAACATCCAGCCCCTCGAGGTTGCCCGGCGGGCTCTCGCGCCTGACCAGCACCCGGACCGCCTCCCCGCGCTTAAGGAGCTTGCGCGCTATATGGCTTCCCACAAATCCGGTGGCCCCGGTCACCAGAACGGGTTTCATCGCCGCCTAATCCCTCGCGAACTCCACCAGCCCCAGCCCCATCCAGACCAGCTCGCGGACCCTCCGGACAAGCGAGAGCCCCAAGGCCGGGATGGCCTGGATGCCGCTGGCCGCGCAGATCAAGATGGCGAAACCCTCGTTCGCTCCCAAGCCGGCCGGAATCATAAAGGCTCCGCTCTTCAGGCAAACCCACAGCGCTTCAATCGTCCAGGCGGTGGACCAGGAAACCGCCACCCCCAGGAACCGCAGGATCATGTAGACCTCCACCACGCCGGCCATCCACCCCAGGAAATGGAAGAAAACCGATGAGGCCAGAGCGCGGGGGGAATCCCTGTAGAACTCAAGGATCAGCCGGTCCCAGGCTTCGATCTTGCCGGTCCAGCCGGTGAAGCGCCCCGGCGCGAGCCGTTTGAATAAGGCCAAGCCCCGGGAGAAGGGACGGACGAACTGGACCGCCAGAAAGAGGGCCATCAGAACCAGCAAGACCGGCAGGATCACCCCCACCCAGCGGGAGAGGGCATCGGGCATCGGGCCGCCCCTTGCCGCGACCGCCAGGCCGGTCAGGATGAAGAGGATCATCGCCGCCGCGAAGGTGGTCTTGGCCACCACGACCGACGCCACCCCGTCGGCCAGGGGAACTCCTTCGCGCCGCTGAAGCAAAAGGGCCTTCACCGGCTCGCCGCCGATCGAGGCGGCGGGGGTCACGTAATTCACCGCCTCGCCGGCCAGGCGGGCTCGGAAGAGGCGGTCCCAGCGGATCCGGCTCCGGCTGGGATGGCTCAAGGCGAATTTCCAGCCCAGGGTGTCCAGCCCGAAGATCACGGCGTAAAAAAGAAGGATCGGCGCGAACCGCCATTGAAAACGGGCCAGCAGGCCCTTCAAGGAAGGCAGGTCCTGCTGGGACAGGATCCACCCGAAAAGCCCTATCCCGATCACCCAGCCCAGGCCGCGGACCCAGCGCATCTTAAGAGCGCGCCAACTATTTGGTGTTGGCCGCCGCCACCGGCGGCGCGGTCACCACCTTCAGGGATTTCAAGAACCCATCCAGGTCGCTCTGCAGGAGCCCGCCCATGTGAGCCACCCGGAAGATCTTCCCCTTCAATTCGCTCTGCCCCGCGTAGATCACGTAGCCGGCGCGCTTCAAACGGTCGTGAAGCTGCTGGTAGGTGAGCCACTTGGGAACCCAGAGGCTGGTCAGGGAATTGGACATGATCTTCTCGTCCAGCACGAAGGCCAGCCCCAGCTTCTTGAAGCCCGAACGCAGGAACAAGGCCCGCTGGCGGTATTTGATCGTCCGCCCCTTGACCCCCTCTCGGATCAGCTCATCCAGGGCAGCATGGAAGGCGGCGATCAATGGAACGGCCGGCGTGAAGGGAGGGTCGCCGGCATCCTGGGCCTGGAGCATCGTTCCCAGATCCAGATACAAGCTCCGGGGCTTGAGCTTCAGCACCCGGGCCGATTCCTCCTGGGCCGCCAAAACAAAGGCCAGGCCCGGCGCGCCGTGGAGGGCCTTGCCCGCGGAGCCCACGCAGAAATCCACATGGGCCTTCGCCAGATCCAGCTTCTCCGCCCCCAGGGAAGAGATGGCGTCCACCAGAAAACGCCGGCGGTACTTCTCGGCCAGGGCTCCCACCTCCTCCACCGGGTTCAAGATGCCGGTCGAGGTTTCGTGGTGGACCATGGCCACCGTGCCCACATCCCGGGCCCTCTTGAGGGCGGCCGAAACCCGGTTCAGATCCGGCCGCTCCGTGATGGGGGAGCGGATCTCCACGAGGGGAATCCCGTGAATCTTCGCGATTCGGGCGATCCGGGAGCCGTAGACGCCGTTGTTGATCACCAAGAGCTTGCGGGGCGGCTCGCAGGCGGCCAGGACGGCGGACTCCAGGGCGGCCGTTCCAGAGCCGTTGACCACCGCCGCCGTGTAGCGCCCGCCCAGGCCCAGCGCGTGCAGGAGCTTGGCGCGAACCATGGACAGAAGCTCGGAGAACTCCGGTTCCCGGTGGCACGCGTCCGGGCGGGCCAAGGCCGCCTTCACGTGAAGGCTCGTCATGACGGGGCCGGGGCACAGAAGCACCTGGCGCTTCGGGCGCGCCGCTCTTTCCACCGGCGCCGGCGCCGCGTCGCCGGCCGGAAGCTTGGCTTGAGGCTTCTCCATCCTTCTGGCGAGGACCACTCTCTGAAATCTCTTTCGCCGCAGCCTCCTTCGCCGGAGTCTGGCTTGCCGCCCTCGGTGGGCTTGCGCTTTTTTAAGCCGGAGCATCTTCGTCTTTGGTTTCACTTTTTCACCGCCTGTCTGAATCGTTTCGTGATTTTATCGGGAGAAAGCCGAACCCGCGGGGAGGGCGCGCCGGGCGTGGGGCTGCACTTCACCAGAAGAAAGCGAGGCCCCTTCTTCTTTTCAAGCTCGTCCCATCGCGCGAGGAGCTCTTCCCGCGTGGCCGCCTTTACCGCCGCCGCGTATCCAAAAACCCTCGCCGCCTGCTCCAGAGAAACTTGACCGCCCGGGGTGGGCTGGCCTCCGGTGGAGGCGTAAACCCCGTTGTCCAGCACCACATGGAGAAAGTTCTCCGGCCCCCAGGCCCCCGCCATGGGAAGGTTGCCCAGACCCATCAGGACCGAGCCGTCCCCATCCAGCACCACCACCCTTCTTTGGGGCCGGTGGATCGCGAGGCCAAGCCCCAGGGAGGCGGCCAGGCCCATCGAACCGATCATGTAGAAATTCCCGGGCCGGTCGCGGACCACCTGCAGGTCCCTGCAGGTGTACCCGGTGGTGCAGACGACCAGCTCGTCCGAGAGCCTCGACGCCACAACGGCAACCGCTTCCCGCGCCGTCACCCCGCCGATCCTCCCAGCACCCCGGGCCGGATGAAAAGGGCCGCCGGGATCCTCTTCCGGCGCATCGCCGAGTCGGCGGCTCCCAGAGCCCTCGGAAGGTCCCTGGCGCCCGGCGAGAAAACCGGTATCCCGATCTTCTTCAGAATGGCCTCGCCGTGCCGGCCGATCACAAGGTGCTCGGGCGCGTCCTTGCCTTGGTAGCCGCGGTGCCCGACGACGAGAAGGAGCGGAATCCGGTAGATCAGGTTCAGGCTCATCAGGGCGTTCAGGCAATACCCCAAACCGGAATTCTGCATCAGGACGCACGGCCACCGGCCGGCCAGGTACGCCCCGGAGGCCAGCCCCACGGCGATGTCTTCGCGCACGGCCGGGCGGTACCCCTCCGGCTCGCGGGAAAGCTCCTCCAGCAGGGAGCCGATCAAGGAGTCGGCCACCCCGGTGAAGAAATTAAACCCGTGCTTCTTCAGGCTCTCTTTCAGCCGCTTTCCCTTTCCAGTCGTTCGCGAAGGCCTTGCGCATGTTCCTGAAGGAACCCATGGCATCGGCCACCGCCGAGGGCTCGTAGCCGCAGTGGACCATGCAGTCGGCGCACCGGGGATCCCGTCCGGTGCCGTACCGCTCCCAGGGGGTGTCGTCAACAAGCTCCCGGAAGGTCTTGGCGTAGCCGTCCGACATGAGGTAGCAGGGTTTCTGCCAGCCGAAGATGTTCCGGGTGGGGTTGCCCCAAGCGGTGCACTGGTAATCCCGGTAACCCTGAAGGAATTCGAGGAAGAAGGAGGAATGGTTGAAGCGCCAGCGCGGGTCGGCCTGATCCAGGATTTTTCGGAAAAGGGCCTGGGTCTCGCCGCGGCGGAGGAAATGCTCCTGATCCGGAGCCTTCTCGTAGGGGTAGCCCGGCGAGATCATCATCCCGTCCACCCCCAGATCGGTCAGGAAGTCGAACATCCTCCGGTACTCCTTGGGATCGGCCCCCAGGAAGATCGTGGTGTTGGTGGAAACCTGGAAGCCGGCCCCCTTGGCCTGGCGGATCGCCTCCACCGCGAGCTTAAAGACCCCCTGGCGGCAGACCGCCTGGTCGTGCGTCTGCTCCAGACCGTCCAGGTGGATGCTGAACCGGAAATAGGGCGAGGGGGTGTAATCCTTGATCCTCTTGGACAGGAGGATGGCGTTGGTGCACAGGTAAACGAACTTCCGCCTGGCCACGAGCCTCCGGGCGATCTCGGGCATCTCGGGATGAACCAGGGGCTCGCCCCCGGCGATTGAAACCACCGGCGCCCCGCACTCCAGGGCCGCCTCCTCGCACTCCTGGGCGGAAAGCCTCTTTTTTAGAATCTCCTCCGGGTACTGGATCTTGCCGCAGCCGGCGCACTCCAAATTGCACCGGAACAGGGGCTCCAGCATCAGAACGAGCGGAAAACGCTTCACCCCTTTAAGCTTCTGGCCCAGGATGTAGCGGGCCACCGCCAAGCCCTGCCCCATGGAAACCGCCATTGCGCTCTCCTATTCCTTAAAGAATTCCCGGGCCTCGGTCAAGGCCAGCAAGGGAAAGTAGATCCGGTAGAAGTGGTACTTGAGATAGAAAACCCGCGGAAATCCGGTGCCGGTGAAGGGGCCCTCCGGCCAGTCCCCTTCCGGACCCTGCCGGGTGAGCAGCCAGCGGATCCCCCGTTGGAAGGCCGGCTCGGCCACCTGACCCAGACTCATCAAGGCCATCAGGGCCCACGCCGTTTGGGAGGAGGTGGACTCCCCCTGACCCTTCACCGAAGGATCATCGTAGGCGCGACAGCTTTCGCCCCAGCCCCCATCCGGATTCTGCCGGGTGGCAAACCACCGCCCCACCCTCTGATAGCGCAGGCTCTCCATCGGCTCGCCCACCGAGCGCAGTCCCCGCAAAGCCAGCCACGTGCCATAATGAAAGCCCACTCCCCAGCGCCCAAACCAGGTTCCATCCGTCTCCTGGGTCCGGTGAAGATAGCCCACCGCGGCTTCCAGGGCCGGATGCCCGCGCCGGAATCCCGCCAGGCTCATCAGCTCCAGGATCCTCCCGGTGATGTCCGGGCAGGAGGGATCCAGCATGGCGTTGTGATCGGCAAAGGGAAAGTGGGTCAGGGCCTGGCGGTTGTTGTTTTTATCGAACGAGCTGAATCCACCGTCCCGGTTTTGCATGCTCAAGACCCAATCCATCCCCCGCCGGAAAACCCCGTCGGAGACCGCGGCCGCCCGGCTGTGCGCCAGCCCCAGGAGCACTTGAGCCGTGTCGTCCACGTCCGGGTAGTAAGGGTTGTCAAACTCAAAGGCCCATCCGCCGGGGCGGCCCTCGGGGTTTTTGATCCTCCAGTCTCCCCACTGCCTGATCTCCTTGGACCGAAGCCATTGGCCGGCCCGGGTGAGCCCCTCCTGCTCCGGGGAGCGCTGGCCGGATTTTCCCAGGGCGTACATGGCCAAGGCCGTGTCCCAGATCGGAGGGAAACAGGGCTGAACCTTCAGGGCATCGCCGTCGGCCAGCTCCAACCGGGCCAGCTCCTCGATCTGCTTCTCGAAAAGGGGATCCCCATCCTGGTAGCCCAAACCCTTGAGGGCGAAGACGGCGTTCAACATCGCCGGAAAGATGGCCCCCAGCCCGTCGGTTTCAACCAGCCGGTCGGTGATCCACCGGTCGGCCTCCCGCAGGGCCAGGCGCCTCAAGGGCTTGAAGGGCGAACGCTCATAGGCCTTCAAGAGCCGGTCGGCCGAAAGAAAGAAGGTCCGCCAGAGGGCTCCCCCTTTTTGGAGGTTCGTGATCCGGGCCCTCCGGCTCTTGGGGTCCGTCCAGAGCTCATCGAGGTTCAAGGCCGCCTGCGGCGCCATCGGCCGGGTGGCATAGACCACGGCCAGAGGAACGAGAATCGTGCGGGACCAATAGGCGATCTCGTACAGGTTAAAGTAAAACCAATTCGGAAGAAGGACAAGCTCCGGCGGGAGGGCCGGGACCTCTTCCCAGGGATAACAGCCGAACAGCGCCAGGTACACCTTCTCAAAGCTGTTGATCCGCGCCAGACCCCCCAGGCGCAGAATCGTTCTACGGGCCGCCGCGAGGACCGGGTCGTCGGCCGGGCGGCCGGAGAGCTTGAGGGCCGCGTAGGCCTTGACCGACGCGTTGAGCTCGGCCGGGCCTCGCGCGTAGATGGGCCAGCCGCCGTCCGGCAGTTGATTCTTGAGGATTGTCCGGATGAGGCGCTCCTGTTTGTCTTGATCCACCCTTCCCAAGAGATGCATCAGCTTGATCGTGTCGGACTCCAGCGTGGTGTCGGCCTCCAGCTCGGCCACCCAGAATCCCTCGGGGTCCTGCTTGGAAAGGAGGTACCGCTGGGCCTGTTCGCAGGCGCGGGCCAGAGCCGGCGGGACCGTGGCGGTGGGGTCGGTCAGGCGCAAATCGGCGGCCGGGCTAGCGAGCATAGACCGGGCTCCTGGAAAGAAGCTCCTTGGCCGAGGCCGCCATCGCCGACGGGGTCAATCCCGCCTGCGCAAGCAGGATCTCCCGTTTTCCATGCTCAAAGAAAGCGTCGGGGATCCCCATCACCTTGACGGCAAAGCCATTGGACCGGTGCTCTTCAACCGCCGCCAGGAGACTCGCCCCGAAACCCCCCTTCACCACCCCCTCCTCGACGACAAGGAGGGCGCGATGCTCCTTCACCAGGCCGGCAAACAGGGCCATGTCCATCGGCTTGGCCCACCGGGCATTGACCACCGTGGTGGAGATCCCTTCCCCTTCCAGAAGCTTGGCCGCCTCCAGGGCCGGATAAACCATCGAGCCCAGCGCCACCAGGGCCAGATCGCTGCCCTGGGAGAGAATCTCCGCCTTGCCCAGCTCGATGGGGGCCGCCTCCTTGGGAAGATCCATCGCCCACTCGGGATGAAACCGGAGGACCCCGCCCCTGGGGTACCGGAGGCCGATCGGGCCGTTGTGGCGCAGGGCAAAGGCCAGCATCGCTTCCAGTTCGTCCAGATCCTTGGGGGCCGCGAGCGTCATCCGGGGCAAGGCCCCGAGATACGCCAGATCAAAGAGGCCGTGGTGGGTGATCCCGTCGTCCCCGACCAGGCCCGCCCGGTCCATCGCGAAGACAACCGGCAGATTTTGAATGCAGACGTCGTGGATCACCTGGTCGTAGCCGCGCTGAAGGAAGGTGGAATAGATCGCCACCACGGGGCGCATCCCGCCGCGGGCCAGCCCCGCGGCGAAGGCCACGGCGTGCTGTTCGCACATGGCCACGTCGTAAAACTGGCCGGGCAGCGCCTTGGAGAACTCCACCAATCCTGTCCCATCCGGCATGGCCGCCGTGATGGCGACCACCCGGGGGTCTTTCCGCCCCAAGCCGATCATCGCCTGGCCGAACCGCTGGGTGAAGCCCTCCGCCTGCGGCTTCTTCAGGAACTCGCCGGTGGCCGGATCAAAGGGGGTCACCCCGTGGTACTTCCACTGATTCTGCTCGGCCGGCGGGTAGCCCTTCCCCTTGACGGTTCTCACATGGAGGAACTTGGGTCCCGGCAGGCCCTTCAGGTGGTTCAGCGTGGAGATCATCTCATCCAGATTGTGGCCGTCCACCGGCCCGAAGTACCGGAAGCCCAGCTCCTCAAAGATGATGCCCGGAACCAGAAGATTCTTGAGCGACTCCTCCAGCCGTTTGCCCGCCCGCAGGATCCTGAAGCCGAAACGGGGCACCCGGCACATCACGCTCTCCACCTCCCGGCGGAAGCGGTTGTACAGCGGGTCGGTGATGATCCGGGTGAAGTAGTGGGTCAGGGCGCCGATCGCCGGGGCAATGGCCATCTTGTTGTCGTTCAAGATCACCAGGAGATCGGACTTCAGGTGGCCGGCGTGGTTCAAGCCCTCCAGCGCCATCCCCTCGGGCAGGGAGCCGTCCCCGATGACCGCCACCACCTTGTTGCGCTTGCCCTGATGGTCCCGGGCCCGGACCAGCCCCAGCGCCGTGGAGATGGAGGTGCCGCCGTGGCCGATGGTGAAAAGATCATAGGGCGATTCCTCCCGGTGGGGAAAACCGGAGATGCCCTTCCATTGGCGCAGGGTTCCAAAGCGGTCGCGGCGTCCTGTCAGGATCTTGTGGGCGTAGGCCTGATAGCCGACGTCCCAGACGAGCTGATCCTCCGGCGTCTGAAACACGTAGTGAAGCGCGACCACCAGATCCACCGCCCCCAACGGGCCGGCCAGGTGGCCGCCGGTGGCCGAAACCTTGTCGATGATGAGCTCGCGGATCTCCTGGGCCACCCGCGGCAGGCTGGCCTGCGGCAGGGCCCTCAACTCCTTGGGGTCGTTGATCCCGTCAATCAGCTTGGGCATCGCTTCCTAGGAGCTCCTCGTTAAGATGAAGCGGGCGATCTCGCTTAAAGGGCCGCCCCCGGCGCCCAGCGGCCGAAGGGATCGGATCGCCTCCGCCGTCAGGCGCTCGGCCTTTCGACGAACCGCCTGCCGGCCGTAAAGCTTCACCGCTCCGTCGGAATCCAGGAGGTCATCCACCAATTGAAAAACCAGGCCCACCCGGGAGCCGTAACCGGAAAGGGCCTTGAAGCGCTTGGCCGAGGCGCCGGCGCAAAGCGCCCCCACCCGCACGGAGGCGGCGATCAGGGCGCCGGTTTTCATCGCGTGGATCTTCTCGATTTGGGCGGCGCGGGCGCCGTTTTCGGAGATCACGTCCGCCACCTGGCCGCCGATCATCCCTTGCGTGCCGATGGCCTGGCTGACCTCCCGGATGATTTGAACGCGCGCCGAGGGCGCCAGAGGCCCCTGGCTAAGGAGAAGGAAGCTGTGGGTCAAGAGGGCGTCCCCGGCCAGGATGCCGATCGCCTCACCGAACCGCTTGTGGCACGAGGGTTTTCCCCGACGGAAGTCGTCGTCGTCCATGGCGGGCAGATCGTCGTGAACCAGGGAGTAGGCGTGGATCAGCTCCAGGGCGCAGGCGGCCGGCAGGGCTTGCCGGGCCTTTCCCCCCGCCGCCTCGCAGGCGGCCAGGGCCAGGATCGGCCGGATCCTTTTACCCTCCCCCAGGACGCTGTAGCGCATTGCCTGGTGGATTTGACCTGGGAATTCCCGGGCGCCGGGCAGGCATTTCTTCAGCGCCGAGTTGACCAGAATTTTGCGTTTTTTAAGGTAAGCGGTGAGATTCATGACAAGTCGTAACTGCCTATTTTACCTTAGGGTTAAGGCCGATTCAAGGTTGCAGGACATAGATGGGAAATGACCTGGCTAGCGCATTCTTCCCCGCTTAGCACGGCCGATTCGATGGTGGCCGGCAAACCGGTCGCCGTCCAATCGCCGGCCAAGAAGAAGTTTTCCAAGCGGGTGCGAGCGCTGGGCCTGAACCGCTCCATTCCGACCCCCAACGAAACGGTCGCGTCCCGCTCCCTCACCACCTGGGATCGGATCGGCCTGACAGCCGCGAGGTGAGGAAAACAGGCCGCGAGATCCTCCAGGGCCATCGCGGCCAGGGCATCGTTGGGCTGGTCCATGTAGGCCTGGGCCGCGCTCAAGATGAGGGCCACGTAGCGCGCCTCGATCCCCGCTTTCTTCAAGATCGCTTCCTTGTTGAAGAGCCACTGAAATCGGGTGCCGATGAGCCCCACAAAAAGCGCTTTCGTGACTGGCCGGTCCAGCCACAGGTTCACCGAAACGATGGGCGAGCTTGAGAACCGGTCCAAGTTCGAAAAGGCCGGATCGGAAGACCTTACCCCATCGGGCAGAAGGCGGTTTAAGGCCTGGGGCGGCAGGGCGCTCACCACCGATTCGGCCTCCAGGGACGAGCCGTTGGCCAGCCGCGCGGCCCTGACCCTGGATCCCTCGAGCGTGAGCCCTGCCACCGGCGCGTTCACCCGAACCTCTCCCCCGTTTTCCTCGATGATCCGGCGGGCCGCCTCGGTGTAAAGATCGCTTAGCCCCACCTTGGGCATTCCCAGCCGGGCCTTGGGCCAGGGTCCTTTCAGGAGAACGCGCAGAACAGCCCGTAAGCCTGACGCCGAGGCCCTGGAGGGAATCTCGTTCAGGGTCGCGATCGTGAGAGGATCCCAAAAGATCCGCCGGCTCCCCTCCGATTGACCCTGCCGGGTGAGCCACTCCTCCACCGTCTGACCATCTTCTTCCCTTGACACCGCTTTTAAGACCCTCATAAATTTCCATTTGTCGGCCAGCGACAGAGAGGAAAGCCCGGCCACCCCCGCCGCCAGGTGCCACGGCGCGGGAAGCGGCGGGCAATCCAGCCGGCTCACCCGGCCGCCGGGCTCCACAAAAACCACCGAAAGCCGGTCCTGAAAGATGAGGCGGTCCTGGGTGCCTAAGCGCTTGAGGAATCGAAGGGTCGCCTCGTATCCGGCCAGAAAAAGGTGCTGGCCGTTGTCCACCACCTCCCCGGTGGCCGGATCGGCGAAGGAGCGGGCCCTGCCGCCAAGGCTGCCGCGGGCCTCGAGCACCGTGACCCGGATGCCGGCGTCGGCCAGCGAGACGGCCGTTCTCAACCCCGCGAATCCCCCGCCGATCACCACGACGTGAGCCGGGGTCATCTCGAACGAAGTGAGAGATCTCTCGTCCCTTCGGGACTCGAGATGACGTTGGAGGTTGAAAAGAAGGCGCCGCGCAAAGCAAGGGAGAGTTTTTCACCGGTGGAAAGCCGGATGGGCTGGGCCAGCGCGGCAGGGCCGGCCGACTCAATCCGATCCAGGAGCCGGCGGTAGACCGCGGCCATGGCCAGGGCCGGGGTCAGGGCCCAGCGGTCTTGGGCCGTGACCGCGGCGTAGGCCTTGGCAAACCAGCCGCGCGCCCTCTCGCACTCAAACGCCAGCAACTCCGGTACCATTTCCGGGAGTGCCGGGTTCGCGAAGCGCTTGAGATCCTCCTCGGGGAGGTAGACCCGGCCTCGCTGGGCGTCGGAGGCCGCGTCCCGCAGAATGTTGGTCAGCTGAAACGCCGTGCCGAGCGCGATGGCGAACTCGTCGCTTTTGGGATTGCGGCAGCCGAAGACCCGCACCGCCATCAGACCCACCACCCCGGCCGCGTGGTAGCAGTAGGCCTGAAGCTCCTCAAAGGTGGCGTACCGCTTTTTCTCAAGATCCATTTCCATTCCGACGATCAAATCCAATAGAAGCTGGCGGGGAATGTTGTAGCGCTTCACCGCGCCAGACAAGGCGCGTGTGATCGGATGGGTGGGCCTTCCTTCAAAGCAGGCGTCCGCTTCCCTCCTCCATCCCTCAAGCTCCCGGCGGGCTTGATCCGCCGGTTTGCCTTCGTCCACGCAGTCGTCCACCGCCCGGCAAAAGCTGTAGACGGCAAACATCGCCTCCCGGCGCTCCGGCGGCAAAAGCCACAGGGCCTGATAGAAATGGCTTCCGCTTTTTCCGGCGACCCGGCGGCAGTAAGCCGCCGAGCCGCCGCCTCCGTTGACGGAGATGGCTGTCATGCCGATCGCCAGCTTGTCCTTCCATCCCAAGGCCGGGCGCTTACAGCTTCCTCTAACCCGAAGCCTTGTCGTCCGCTTGAGAACAGCCATCCCTCCGAGCCAGGTCGCCCGAAGCTCCCACCGGAGCCGGCCGCTCACCCAAGAGGGAAGCGCCTCTCCCCTCCAGAAAAGCTCCTCGGTGAAACCGGCGGCCTCTTCCATCGCCGCCGCGAAATTTCCGGAGGGCTTGCCTTGGAAGAGGGACTCCTCCGTCACCCCATGGCGGCGCAGAAGCTCCTGCGGCAGGTAGATCCTTCCCTTGGCCAGATCCATCGAGAGGTCCTGCCAGAAGTTGGTAAGCTGAAGCGCCGTGCAGATAAAGTCGGAAAGCTCGTGCAGGCGCGGTTCCTTGTGGCCGAACAGAAGCAGAACCAGCCGCCCCACCGGGTTGGCCGAATACCGGCAGTAGTTGTTGAGGAGATCGTCCCACGCGGCGTAGCGCTTCACCGTCACATCCCGCTCAAAAGCGGTCAGCAAATCGTGGAAAAGCTGCGGCGGAAGGTCAAACCGGCGGATCGTGTCGGCCAGGGCGATAAAGATCGGATGGGTGTCATTGCGAGCGCCGAGCATTTCTCTCCAGTTCGCCAGCCGCGCCAGCGCTTTTTTGGGATCCCTTTCCTCGTCGGCAAAGTCGTCGGCCGAGCGGGCAAAGGCGTAGACCGCCGCCACGTGCGGCCGCAGGGCCTTGGGCAGAAGCCCCGAGGCCACCGGGAAGTTTTCGTAGTGGCGGCGCGTCAGCCACTGGCAATATTGGTACGCTTGTTCTAGGGAAGGCATAACAGGAAGCTCATTATATCACCCATGGGACGGGGGCGAGATTGACGGGGGAAGGAACCGGGTGATAGGCTGATGGCATGCGCGCAGCGGTTTATCGAGGGGCCAACGATGTCCGGGTCGAGGAGCTTCCCGTTCCTCCCCTGGAAGCCGGAGAGCTTCTCCTTAAGGTGGCGGTCTGCGGGGTCTGCGGGACCGACCTTAAGAAGATCGTCCACGGCGACTTGCCCCCGCCCCTCGTCTTCGGCCACGAGGTGGCCGGCCGGGTGGAAGCGGTGGGCCAGGCTGTCCGCGGCTGGAAGCCGGGTGACCGGGCGGTCTTCTTTCATCACATCCCCTGCCGGAACTGCCCCTTCTGCCGCGCCAAGAATTACGCCCAGTGCCCCCAGTACAAGCGGGTCGGCACCACCGCCGGGTTCGAGCCCTCGGGCGGCGGCTTTGCCGAGTTCGTGAAGGTGAAGGATTGGATCGTCCGGGAGGGGCTGGTGAAGATCCCGGAAGGGGTGGAGGATGAAGAGGCCTCCTTCGTGGAGCCGGTCAACACCTGCCTCAAAGGGATCGAAAAAGCAGGCATCGGAGCTGGCAGCCGGGTTCTCATCCTGGGCTCCGGTCCGGTGGGGCTCACCCTCCTTCAACTGGCCCGCTTGAAGGGGGCCGATGTCTCGGTGGCCGATCCCATTCAAGAGCGGCTGACCTTGGCCAAGGCACTCGGCGCGCGGGAAACCACCTCCCCCGAACAGCTTCCCAAAGAGCATTTCGACATCGCCCTGGTGGCGGCCGCCTCCGCCCAAGCGGTGCCCTCGGCCCTGGACGCGGTTCGGCCTGCCGGAAGGGTCGTTCTCTTTGCCCAAACCCGCGTCGGCGACTTGGCCCCGGTGGACGTGGGCCAGATCGGCAAGCTGGAGAAGGAGCTGATCGGCAGCTACAGCGCCTCGGTGGACCTTCAGGCCAAATCGGCCGATCTGGTTTTCACCCGCCAAATCCAGGTGAAGCCGCTCATCACCCACCGCTTCGGCCTGGATCAGATCAACGAGGCGATCCACGTGGCCCTGAATCCTTCACCCAGCTCGCTGAAGGTGATCATCCGGTTTGGCTTAAACGGTTCCACCCGATGAAAACAGCGGTCCTGTACGGCAAAGAGGACGTCCGGCTGGAGCAGAGACCTACCCCGCGCCCAGGCCCGGGCGAGGTTCTCCTGAAGATCAAGGCGGCCCTGACCTGCGGCACCGACCTCAAGGTCTTCCGAAACGGCGGCCATGCCCGCATGATCAAGCCCCCTGCCCCGTTCGGCCACGAATTCGCCGGTGTGGTGGAAGCGGCGGGGCCAGGGGTAACCTCCTTCAAGCCCGGCCAGCGGGTGGTCGGGGCCAACTCCGCCCCCTGCGGGGCCTGCTTCTTCTGCAGGAAGGGCCAACCGAACCTCTGCGAGGATCTCCTTTTTGTCAACGGCGCCTACGCCGAGTATCTCCTGCTTCCCGCGCGGCTGGTCCGGGAGAATCTCCTGGAGATCCCGGCTTCTCTCTCCTTTGAGGCGGCCGCCCTCACCGAGCCGCTGGCCTGCGTGGTAAGGGGCGCGGAGGCGGCAAAGCCTGCCGCCGGCGAAACCGTGGTCATCCTGGGGGCTGGGCCGGTCGGCTTGATGTTCCTCCAGTTGGTCCGCGGAACCGGCGCGAAGGTGGTCCTGGTGGGTAAAGGGGACAGTCGGTTGAAGGCCGCCCTGGCTTGCGGCGCGGAAGCGGCCCTCGACCTGGACCAGCTTTCCGATCCGGTCAAGGCAGCCCAAGAAAAGACGCCGGAAAAAAGAGGGGCCGACCTCGTGATCGAAGCGGTGGGCCGTCCGGCCGCCTGGTCGCAGGCCCTGCGGATCGTCCGGCCCGGCGGGCGCGTGCTTCTTTTTGGCGGCTGCCCCGCCGGCGCCGAGGTCCCGCTGGACACCCGGCGGATGCACTACGACGAGCTGACCCTTCTCTCCACCTTTCACCACACCCCAGAAGCCATCCGGAAATCCCTCTCCCTTCTGGCCAAAGGGGTGGTCCGCCCCGAACCCCTCATCACCCGCCAGGCCCCGCTGGACGATCTGCCTCAAATCCTTCGCCGGATGCTGACCCAAGCCGACGGCGTGAAAACGGCGATCATTCCCTAACGTGCGCATCGCCTCCCTGCTGCCCACCGCCACCGAGATGCTCTACGCCCTGGGCCTGGGCCGTTCGATCGTGGGCCGAAGCCAGCACTGCGGCCACCCGCCGGAGGTCAGAAAGAAGCCGGTTGTGGTGGAAAGCCGCATTCAAAGGATCGCCCCGCGGGAATCCCAGGCGATCCACGAGGCCGTCTCAAAACTGCGCCAGCAAAAGGTCCACCAATTCGTGATCGATGTCCAAGCCCTGAAGCGCCTCAAGCCCGACCTGGTGGTGACGCAAAACCTCTGCTCGGTCTGCGCGGCCAGCCACACGGAAGTTTTCCCTGCCCTTTCCCAGATCCATCCGCGCCCTAAAACCGTCACCGTCTCGGCGCAGAGGTTCAGCGAGGTCTTCACCGACTTAAAGCGGCTGGGCGAGGTCACCGGGCGGGAAAAGAAGGCGCTTAAGCTGATCGGCGGGTTTGAGAAACGCCTCACCAAAATCCGGGAAACCCTGGCCGAAACCAACGCGCGTCCGCGGCTCTTCTGCTGTGAGTGGCTGGAACCCCTCATCGCGGCGGGCCACTGGATTCCGGAGATGGTGGCGCTGGCCGGGGGTACCGACGGCCTGGGCACCGCCGGGGAAAGCTCTGCCCGGCCCACCTGGGAAAGGGTCCTCTCTTACGACCCCGAGGTGATCCTGGTCATGCCCTGCAGCTATTCGATCCCGCAGACCCTGAAGGAGAAACGCCGTTTGACCGAACGCGCCGGCTGGAAGGATTTAAGCGCCGTGAAGAATGGCAGGGTCTTTGCCGTGGACGGCGCCTTCTTCCATCACGCCGGGCCCCGCCTGGTGGACGGGGTCGAGCTCCTCGCCCACCTCCTCCACCCCAAGCTCTTCCCCAACCCGAAGCTGCGCCGCCACTACCGCCCGCTGGCCTAGGTCCGGATGGTTGTTGACATGTGGTTAAAATACCGCGTAAAATAACCACATGTTAACTTTTTCAACTCCCGCCCTCCCATGATCGCCAGGACCCTGGGCCCCCTTATCCAAAGGTCCAAAAAGGGCATTCTCCTTTTGGGCCCAAGGCAAACGGGGAAATCGACCCTCATCCGTTCCCTTGCCCCGGACCTCACCATCAACCTGGCGCACGAACCCACTTACCTCGAGTTTGCTCGAAACCCCTCCGCGCTGGAGCAGCGCCTGGCGGCCAAATCGTTCAAGACCGTTTTCATCGACGAGGTCCAGCGGCTTCCCAGTCTGCTCAACACCCTGCAGGCCATCATCGACGAAGGGCGGCCGCCGATTCGCTTCCTTCTGACCGGTTCCAGCGCCAGCAAGCTCAAGCGGGGAAACGCCAACCTTCTTCCAGGAAGGATTCACACCTATCACCTGGGTCCTCTGACGGCCTCCGAGCTCCACCATCGGATGGACGTCAAGAAAGCCCTGGAAACAGGGACCCTGCCGGGAATCTGGACGGAACCCGACTTCCACGAAAAATGCAAGACGCTTAGATCGTATGCCGCCACGTACCTGAAGGAGGAAATTCAAGCGGAGGCCCTCACCCGGAACATCGAGGGCTTCTCCAGGTTTCTCTTCGTCGTCGCCGCCTGGGCCGGCAAGTTCCTGGATTTGTCCAAGCTGGCCTCTCTGGCCCAGATACCGCGTCAGTCCGCCCTGCGGTACTTCGAGGTGTTGGAGGACACCCTCATCCTTCGGCGCTGCGAGGCCTTCAGGAAATCGGAAGTCAGGCGGCTTGTCCAAAGCCCCCGTTTCTTCTTCTTCGACACCGGCGTGCTCAATGGGCTCCTGAACAACTTTACCGCCTCCAGCGACCGAATCGGGGCGCTCTTTGAGCATCTCATCTTCAATCAGCTCGTCCACGGCGCCTTAGCCAAGGACGAGCCGATCCGGATCTCCTCTTACCGAACCGAGCATGGCGCGGAGGTGGATTTCATCGTTGAAACCAAAGACCAAGTCCTGGCGGTCGAGGTGAAGGCCTCCACCAACGTGGGAGGGACCGACCTGCGGGGCCTGCGCAGCTTCGCGCAGTATTATGGAAAGAAGCATCGCCCCCTCCTCGTTTACCTGGGGAACATTCACAAGAAGATCGAAGGGGTTGAGGTTCTCCCCTGGCAAGCGTTCCTGAAGGATCTCGCCCTTTAGCGTTTACGCGAAGACCGCGTGGAGGGTGCGGCCGTGCTCATCCTCAAAGGTGATGACGCCAATGATGGGCCCAATGACCTGGCCGGCAAATGTTTCATCAACCGCCACCGTATAGACGAAACCTGGCGTGAGGCCTTTGAGCGCCTTAGGGCCCTTTACGACGATCCGGGGCACCTTGTTAGGTTTCGGCTCCGACGGAAGACCTTTCCCCTCCTGCTGGATGATGACAGTCCGAGCTTCCTCAAGCTTGCCATTCGCTGGATAAGGTTCGGGCTGGACAAAATTGTTTTCCAATTGGGCTCTCACCTCCCGCGGCCAATCGGTGTAGTGGTAGGCAATCACGTTCTCCTCTTGCGCGCCTCTCTCACCCACAACAATAATTTGAGACGCGGCCCCTCCAAGGATATTGGCCGCTTTTGCAAGGCCTGGTTCCCGGTTCTGTAACCATTTCCCGGCCGGTGAGTCCAGAAACTCCCTTACCGACCCAAACTTCTCCCCCTCCTCCAGCCCGGCGGGGTCGGGAGTTGGGTTGAAACGGTCCGGGTTTGGATACCCGATTATCTGCGCGGTTCGTTTCACGATGGCGGGTAATGCCTCTTCCAAAAGCTTCTCTCCAGACTTCCGAACTTCAGGGCTCGGTTGAACTGCAGAGTCCGGGAGATCGATCATTGTTTCCAAGGTCAACTTCAATTGGCGGTAAAAGGGTTGAAGGCTGTCCGGTTCGCTGTTTACAAATCCTAACAGGACCAGCCGCATCAAAACGATTAATCCCGCAGAAGTTCCTCTCATGTGTGCGTTTTGGTCCATCTCATGAAGCTGCCTCAAGAGCGCCTGCGTATCTCCCTTCATATTAAAGAGGATGTACACAAGACCCTTCCAATATTGTTCAAAAACATCTGCCGTAGATGTTTGCCGGCCTGCTCCGAGTAAGGCAGACAAAAGCACTCCCGGACCTGCCTGGGTTCCCAACGACTCCCCAAGCGTTGGAAGCAAGTCGTACATTTCAAGAAGAGCCTTCGCCCTTTCCCGCCATTCCTCCTCCAGCCCGGCGGCGGGAACTTTCTTGAACACCTCCCACGTCTCGTCCCATACGACTTGCCTCGAAAGGAGCTGTAGAATGAGATCGTCCAGATTGAGCTCTTCGGTTTTCTGCCCTGATGTGGAGGAATGCACATAAAAAATCCCTGCGAAACCCGCGGGTTCCGACTGCTTCATCGCCCGAGTAACCGCGGCAGACACTTGAGGGTCCGCGAAGGATAATTTGCCTAACGCTTCATCCCAATTCAGGGTAGGCGGTTTTGCATTCCAGCCCGTTTCTATCTCTTGGGCCGATAGTCCTATTTCTCCCCCATCGTAAGAAACCTCCCTCCTTTGGATAGAGCGCGAACTTCCGGTTCTCAAGGATCTCAATAATTTCTCAAGACCGGGTGGGACAGACCGTTTCGGAGCCGGCAAAGCAGCCGCCAATTCAAATAATCCCATTAAACCCAAATACTTCCTTAAAAAAGATGACTCCTTAACCATGTTCAATTCAAACTCGCTCACCTTCTTTCGCGCCATGGCACCGTCCATAGCTCCGCGATCGCTTAGGTTCCCAAGAATGCTCTCAAGCCGCGCCGCGTCAACGTAGACGATCAGCTTCCCCCCCGGAACCTTCACCGCGCTCACGGGTAAAGTGAGAAAGCTATTCGTACCGGCTTCGTACGGTTTATGTCCTTCCCCAAAAATGTAAAACGTCTCGATCGTCTTGATCACCCGGGGAGTCTCCCCTAAGGTCGGATCAACAGCCAATGCCTTAATTTGTTGGGTGAATCCATCCCTTTCATGTAATGGAATAAGGAATAGGAAGGCACTTGTAATTTCAACCTTCGGCTCCTCCAGCCCGGCGCCGGGCGGCAGCCGATGTCGTGGCGGAGTGGTTGGGGACTGCTGATCCAGATTTAAATCGGCGTCTTTGGCCATACGCTCAATGGCACCTACGGTGGGACGCAGAATTTCTTTTCCCCTTTCTGACGCTTTAGTTTCCGCCACCACAAGAGCGGCGCGCACCCGCTCATAAAACCCGAAACCACCTGCCACATCCAGTAGCGCAATGCCGGCAGCGTTTCGCCCTTCCTCATCGGAATCTTGCAAGTCTTGGATGGCCGTTTCGACGTCGGCCATGACCTCCCGAACAAAAACAGGATTCAAGGTCAACCGGTTTTTTTCAAAAACAAGGTAGTTCTTTTCTCCGCGGGTAGCAGCCTCAAAGATCAAGCGGGAAATCTCTGGGTTCCGAAGCAGGCCGGATTCCTGATCCTCCACGTCAAGCAGGCCTCGAAGCTCCCTTAAAATCGCAGGAGCCACCTGGATCGCGGCAATCCCTTGAATCCGGGTGGCATCCGGGTCAGGCCCAGCGAGGAAGGATTCGGCAATATGGCCGGTTAAATCCTTGGCTGGCGGAACCCTTGCTTTGGGCAGCTTTCCGAGGGCTTCAGGAGAAATGCTGTGGAGCGAGTTACGAATCGCAAAGAGAATCTCCACATCCCCCGGTTTCGAAAGATCGAGCCCGCGCGCTGCCAGCGCAAAGTTGAAAACTTCCTCCTCCAGCCCGGAACCCTGAAGCGGTTGGGGAGAAGCGGGGCGGCCGAGGGCCGCCTCCAACTCTTGGTTGACGGGGTTGCGCTCCTCGAGGCCGGCGTTGAGGGGGCGCAGGTGAGAGGAAGGCAAAACGGTGTCTGACACCCGGGAGGTGTCAGACACCGAGGGCAGAGCGAGGCCCAGGCTTAGCAAAAGGGCTAAGGTTCTATCGAAAAAACTGAACTGGCGTTGAGTCATGGGATTGATCGTTGATACCACAAGTCTACACGGCACGGGATGGGAAAACAATATTTCCAATGAAAATAATTGTAACTATATAAATATAATCAAGTTACAAAATCAAACTCTCCATTATTTTTACTGAAGATCGAAGGCCGTTCTTGCTTAGGCCGCTTTGCTCAAGCGGTCCAGTTTCTCGGCGAGCCAGATCTTAATCAGGGATGTCCGGGGAACCCCAATGCGAGCAGCCTCCTCATCGACCTTCTCCAGCAGATCCTTCGGGACATCCACATTGATCCGCTGAATGGGGTGCCGGGCCTTGGCAGATTTCAAATCGAGGTAGGGGGTTACATCCCTCCCCTTCTCAAAGGCCTTATCAAACGCCTCCGCTGGAACGAATCTTTTGGATGATTTCATGGTAGAGCCGCACCTCCTTTCTGTGACTTCGGCGCGTTGAGATGAGCCGGATGGTTTCCCCGCGCATCGTGTAAATGCAAGAAAACCACCTGCCGCCCAACCGGCCTATGATCATAAACCTTGCTTCTCCCACCGTCCTGGCCTTGACAACGACCGACGGAACTTCCCACAGCCTTCTGGCTTGGTCTAATGACAAGCCGTGTTTCTTGAGATTGGCCGCAGACTTCTCCGAGAAGTACTCAAATTCCATACAATAAGTATACCATATTTCTACAATTTAACAATATTTTCTATGCAACGGTCCGGTGAGATCTCAACTCCCGTCTGGTTGTCTATTTATGGAGTAGGCTCCTATTTGGTTAACCTGTCAAGGTCCCCAATGGTCAGGTCAAGCAGGAGGCATTTCACCGCGCCGCCGCCCTTGTCGAGGAATTCCGAGATGTCCACCGGGCAAGGGATCACTCCCCTGGCCCGAATGGTTTCGTAGAGGCCGTTCGTCAGCCCGTCGGGCATCAGAAGAACCGGAACCTCCTCGCCAAAATAAGGGGCATCCACCTGAAAGCTGTTGGCTGCGAAGCGCCGGCCGTCCTCGCCGGAGAGGGGAACCAGCCGGTCCTTGAACCGGGCGCGAAGGGCGGACCGCGAGTCGTCCGACAAACCCTCCAGGAAGGCCAGCAGGTATTCCCGGTGGGGGCCGAACGGGCACAGAACCGTGTCGCCGTGGTAATGGGCCTCGACGATCAGCTCCAGATCAAGAATCTCCCTTTTTCCGACAATCGCCTGGAGAACCGGAAGAACTTTTCGGTCCGACCGGAAGCCGTAGATCCTGCGGTAGGGAGGGATGCCCCATCTGAAACGGGTGCCAGGTCGAAGACCTGGCACCCTGGTCTCGATCCGTCCATGGGTAAAGAGATGGACCTGCTTCTCCGGGTCGCCGGAGGGGTCCCCCACCGGGAAGAAGTCGGCCTGGCCCTCAAAGGAAAACTCGGAGGGAAGATCGCGCACCGCGCGGCCTAAGGAGGTGAGAAACCTTCGATAATGCTCCTTCTCCCCTGCCCGGGCCGGGTTCAGATTGCTCAAGTAAAAGCTCTTGCCAAAGAGAAAGCCGGCATTCGCCGGAAAAACCATCCCCGGCTCATCCTTCACAGCCGGCAGGACGCGAACCTGAATGCCGTGACCTTCCAGCGCCTCTTTCAAGCCCTGCCACTGGCGCAAGGCAAGGCCGCTGTCCACCTTCTTCCTGCGGCCCCAGCGGGTTCGGGTGTGCGGGTTGGCGCCCGATTTGATCCGAAAATGGGCGGGATCCCCCAGGAGAACCGTCTGGCGCATTACAGCGGGAGAGAGCGCTCGGCGAGAGAACGCCTGTCCTTGAGGATTGCCGCCGGATAGGCGCAGTAAAGCGGGGAGAGGATTCCAGCCGGCTTGAAGGAGCCGCTCGCCTTGGTGCCGCCGAAGGGAAGCCGGCCGGAAGAGAAGATGGTGCCCCGATTCATGTTGACCATGCCGGTATCCACGGCAGAGGCGATCTTCTCGAAGCGGCTTGAGCTTCGGGTGAAAACCGCGGTGATCAGGCCGTAGGGCACCTCGTTGTTCAGCGCCACCGCTTCCTGATCGTCCCTGGCCCGATAGACCGCCGCGTCCGGGCCGAAAATCTCCTCCAGCCGGTAATGGCTTCCCCGGTTCTTGGACGGATTTTCGCAAAGATGAACCGCCGGGGTCACGTAGTAGCCCTTGCGCTTTTCCCAGCGGCCCAGCGCCTTGCCCGACAGAAGGGTCTCAAAGCCTTCCTCCTCGGCCAGACGCATGTAGCGCTGGAACTTGGCCACCGCTTCGTGGCTGACCAGAGGGCCCATCACCACGGCCTCCTCCAGGGGATAGCCGATCTTGATCCGGTCCACGGCGCAGAGGAACTTCTCCAGAAAAGGTTTGATGACGCCGCGGTGAACGATGACCCTGCTGGTCGCGTTACAGCGCTGGCCGGCCATGGAAAAGGCCGAAAGGGCGGTCTCCCGCGCGGCCAGCTCCAGGTCGGCGTCGGCCAGGACCAGGGCGGCGTTCTTGCCCCCCATCTCCATGGCCAGGTTCACGCGGGGCCTCTCCAGCATGGCCTTCCGGATCGCCTGGCCTGCCGCGGTGGAACCGGTGAAGAGGACGCCGGCGATGCCCGGATGCGCCACCAGCCGCTGGCCGACGTCGGCGCCCCCCTGCACCAGGTTGAAAACGCCGGCGGGAAAGCCGGCCTGGTCCAGCGCCTCGGCCATCGCCTGGCCGACGAAGGGGGTGTATTCGGACGGCTTGAAGACCACCGTGTTCCCGGTCAAAAGGGCCGGCACGATGTGGCTGGCCGGGGTGTGGGCCGGAAAGTTGAACGGGCCGATGACGGCCAAAACCCCAAGGGGCCGGTACCGGCATTGCCCATCCACCCGGGGGGCGACCTTCACGGAGAAATCCCGGACGAACCTCAAGCCCTCCCCGACCATCTCATCAATCTTGGCGGCCAGGCGCTCCACCTCCCTGCGTGATTCCGCCAACGGCTTGCCGGCCTCTTGGGCCGTCAGCCGGATGAGGGACTCCTGCCGGGAAACCAGAGCCTTCTTGAGATCGAGCAGTTTCTTGATCCTCGCCTTCAAGGGCTGACGGCTCCACCCGGGAAAGGCCCGGGCCGCCGCCTCCACCGCCGGAGCCACGCCGTCGGCCGAAACAATCAGCTTGCCCACCGGCACCAGCAAATCGCCCGGATCCTCGCTGATCAGCTCGACCCCCTTGGAGGGCCGGCTCCACCGGCCCTGAACGTAGTTCCCTTTATAAAGGACAGACATAGGCCGCCTCACCGGGTTGAAGGGAAATGAGTTTCATCTGATCCTTGGGGATGCCCAGCCGTCCATGGACCAGGCGTCCGCGGGTAAGCACCGCGCGCAAGCCAACTTTTGTTTCGGTCCCTGCCAGGAAGAACGCCTCCCTCCCCTGACCCCTCCCATCAAGGAAAACCTTCACACGCCTGGTCCGCCGAATCAGGGAGATCTCCCGGCGCCTGGCCGCGTAGTAAGGTCCTCCGTCAAACGGCTCGATCTGATTCATGGGGCGAAACCCGATCCGTTTCAAAAGCCCGGCGGCGCGGACGGCCTCCGGATGAAGCTGGCCCATGGCCTTCCGCACGGAAGAGGGCAAAAGGGCGCAGTAGATCGGCTCCCTGGGCATCAGGGAGAGGATGAACTCCTTGTTGGTGACACTCAACCGGTCCGCCTTTTTGTAGGAAAGCCCTGTGAACCGGTGCCCCACGCGCCGCCAGAAGGGGCTGTCGCCCCCCTGCCCCATGCGGCCCCGGTACTCGGCCAGAACCTCCGGCTCAAAACGGTCGGGGTGCATCGCCATATAGAGGAAGCGGACAAAGGAAAGCTGGAGCCCGCACCGGCTGGCTCTTCCGCGGCAGCCAGGCAGAACCACCAGCCCCCCCACCTCGGTGGGGCCGTCCTCGGTGAACCCCAGGCGGAGCACCTGGTGGGCGCGCTTCACCCCAAGCGTCCGGCTCCTGAAGGTGACGGTGTCCCTGGAAAACCAGAGGTGGGGCTTGCCCGGGGTGCCGTGCTTGGCGATGATGAGGGAACAACCAACAATTTTCCCATAACCTGTCCCCTCGGTACCCGGTACCGCTTCCAGGACGAAGAGGTACTTGGCCTTTTCCTTGGGGAGCTTGCCGCCGAAGGAGGCCTGGGAGATCTTAAGAAGCTGCCGGACGTAGCGCGGATCGTTGGGCAGGTTGTACGAATCCAGAATCTTCGCCAGCCGGATGACTCCCTGAAAATCCCTTGGGCCTGCCTGGCGGATCAGCAGCATGTCTGCCGGATGAAGGCTTCGTAAAAGCGGATCGCCTTCTTCAACTGCTTAAGGCTGACCATTTCATTGGGGCGGTGGATATTTCCGGCCGACCGGCCCGGCCCGAAGACCAGCGAGGGAATCCCCACCTTGGAATAGAGCCCGGCCTCCGAACAGCCGGCCTTGGCCGCGAGCGTGACCGGCAGGCGGGCCTTGCGCAGAGACTTGGCAGCGAGCTTCACCAGGGCCGAGCCCTTTTCCAAATCCAGCGGGGGGTTGTCCCGCTCCAGCCGGAAATGCCAGGCCGCGCCCGGAGGCCCGAACCTCTTCCAAAGCCTCGCCTCCAGCTTCTTCGCGGCCGGGTGGAGCGATTGGCCCGGCAAAGACCTCACGTCCAGGGCGATCTGCCAACCCTCCTTCGACTCCTTGAGCCAGGTTAAGCTGGAGGTCAAGGAGGGGGGGTCGAAGCTCTTGTCCTTGGATCGCGCCAAGGGCAGGAGCAGATCCTCCAGCGAACGGATCAACTCCAAGGCCCGCTCCCAGGCAAGGGTCTGGTACCAGCCGGGCTTAAGGCGTTTGACCTGAACCTTCCAACCCCTGGCCGAAGGAAACGAAACCCTCGGCCGCCCCCCCAAAGAAAAGCGCAGGGAGGCGGCCTCCGGAATGATGTTGAGCGCTGTCCCCCCTTCCCAGGCCAGGACCGCCACCTTCGGAAAGCGCGTCTTCAGCTTTTCCAGGAAGAGAAGGCTCGCCTGGAGGGCGTTCTCGCCCTGTCCCGGGGTGCTGGAATGGGCGGCGCGGCCCTTGAAGCGGACCTCGTACTGCCATTCGGCCGCGGCCGGACGGTGCAGGCCCTTTTCCTTTAAGAGAAACTCCGCCACGGCCAACCCCTTGTGCCGGTGCACCAGCGCCAGGTCCGTCGGCTCTCCCACCAGGGCCATCTCCGGCTTCGGAAAATCCCCCTGGCAGAAGCGGGCCGCCCCCCTTAACCCGGATTCCTCCCCGTAAGTCCCAAGGATCATGACCGGACGCTTCAAGGAAGCCAGCGGAAGGCGGCTTAGCGCGGAGAGCTTGCATAGAATGTCCAGCTTGGTGTCGGCCGCCCCCAGCCCATAGAGGCTGTCGCCGGCAGCCGTGAGCCGCCAGGGGTTTTTCCCTGTCTTGGTCCACAGGCCGGGATCGCCGGGCTCCACGGTGTCCAGGTGGGTCGCCAACAGCAAGGGATGCTTGCCCTTGCCGGGGGTCAGGCCGGCCACGTTCATGAAAAGCTCTTCCCCTGCCCGCTCTTCCTGGTAATAGACCGCCAGGCCGATCTTCCGCGAGAGATCGCCGACCAAAACGGCCGCCTCGGCGTTGCCCTTCCAGGTGGAGGTGTTGATCCCCACCAAGCGCTTGGCCAGCGCCAGAAGATCTAACGGGCCGGCGGCCACGGCCAAACCTCGCTCATCAGACCATCCACGCCCATGCGGGCAAAGCGCGCCAGCTCCCTGGCGTTTCGAATCGTCCAGACATAGATCTCAAGGCCCTGGGCGCGCAGGCCCTTGACCGTCCGGGCGGTGACCCAGCGCCGGTACGCCACAAAACCGTTCAGCCTCCAGCGCTTGGCCAAGGCCATCCTCTCCGGGGTGATCGAATCCTCATAGCCGGTCACCCAGAAAAGCGGAATCTCCCTTAAGAGCCGCCGCCACCGGCCGAAAGCGGAAATCTCCCCCACCCCCAGGCTCACCCGGTTGAGACACCCGGAGCCCTTCAGCAAACCGGCCAGCGATTCTTCCTCTCCGGTCACCTTCAGATCCAGGAAAAGCCGAACCTTTTGTTCGCGGCAGAAGATCAGCAGATCCGCGAGGCGGGGGACCGGCTCACCCCTGAAGCCTTCGGAGAACCATCCGCCGGCCTGAAGGCCCTTGAGCCTCGACCAGGGGGTCCGTTCCAGGAGGGCGTCGCGTCCGGTGGTCCTTTTCAGGGAGGGATCGTGGAAGATCACCCAGACGCCGTCGGCGGTTTGGCGCAGATCCGCCTCGACGGCCCTGGCCCCCTTGGCGAGGGCCGACCGGAAAGAGGCCAGCGTGTTTTCCGGGGCATGCTGGGGGTCGCCCCGATGGGCGATCAGCGTTGGTGTCACTCCCATCTGAAAAAGGCCCTCGGCATCATGACCATGATATCATAGCGAGGAAGAATGAAACTTACGCCTTACCGCTTACTGCTTACTGCTTATTGCCTGCTGCTTGCTGTTGTTTTCGCCGGCTGTATCAGCCTTCCGGCGGCCGCGCGCGCCCATCGCCCCGCCCCGCTCGCCGCCTCCCTGGAAGCCCTTTACCGGTACAGTCCCGTCGCGCTTAAACCCAGCGATCTTTCGCTCGAGCCTCGATCCGGCTATGAGCTCCAGCGCTTCAAGCTCTCTCCCAACCAGGAAATCCCGGGCTTCAGACCCATCCGGGTGGATCTGTATCGGCCCAACCGCCCCGGCCGCCTGCCGGTGGTTCTGATGTCGCCCATCCTCGCGGGCAACAACCTCTATATCAATGAGTTCGCCAAGTTTTACGCCGCCCGGGGGCTGGCGGCCGTCATCGTCTACCGGCCCCGCGAGGTTTTCTCCGCCGACCGCGAGCTTACCGACATCGAGAATCATTTCAGGGAATCGGTGATCCAGCTTCGGCAGGTGATCGACTGGCTTCAAACCCTCGCCTGGGTGGATCCCGAGCGGATCGGGACCTTCTCCATCTCCATGGGGGCGATCCTCACCACCCTGCTCGCGGCCGTCGAGCCCCGGGTGAAGGCGAGCGTCCTGGCCCTGCCGGCGGCGAACGTGGCCGAGATCATCATGACCTCCAAGGACAAGACCATCCGCAAGAGGCGGCGGGCCTTCCTGGAACACCGGGGCTGGAGCCGGGCCCAGGGCCTGGCCGAGTTGAGGCGGGTGATCCTCTCCGAGCCGCTGGCCTTCGCCCCCGCCGTTGCCCCCAAGAAAACCCTGATGATCACCGGCCTTTTCGACCGGGTCCTGGGTCTCACGAATTCCCTGGAGCTCTGGCGGGTCCTGGGCAAGCCGGCTCTGGTCCTTCTGCCCACGGGGCATTACACGGCCTATTTGGCGACCCCCTATTTGAAGATTTTGAGCTTCTCTTTCTTGGTGAGGCACCTGAAACCTGAAGGAGGCCCCCATGGCTGAAACCATTTCCAATTTCTTAAGGGAGCTGTCGGGCAGTTTTCGTCTGGCCGATTTCTTCGATATCGTGATCATCTCCGTCTTTCTTTATTCGGCGATCGCCTGGTTCAAACAAACCGCCAGCCGTTTCGCCTTCCTGGGGATGGGGGTTCTGGTCTTCGTCTATTTCCTGGCCCGAACCTTCGGGATGGTGCTGACCTCCCTTTTCTTTCAGGCCATCCTGGCGGCCTCCATCCTGGTTCTGGTGGTGGTTTTTCAGGAGGACATCCGGCGGGTCTTCGAACGGATCGCCCTTTGGGGAACCTTCCGGGAGCGCCGCCGGCTTTACGCCTCCCCCTTGAACATCGACACCCTGATCGAGGTCGCCTCCACCCTGGCCTCTCAAAAGGTCGGGGCCCTGATCGTCCTCAAGGGGAAAGAGCCGATCGACCGTCACGTGGATGGGGGGGTCCTTTTGGGCGGGCGCTTGAGCAAGCCCCTGCTTTACAGCCTCTTCGACCCCCATTCCCCGGGGCACGATGGGGCCGCCTGGATCGAGGCGGACCGGCTGGTCAAATTCAGCGTGCACCTGCCCCTGTCCAAGAACGCCAAATTGGTCGGGCACCGGGGAACCCGCCACGCGGCGGCCCTGGGCCTCTCGGAGCGGAGCGACGCCCTGGTCCTGGTCGTCTCCGAGGAATACGGGACGATCTCGGCGGCGGAGAATGGAATCCTTTACACCGATCTCTCGGCGGCGGAGCTCAAGGAACGCCTGGAGCATTTTTACCGCAGCCGCTTTCCCCGGAAAACCGAAACCCCTTTCAAACAGCTCTTGAGGGAGGATTTCCGCCTGAAGGGCCTCTCGGTGGCCCTGGCGGCCTTCCTGTGGCTGGTCCTCGCCTACCAGCCCGCCACCATCCAGCGGACCTTTGTGGTCCCCATCGAGTACCGCAACCTCCCCAGGGAGGGGTACGTCAGCGGCGCCAAACCGACCGAGGCGCGGGTCACCCTCTCGGGTTCCGAAAGGGCCTTCGGCCTGCTCAACCCCAACCAGCTCATCCTTTCCTTGGACTTGACCCCCTTGAAGGACGGCCAGGAGGTCTTCGCCCTGACCGAGGAATCCTTGAGGCGCCCATTCAATCTGAATCTTTCCGTCTATCGGATCGAGCCGTCTGAAATCTCCCTCAAGGCCCCCCCGAAAGCGGAAGCCCAGACCCCCTCCGGGAGGTGACTCCATCGCCGTAAGAGAGATCTCCCCGGAAGACCTCTACCTTTTCAACGAGGGCTCCCATTTCAGGCTTTATGAGAAGCTGGGGGCCCACCCAGAGGCCGGAGGGACCCGCTTTGGCGTCTGGGCCCCCAACGCCGACCGGGTGAGTGTCGTCGGGGACATGAACGGCTGGGACCCGCGCAGGCATCCCCTGACCCCCCAGGGCCGGTCGGGCCTCTGGGCCGGCTTCGTCCCTGGGGTGAGACCCGGGGCGCTGTACAAATACCACCTCCACTGCCGGTACGGCGGCTACGGGGTCCAAAAGGCCGACCCGTTCGCCTTTTATTCCGAGACGCCGCCCAGGACGGCCTCGATCGTCTGGGACCTCAACCACCGCTGGCAGGACGAATCCTGGATGGCCGGCCGCCAAAAGGCCAACGCCCTCGACGCCCCCTGGGCCGTCTACGAAGTCCACCTGGGCTCCTGGAAGAGAAAACCGGAGGAGGGGCGCCGGTCCCTGACCTACCGGGAGATGGGCGACGAGCTGATCCCCCACGTCAAGGCGATGGGTTTCACCCACGTGGAGTTCCTGCCGGTCATGGAGCATCCCTTCTACGGCTCCTGGGGCTACCAGACGGTCGGCTACTTCGCCCCCACCAGCCGCTACGGGACGCCGGAGGACTTCATGCGCCTGGTGGACTCGCTTCACCAGGCGGGGATCGGCGTGATCCTCGACTGGGTCCCCTCCCATTTTCCGACGGACGACTACGGCCTGGGCTTCTTCGACGGCACCCACCTCTACGAGCATGCCGATCCCCGGCAGGGTTTCCACCCGGACTGGTCGAGCTACATCTTCAACTACGACCGGAAGGAGGTGGCCAGCTTCCTCCTCTCGAGCGCCCACTTTTGGCTGGACCGCTACCACGCCGACGCCCTCCGGGTGGACGCCGTGGCCTCCATGCTTTACCTGGACTACTCCCGGAAGGAGGGCGAGTGGATCCCCAACCGGTTCGGGGGCCGAGAAAACCTGGCGGCCACCCGCTTTTTAAGGCGCCTCAACGAAACGGTCTACGCCTCCTTCCCCGGCGTCCAGATGATCGCCGAGGAATCCACGGCCTGGCCCATGGTCTCCAGGCCCACCACCATGGGGGGCTTGGGATTCGGCTTCAAGTGGGACATGGGCTGGATGCACGACAGCCTCTCCTATTTCTCCCGCAATCCGGTCCACCGGAAACACCACCACAACACCCTGACCTTCCGGATGCTGTACGCATTCCTCGAGAATTTCATCCTCCCCCTCTCCCACGACGAGGTGACGCACGGCAAGGGTTCGCTCCTGGCCAAGATGCCGGGGGACGCCTGGCAGAAGTTCGCTAACCTTCGGCTCTTGCTCGCCTATCTCTACGCCCAGCCGGGGAAGAAGCTCCTCTTCATGGGATCGGAATTCGGCCAAGGCCGGGAGTGGCTGCACGAGGAGAGCCTCGATTGGCACCTCTTGAGCGACCCCAGGCACGAGGGGGTGAGATCGCTCGTGGCCGATCTCAACCGAATCTACCGGAACGAGGCGGCCCTCCATTCGGTGGATTTGAGACCGGAAGGTTTTGAATGGGTGGACTGCCACGACGCGCACGAGAGCACCCTAAGCTTCCTAAGGAAATCGGCCGCCGGCGATGAGGTGATCCTGGCCGCGCTGAACTTCACCCCGGTGCCCCGCTTCGGCCGCCGCGTGGGGGTTCCGCGTCAGGGGTTCTGGAAAGAGCTGATCAACTCCGACGCCAGGGAGTACGGCGGAAGCGGCCAGGGCAACCAGGGCGGCGTTCACGCCGAGCCCATTCCCTCGCACGGCCGCCCCTTTTCCGTCCGGCTCACCCTGCCCCCCCTGGGCGCCGTGATCCTGAAAGGGCCTTAACGGTGGCGTCCGAGCGGTACCTCGCCATCCACGGGCATTTCTACCAGCCGCCGCGCGAGAATCCCTGGACCGGCGAGATTGAGCCGGAGTACACCGCCCACCCCTACGCGAACTGGAACGAGCGGATCGCCCACGAGTGCTACCAGGCCAACCTCCACAACTACGCCCGGATGAGCTTCAATTTCGCCCCTTCCCTCCTGGGCTGGCTTGAGAAAAAATCGCCCAAGACCTACCAGGCGATCCTCGCGGCCGACCAGGAGAGCCAAGCCCTCTTTGGGCAGGGCTCGGCGATGGCAATGCCGTACGGACACCTGATCCTGCCGCTGACCCGGGCCCGCGACCGGAAAACCTTGATCCTCTGGGGGATCAGGGATTTTGAGCGCCGCTTCCGCCGCGAACCGGCGGGAATGTGGCTTCCGGAAACCGCGGTGGACCTTCCCACGCTGGAGAGCCTCGCGGAAGCCGGCATCCGGTTCACCCTTTTGTCCCCTCATCAGGGCGCGGCCGCCCGGCGGATCGGAGAGCCCGATTGGAAGGAGTTCCCTTCCGGCAGCCTCCCTCCGCAAATGGCCTATCGGGCGGCGCTGCCATCCGGAAAGAGCCTGTCCCTCTTTTTCTTCGACGGCCCCATCTCCAAGGGGATCGCCTTCGAGGGGCTTCTCAAAAACGGCGACGATCTCCTGCGAAGATTTCTGGGGGCCTTCCGAGCCGAAGATCCCACCCCCCAATTGGTCCACGCCGCCACCGACGGAGAGACCTTCGGGCATCACCAGCGCTTTGGGGAAAAAGGGCTGGGACATCTTCTTTCCGCCGCGGCCAACCAGGGGACGGTCCGCCTGATGAACTTCGCCGGCTTTCTCGACCGGCACCCGCCCGCCTGGGAGGTGAGGATCCTGGAGAAGAGCTCCTGGAGCTGCGCGCACGGGATCGAGCGCTGGAGAAGCGACTGCGGCTGCCACGCGGCCTCGCACCGGAATTGGAACCAGGCCTGGCGCGCCCCTTTGAGGGAAGCCCTGGATGAGCTGAAGGTCAAGCTGGACCGCTGTTACGAGGAAAAGGCCGCCGCTCTCTTCCGGGACCCCTGGGACGCGAGGGACCGGGCGATCGAGATCTTTCAGGATCCCTCGCCGGAGAGTCTCTTAAGATTCCTGGCCGAGTCGGGATGCCGGGAGCCGGCGGAAAAGGAGCGCGCGCTCGCCGTGAAGCTGTTGGAGCTTCAGCGGTGCGCCCTGCTCATGTTCACCAGCTGCGGATGGTTCTTCGACGATCTGGCGGGCCTTGAGACGATCCTGATTTTGCGCTACGCGGGAAGGGCGATCCAGCTCGCCCAGGAGGTGAGCGGAGAGCCCCTCCTGACCGATTTCTTGAGCAAGCTCGCCCTGGCCAAAAGCAACCGCTCCCGCTACCTGAACGGCCGAGTCCTCTTCGAAAAGCAGGTCAAGCCCAACTTCTACCGTTCCTGAAACAGCTCCTTAAGGTCCAGCCGGACGTATTTGCCCCAGGCCGCCGGCTTTCTCTCCCGCGCGTTGGCCACCCAAACCTCGGGGTAGGCGTACACCACGCTCTGGATGTTGCTCTCGGGCGCGATCGCGCGGGCGATGGCCATGGCAATCTCCGGGTTGACCCGGCCGTGGAAGCGCACGAGCAAAAGCCCCTGGCCCCGGTAGCGCGTCTCGTAGGCGGTCGAACCCAGGGGAGACTCCAGCCCCTGGCGCCGGGGGTCGCCGCCGCTGGCGCGCTGAAGCTCCCTCACCGAGGGATCCAGGGCCCAATCGGAGCGGAAGATCGCGTTGGCCACCTGGAGGGCGAAGGGATTGCCGGGTTCCTGATCGGCCCGGTGAAGCGCGAAGCGGCCGTGGGTGGTTTCCAGCGCGACGGCCTGCTTGGACTTGGCGTCGGCGAAGAGGTAGTTGTAGCCGACCGTCCGGGGTGAATCCCGGACGATCTGGGCCGCCGCTTCCAAATCTCCCGCCGTCTCCAGAACGCGGCGAAGCAGAAAGGGCATGGGGAGGCCTTCCAGGGAGGCGTCGGTGGTCGCGGCCCCGATCTCGGCCACCGAGATTCCCTTTTCGTTGATCCCGGAAAGCGCCCCGATGAAGCCCAGCCACCCCAAACCGACCCAGGCCTTCTTTCCGGCCGGACGGACCACAAAAACAGCGGCGTAGCGTTGAACGTCCGACTGGATCGCCCAATCCAGATTCCGGATCTGGATGAGCCTGCCCCCCTCGGTCGCCCGGCCAAAGGCGGCAAAGCTGGCGCAGGAGACGGAGGTCAACTCCGGCAGGGCGTGGATCCGCTGCAGAACCTTCAGGGAAATTTCTGCTCCGTCGGCCAGACCCTCCATCTCCTGAAGGTAATCCCCCGGCACGAAGGGGCTCATTTGCTTCCAGGCCGCGTCAAGCCTTCCCCGGGCCATCCATTTGCCCACCAGGGGAACCTTGGACTGGCGGTCGGCAAAGGCCGAGGCGTTGGCGGCCGCCCGGCGAACCTGCTCGCGCATCATGGAGCCGTGCTGATAGCCGATCTCGTAGGGAGACCCCGAAAGATACAGAACCGGAAGGCCCTCGACCCATTCCATCCTCCCCGAGGGGACCGTGGCGAGGATGGGACCGCGGGGGGCGTGGGAGGAAGCGCACCCCGCGAAGACAGCAGCAACCAGCAGGCAGTAAGCGGTAAGCCTTAAAACTTTCACTTACTTCTTTTTCTTGGGATAGAGGTTGGACAAGGCCGCCAGGCCGTCGGCCAGGACCTCGCCGAAAAAGGGGCCGTACCAGCTCATCCCGGCCTCGTAGGTCCGGCGCTGGTACTCCCACGGGGTCACGGCGTAGCCGAGGTAGCCGTTGGCGTAACCGATCAGAAGGGGTTGAACCCCCTGGGAACGAACCGCGGCCGCGAGCCCCTGGCCAGCCTCGCGGGTGGCCTCGACCGGCAGAGGAACAAAGACCGTCTCCTCCAGGCTCAAAAGGTTCAAGGAGACCCGCGAGGGCCGCATCCTCCTTCCGATGGCCGGATGAAGGGGAATCGCGCCCAGATGGATTTGAGGGGGAGGCAGAGGAATCTCGGCGCCCCAGGCGGCCAGGTCCGCGTGAGACCTCAAGGAAATGCCGCTCACGAACCCCGCGGCCGCCTCGGCCACCGCCGAGCCGAACCGTTTCAGGCGCTGCTCCGGATCGGATCCCAAAAGATCCTTGGGCCGGAGATCCCCCGCCGAGCCGTTCACAAAAAGAACCACGGCCCCGGGGTAGGCGGACTCCAGGGCGCGGCAAACCTCGCCGGGGTAATCGGCGCTGAACCGAAGATCCTTCGAGTCCAGCAGGGTCGGGTGCGCCGAGGCGGCCACGAGGACGGCCAGCGGCTTGGCCGCGTCCGAGGCGATCAAGAGAACCGAAAGCGAGGCATCCACGGATCCTGCCGGGCTCGCCCGGTTCTCCGTCAGGCCCGCCAGGGAGGGCCCCTCCTGAATCCCCCAGTGGGCCCTCTGCTGGCCGCGGATCGCCTGGCCCACCGCCCAGGAGATTCGGGCGGCGATCCCCTCCTCCACCGACGCCTGGTAGCGGCCGAAAACCTTCTCATAAAGGAAGCCCGGCGCGATGGCTCCGGCGCCGGAATGGGTATGGGTGGCCGCCAGGACCACGGCCTGGGGGAGAATCTTGGATTCCTTGGCGATCCGTTCCGCGAGGGCCCGCGCCATCGGCGGCGGAAAGATCAAGAGATCGGCCGAGACGAAAACGAGCGTGTCCTGGCCGTCGCTCAAGGTCAGGACCCTCGCGTAAAGCGGGTCCCGGATGCCGACGGAGGGCTTGCCCCGGCGCTTGGCGTAGCCCGCCAGGGGCGTTCCGACCGGCGGGGTGATTTCCACCTTGGCGATCCCGGCCATGAGAGGGCTCGTGCCGGCCAGGTGAATCTGGCCCTTGGCCTCTTCCAAGACCGGGGGCGTCGAAACCGGCGGATGCAGCGGCGCGCACCCCGCTAGGAACAAAACCGTCATCGCGAGCCCGCCAAAGTACGTTGGCGGGCGTGGCGATCTCGTCTTAAAGGCGAGATTGCTTCGGCCTGCGGCCTCGCAATGACAGGTTGTGGGTTGAGTGATGAATTTCATCTATGACCTCTCTTGGGGTACCGGGCCGCCGCCACGGTCTTGATCCCCCCGCGGGCGTTGAATTCGCCGGTCACCTCGGCCCAGACCGGCCGGACCGCCTTCACGAAATCGTTCAAGATCCGATTCACCGCGTTCTCCTGGAAGATCCCCAGATTCCGGTAGCCGTTTACGTAGTACTTCAGAGACTTCAACTCCACGCACCAGCGCTTGGGCTGGTAGCGAATCCGAAGAAACCCAAAATCGGGCAGTCCGGTCTTGGGGCAAACCGAGGTGAACTCGGGCACCTCCAGGGTGGTCTCGTAGCCGGGATACGGGTTGGGCCAGCGCTCCAAGGGCGGAAGCTTGCTCTTTAAACCTGCCTGGGCGTGCGCGGCCGTGTAGTGGGGCATGGCTTCATTCTATCCCGCGAATCACACAACTTCCAGAGCCACGCATTTCAGATAGCGGGACTCCGGGTGGGTCAGAACAACCGGATGATCCCTCGCCTGGGAGCGGATCTCCCGCAGACGCACCTCCCGCCCGGAATCGGCGCAGGCCTCGCGCAGGATTTCCACGAAGAGCTCCTGCGAAACCTGATACGAGCAGGAACAGCTGATCAGGACCCCGCCGGGATTCAAGAGCTTCAGGGCCCGAAGGTTGATCTCCCGGTAGCCGCGGACCGCGCCGGCAAGCTCCGCCTTGGCCTTGGCGAAGGCCGGAGGGTCCAGGATGACCGCGTCAAAGCGCTCGCCAAGCTTGTCGAGCCTGCGCAAGGCCTCAAAGGCGTTCTCCTTCGCGACCCGGACGTTGGTAATCCCGTTCAGCTTCAAATTCTCCCCCAAGCGGGTGACCGCCTGCGCCGAATCCTCGATGGCCAGAACCTCGCCCGCGCGCGCGGCCGCCTGCAGGCTGAATCCCCCTTGGTAGGCGAAGGCGTCCAGCACCCTTCCCCGAACGAGTTCCCCCGCCCAAAGACGGTTCTCCCGCTGGTCAAGATAAGCGCCGGTTTTGTGTCCCTCCCAGACGTCCACGCCGTAGCGGCGCTCGCCCTCCTTCACCTCGACCAGACCCGGCGAGGAGCCCGCCAGGAGCTTCTTCTCCGAGGGCAGGCCCTCCAGAATCCTCACCTGGGAGTCGTTGCGCGCCACCAGCGCCTCCGGAGCCAGGTGCTGGAGGATCAGCTCGGTCAGGAGGGGGAGGATCTGCTCGACGCCTAGACTCAAGGATTGCAGAACGACCACCGGCCCATACCGGTCCACGATCAATCCGGGAAAGCCGTCCGCTTCGGAATGGATCAGGCGAAAGGCCGAAGCGCCGGCGGCGATCCGCCGGCGGTATTCGATCGCCGCCAGGAGCCGCTTTTCCCAGAAGCCCTTGTCGATGGGGATCTCCGGATCGTCCGTGAGCCACCGGAGGGCTATCTTGGATTTGGCGTTGTAGAAGGCCTGCCCCAGCGGCTGGCCCCGCGGGGATTTCACCTGAACGATCCGGCCGGAGAGACCGGACTCGCCGGCTTGAAGATCGTCCTGGTAGATCCAGGGGTGGCGGCTCCGGCGCCACCGTTCCCCTTTCGGGGTAAGAACTACTGCGTGACCCACTCGCCCGAGGGCTGCTGAATCTTCTCTCCGAGCTCGGCCTTTTCCCTCTGGACCTGGGCGAAGGTGGAGCGGACCGTTTCGATGGCCGCGGGGGCCAAATTGTTTTGCTGAACGATCGCCTGGTAGACCACCTCCCGGTCCCGGTTCTCGGCCTCGACCAAGGAAGCAACGTTGGCGTCTCCGCCGAAGGACGCCACATGACCCTGGTTATCCTCGCCCACCAGACCCTGGGCCTTGTAGGTCTTCAGTTTCTCAAACCGGTTGCGCCGCGAATCCAGGGCCGCCTGGACCTCCGGGGTCGTGTATTTGAGCTCGGCCGATTCCGCGTAGGCCGGCGAAACCAGACCCTCCCAGCGGGAGCTGGGCTTGGCGGGGGCCGGGCTCTTGCCGCTCACAAAATCCTCAATCGAGGCGGCGGCCTCCTTCACCTGCCGCACATCCACCGTGATGTGGGCCTCGATCTTGATCGGCCGGTTGGGATCTCCGGCCACCGTCGCCCGGCAGGCCGACAGGGCCCCCATCCCAACAACCCCCATCCCGACCCAAAAGAAGAGCACAGGTAACTTCATTGAACCTCCTTTAGAAATAAACCCGCCAAATCCCCCAGCCCCTCTTTGGGCACGGAAACGGTAAGATCCAGTAAATGATCCCCATCCAGCAAAAGATTCATCCGGTAGTCATCGGACGAAACAGCCACCTCCAGCCTGCACACCGCGTAATGGAAACCGGTCTTCGCCCGCAGCGCCTTCAGGATCTTCTCTTGGCCGGCGGCGCCGGCCGGCAGCATGGAGAGAAGGTTGGACAAGACCTCGTTGTTGAGATTTCCCCCGTCCTCTCCCGCCTCCAGCTTCAATCCTACCACTTCCATCTTCCCGCCTCCACCGGATAACTCGACCCACCCCGACAGAACGCCGGTCGCCTGCCATCGGCCCTCGGAAAAGAGCCGGTCGGCCGAGGCCAGGTGAAGGCCTTGCACGCGGCCCCGCAGGTTCCAGGAAATCGCCCGCTTCCGCGTCAGGCCGATCGTCAACCTGACATCCTTCAGCTCCAGGATGGCGCCGGAGCCCTCTTCAAGCCAAGCCACCGAACCGGCGCGGACGGCCTCCGGAGCCGCCCACCGGATCGCCGACACCGCCAACCGGGTGCCCGGGTATTCCTTTTGAACCCGGGCGGTCAGCCAGCGGGATACCCCCGCCTCCCCCGCGGGCGACTGAACCCAGACCGCCGCGCCGCCGGCCGCCAAGACAACCGCCAGCAAAAAAAGGGACGCTCCAAAAAGGGACACTCTTATTCGCACGTGCAGCCCTCAGGAACACTCCCGTACGAAGGTGTGTCCCAAAATGGAGCGTCCCCCCTTTTTACCACTTCGGGGGCTCTTCCGAGAGAAGGGCAAGGAGCGCCTCCTCCATCGCGACCGGCTCAAACCATCCCTGCCGCAGGTGAATCTTGCCCGCGTAGTCCACGAGGTAGGCGGCGTTCGGCGCCCTGCCGAAGGTCTCCCAGGCGGCGTTGTCCATGCCGTCCACCAGCACCGGGACCGGACTTTTCAAGTCGGTCTGGCACCGGCTGGCCAAGGCCGCCCGGCCCTCGTACGTCCTGGGCTGTTTGAGGAGCAGGCCTTCGCGGCGATTCTCCTCGGTCAACCATTCGCCCGGCGCGTAGGGGCTGGCCTCGCCCACGGGATGGGCCTCCACCGTGTAAAGGACAAAGATGGCCGCCCGCCTGCCGTGCCTTTCGTGGAGCTTCTTCAAGGCGGACAGCCGCTGGCGGTAAACCGGACAGCTGTAGCTGCCGGTCACCAGGAGCACCGGCTTCTTCTTTTTGAAGTCGGCCAGGCGGACCGGCCTTCCGTCCAAATCCTTCAGCGTCAGGTCCGGAACCTCGTCCCCCTCTTGGGGCCCCCCGAAGCTCTCCGGATCCGGCGAATCGGCCGCCGGCGCGGCCGCGCACAAAAGAAACGCCAGACCCGCCAGCCCAGCCATCCTAGAAACCGTTTTCAGAAAATCGCTCACCTCGCCCCTCCCAAGAAAACCGGAACCAGCGCCCCGCCCCGGCTGATGTTGACCACCTGCTCCTCCGACGATCGCCCCACGAAGGCGGCCCCCCGCGCGGTGGCGGTCACCCCCAGGGTGACAAAGGACTCTTCCACCTTGGGCCTGCCGCGCCCGCGAAGAATCATCACCTGGGATTTCAAGATCGGCACCTTTTCCTGGACCACCCAGCTCTTCGGCTTTTGCAGGGCGCGCGCGAGGGCCTCCTCCCATGCCGAGGCGGCCACGGTCTCGCCGACGATCACCCCCTCCCCCCCATAGCCGCGGTTGGGCTTTAGGACCAGCCGTTCCCGCCCCCCTCGGACCGTCTCCGTCAGATCCACCTCCTTGCCTTGGCCGTCGGTGGTCTTGCGCTCCTCCACCAGGCGCGTCCATGGAAAATGTTTGCGGGCCGCCCGGATCTCCTGCGGGCTGAAATAGCCGGAAAAATCCGGGTTGGTCAGAAGCTCGCAGAGGCTCTTGTGATCGAACTCCCCGAAGACCGACGAGACCACCCGGTTGGAGGAAAAGGCCTCCTGGATCCCCTCCACCGATCCGCCGTGGGTCTGGATGGAGACCACCTCCTCGATCTGGAAATCCCGGTAGATCACGTCGACCGGCTGGCCCTTCAGGCGGAATTGGCCATCGGCCTTCTCCACCTCGCGCGGATCCCCCACCACCGAAGGAACCTCCTGGGCCGAGAAATAGCGGGCCAGCTCATTGAACTCATCCACCCCGCCGGTCACCGGCTCCCGGCGCTCCACCAGGCCGATCCGGCAAGAGGGAGACTCCAGGGCCCGGGCGTGGTTCTTCAGCTCCTCCAAAAGGAGCCGCCGGTAATCGCAGGGGGGTTTCAGCGAAAGCCCCGGCAGGGCCTCCCGGAGCTTGGGAAGCAGGCGCGCCTCCAGCATCTCGACGGCGGCCGGCATCAGGTGAACGCAGCCCACCCCGACGGCGTTGAATTCGATCACCTGGAAGGAGCGGAGATTCTCCTCGACCGGCGGGCCCAGGTTCGTGTCGAAGCGCTCAAAGACGGTCTGGGGCCGCGGGATGCCGTCCGGACAGCTGGCCTTCAGCCACGCCAGCTCCGTCTCCCTCAAGGGGAGGATCGCCTGAAGCCGCGGGTCCTCGAAGTACGACTTCAGGATCCGGTTCACCGTCCGCCGGATGCCCCGGAAGAACCCCTGCAGGTAGCGGGCGCAGGAGGGGGTAATCACCCACGGGGTCAAGGCGACGGGGACGAGCTCCTCCTCGCCCTGCTCCGTCTTGATGAGAAACTGATTCTTTCTCGCCTCCTCCCGGAGGGAAGAAAGGATCTCGGTCAGGACCGATTCGGGAAGCGCCTCGATGGCGCCCACCAGGGAGGGACCGCCGGCCGAGCGCTTTTTATTCCCCAAGGATTTTGATGAGGACCCGTTTTTTCCGGCGGCCGTCGAATTCGCCGTAAAAGATCTGCTCCCAGGGACCGAAATCGAGCCTTCCCTTGGTGACCGCCGCCGTCACCCCCCGCCCCAGGAACTCGCGCCGCAGGTGGGCGTCGCCGTTGTCCTCGCCGGTCAGGTTGTGGCGGTAGCGCTTCAGGTCGTAGGGGATGAGCTTCTCCAGGAACAGCATAAAATCCTGGTGAAGCCCTTCCTCATCGTCATTCACAAAGACGCTCGCGGTGATGTGCATGGCGTTCACCAGGCACAGGCCCTCCCGGATTGCGCTTTCCTTCAGGGCCGCCTCGACGTCGGGGGTGATGTTGACGAAGCAGCAGCGCTCCTTCGTGTTGAACCACAGCTCCTTCCTAAAAGACTTCATCCCGCCCACCTTAGGAGCATCGGAACCCCCGTTCGGGGTGTCCCTGCGCGCATCGTTCGAGCGCCCCAGCGTGGCGCTCTCACTCTGCCCTCGGCTGCCCTCTCCAAGAAGGGTGGCTCGCTGGGAACCATGCCCGGGCAGCCTCGGGAGGTGCGCTTCGGGACATCCCCTCGCG
>JACOVG010000026.1 GCA_016177405.1 Candidatus Omnitrophota bacterium | reverse complement strand
CTCCGGAGCGAGCCCTCTCCCCCAGACCTGGGGCGGGGGCTCTTTGAGGAGCGGAGGAGGCGGGCTGACGAGGAAAAAAGATGGGGGGTGGAGCGGGTTTCTGCGTTTCATTCTATAGGAAGGAGGATCACCCCATGAACGAAGAGGAAAGACTGGACCGGCTGCTGCAGGGGGCTTACCCGATGGTGTCGGTCTCGCCGGATTTCACCCTGCGGCTGTGGAAGCGGCTGATGGGAAGCGCCACCAGACCCCCCTGGATGATCCCCGTTCCCGTGGCGGCCTTCGCCCTGGCGCTCGGAATCTTTCTGGGCTTTTGGACCGGCACCGGACAAAGGGGATTCTCCAACGCCCGGCTGGACCTTTTTGGGAACGCCCCTTACGACAGCGTCTCGGGAAGCTACCTCAAAGCGGTTTACCCCTCATAGAGTTAGGAGAGCGAACATGAAAAAATGGTGTGTGGGTTTTCTCGTATTCTTGCTGGTCGCCGGCGCGGGGTATCTGGCGAGCCTGGGATGCTGCCGCCTGCTGGGCTGGCACAAGAAGCCGGTTTCCCTGATGAACGGCCTGGGGCTTTCCGCCTCGCAAAAGAAAGCGCTGGCGGAGGCCGAGAAGGAGTTTCTTCGGCTGAAGGCCGAAAGCTGTGGAGTCCTCTGCGCCAAGCGGGCCCAGCTCATCCAGCTTCTGAAGGAGCCCGCGCCCGACCGCCGGACCATGGACCTGGTGGTGGAGGCCATCGGCCGCCAGCAGACGGCGCTCGAGAAGGGAACCCTTCAGCATCTCCTGGCTGCCCGCGAGCACCTGACGCCCGCGCAGTGGAACAAGCTCGTGGATTCTGTTTCGGATCAACTGCGCCAGGCCTGCCGGCAGACCGCCTGCGGGGACAGCCCCGGCTGCGCCCTGAAGAATAACGGTGGCCAGTGAAGAAAAAGTCATGGGTCATGGGTCATGGATCATGGGTTAGAAAAGCGGTCAGCCTCTTGCTTGCAGGGGTTTTACTCACGGCTCACCACCCACGACTCACGACCGCCTTCGCGGCGGACGAGGCGGCTGTCCTCTCTCTGCCCGCTCTCTTGGACGAGCTTAAGGCGAAGAACCCGGATTTGCTGGCGGCCCGCAAGCAGTGGGAGGCGGCCCAGGCCAGGATTCCGCTTTCCCGCGGGCTTCCGGCTCCGCGGATCGGCATCGAGTTTGAGGAGATTCCCCGGGGCACGGTCAAGCTGGATCAGGCGAACCTGATGTTCCAGCTCATCCAGTCGCTCCCCTTTCCCGGAAAGCTCTCCCTGCGCCAGCAGGTGGCCGTGAAAGAGGCCCAGATGGCCGCGGCCGCCTACAAGAAAGCGCAGTGGGAGACGCGGGGGATGCTCAAGTCTGTCTATTACGATCTCTTCCTCCTGGATCGGGAGCTTGAGCTTCAAGAGGAGGCGCTTCTTTGGCTTCGCCAGGCCGCGGCCACGGCCGAGGCCCGGTACGCCACCGGTTCGGCCCCGCAGGCCGAGCCCCTTCAGGCCCAGGCGGAATGGCTCGAGGCGGCCAACGCCGCGGGGGTCTTGGGCCACCGGCGCCTGGCGATGTCGGCCCACGTGAACCACCTCCTCAACCGCTCGGCCGCCGAAGAGGTTGGCGCTCCCGGCCCGATCCCGCTGACCCCCTTGCCGGCCTCGGTGGATGAGCTGGTGGCGCTGGCCGAGCAGAACCAGCCGGATCTGCTGGCCTTCAAGTTTTCGGCCGAGCGCTCCGAGGCGGCCTGGAAGCTCTCCAAGCGGGAGCTTCTTCCGGACCTGGAGACGATGTTCGAGCTGCGCAATCCCGCCGCCGGGCCGATCGGGCCCTGGGACCTCACGCTGGCTCTTGTTCTGCCCTTCTGGTTTTGGACCAAGCAGAGCTATGGCGTGAAGGCGGCCCTCTTCGACAAGGAGTCGGCCCAAGCCGCCTACCAGGGAATGCGAAACGAGATCACCCGGCGCATCCACGAGCAGTGGCACGAGGTCCAGGCCGCCTATGACACCGCCCGGCTCTGCCAGGAGAGCCTCATCCCCTTGGCCCAGCAGGCGGTGGCCTCGGCCCTGGCGGCCTATCAGGGAGGGCGCGGCTCCTTCCTGGAGCTTCTTGAGGCGCTGCGGGCCTTAACCGAGCGCGAGCGGACTTATTACCAGCATCTGGCGGCGCTGGAGCAGCATCTGGTCATGCTGGAGCAGTCGGCCGGCGTTCCTCTGCGGGAGCGCAACCAGGAAACAAAAACAGGAGGCGCATCGTGAAGCCCATCTCTTTTCCTCGCTGGACGCGGCCAAGGACCAAGGCGGCTGTTCTCATCGCGCTGGCTCTTTTGGGGGGATTCACCGCGGTTCGGATCTTCCATGCTCCGGGCCGCCACGCGGCCCATGCCTCGAAGGAGGTCTATTACTGCCCGATGCACCCGAGCTACACCTCCGATAAGCCCGGGGATTGTCCCATCTGCAACATGAAGCTGGTCAAGCGGGAGCCAGGGTCTGAAGGAGAGCTTTCAGAGGCAAAGCCCCCCCAAGCGCCGGAGGAGATCTGCCTGATGCACAACTGCCCGAAGCTTCACGAGGGCAGGCCTTGCCCCATGGTGGTGGTGGCCCAGCCAGGGGAAGAGGTCATCTGTCCGGTCTGCGGAACCCATGTGGCCGGCCCTGAAGGGTTGCTCTCGCCGGCGGGCGCTCCGGCCAGCGGGCCGGAGGGTTATACTCCGATCCTTCTTTCCCCGCGCAAGCGGCAGTTCATCGGTGTGACCACCGCCCCCGCCCAGCGGAGGATGCTCCATAAGATCATCCGAACCGTGGGCCAGATCGCCAACGACCCGGAGCTCTACCAAGCGCAGCAGGAGTACCTTCAGGCGCTTCGCGCGCTTGAGCAGGCCAAGGCCGGCGCGATGCCGGAGATCATCGAGCGCTCCCAGCGGCTGGCCGACGCGAGCCGCCTGCGGCTGAACCGACTGGGCATAAGCGGCGAGCTGATCGAGGAGATCGGCGGCTGGGACGGGCCGGACCAGAGCCTGCTGCTGGCCGATCCCAGCGGCCGGGTCTGGCTCTACGCGCCCGTCTATGAATTCGAGCTGCCGCTGGTCAAGGCCGGGCAGACCGTCACGGCGGAGGTGTCCGCGATTCCAGGGAAGAAGCTGGAGGGGGTGATCCGGTCCGTGGATACTGTCTTGGATCCGGTCACCCGGACGGCCCGGGTGCGCGCCGTTTTGACCGATCCGGACAAAGTCTTGAGACCCGAGATGTTCGTGAACGCCTCGATCGCCGTCGCCTCCGGCGAGGCGCTTGCCGTCCCCGAGGAGGCGGTGTTTGACACCGGCGCCCGGCGGATCGTCTTTGTGGACAAGGGCCAAGGGCTCTTTGAGCCCCGCGACGTGACGGTCGGCGTCAAAGCGGAGGGCTACCACGAGATCAAAAGCGGCGTCGCCGAAGGGGAGATCGTGGTCACAAGCGGCAATTTCCTGATCGACTCGGAAAGCCGCCTGAAGGCCGCCCTGGAAGGGATGAGCGGCGCGGGGCACCAGCATGGCCAGTAATCAAGGTCAGCCGGTCCTGCACACGAGTGGACCGATCGAGAAGATCATCGAGTGGTCCGCCCACAACAAGTTCGTGGTGCTGATCTTGGCGGTCGTGGCGATGCTGGGGGCGGTTTGGTCCTTGAGGAACATTCCGCTGGACGCGATCCCGGATCTCTCCGACACGCAGGTGATCATCTACTCCCGCTGGGACAGAAGCCCGGACATCATCGAAGATCAGGTGACCTATCCCATTGTCACCTCCATGCTGGGAGCCCCCCGGGTGAAGGCGATCCGCGGCTTCTCCGACTTCGGCTTCTCGTACGTCTACGTGATCTTCAAGGACGGCACGGACATCTACTGGGCGCGATCTCGCACGCTGGAGTACTTGAGCAAGATCATCCCGAAACTCCCCGAAGGCGTCAGGACCGAGCTGGGGCCGGACGCCACCGGGGTCGGCTGGGTCTTCCAATACGCGCTCGTCGATAAGACCGGGCAAAACAACCTGCAGGAGCTGCGCACCTTCCAGGACTGGTACCTGCGCTACCACCTCCAATCCGTTCCCGGGGTGGCGGAGGTCGCCGCCATCGGCGGCTTCGTGAAGCAGTACCAGATCACGATCGACCCCAACCGGCTGTTGGCCTACAACCTGCCGCTGACCACCGTCGTGGAGGCGATCCGTGCCGGCAACCAGGAGGTCGGCGGGCGTCTTCTGGAGTTCTCGGGCGCCGAATACATGGTGCGGGGCCGCGGCTACGCCAAGTCGGTGGAGGATCTGGAAAAGATCGTGGTGGGCGTGGGCCCCAAGGGCACCCCGATCCTGGTTAAGCACCTGGGGACCGTTGCCCTGGGACCGGACATCCGCCGCGGGGTGGCGGACCTGGACGGGGAAGGGGACACGGTGGGCGGCACGGTCGTCATGCGCTACGGCGAGAACGCGCTGAACGTCATCAACCGGGTCAAGGCGAAGATCGAGGAGATCAAGCCCTCGTTTCCACCGGGGGTGGAGCTCGTGGTGACCTACGACCGCTCGAAGCTGATCAAAGAATCCATGGCCACGCTCAAGCATCAGCTCATCGAAGAGATGATCGTGGTGAGCCTCGTGATCATGCTGTTCCTGTGGCACTTTCCCTCGGCGATGGTGCCCATCGTCTCCATTCCGATTGCCGTGCTGCTCTCCTTCATCCCGCTTTACGGGATGAAGCTCAACTCGAACATCATGTCGCTGTCGGGGATCGCCATCTCGATCGGCGTCCTGGTGGACGGGGCGATCGTCGAGGTGGAGAACGCGTACAAACGCCTGGAGCAGTGGGTGGCCGGCGGCCGCCAGGGCGACTTCCACGCGGTTCGCCTGACGGCCCTGAAGGAGGTGGGCTCCTCGGTCTTCTTCTCGGTGTTGGTGATCGCGGTGGCCTTTCTGCCGATCTTCACCCTGGTGGATCAAGAAGGCCGGCTCTTCAAGCCGTTGGCGTGGGCCAAGACCCTGACGATGATCATGGCCGCGCTTCTGGCGATCACGCTGGATCCGGCAGTGCGGATGCTGTTCGCCCGGATGGACCCCATCCGGATCCGGTGGCCCTGGCGCAGGCGCAAGCCCGTCCCGACGAAGGGCGAGGCGATTGCCTCGAAGCTCGCCACGGGATTGTTGGTGGGCACCTACTACCAGGAGGAGAAGCACCCGGTCAGCAAGGTTCTCTTTAAGCTCTACGAGCCGGTCTGCCGCTGGATGCTCAAGCGCCGCAAGCCCGCCGTGATCATCGCGGCGGTTCTCTCGGTGTGGGCGATCATCAACCTGGGCTCGATGATGTTCAGCGTGCGTCTGCCCGGCGCGTTGATCCGGGGCTTCGAGTTCATGCCGTCCCTGTGGGAAGGCACGATCCTTTACATGCCCACGACGCTCCCCGGCATCTCGGTGACCGAGGCCCAGGCGTTGATGCAAAAGCAGGACCAGGTCCTGAAGAGCTTTCCCGAGGTCGAGCGGGTTTTCGGCAAGGCCGGACGGATGGAGAGCTCCACCGACCCGGCCCCCTTTTCCATGATGGAGACCACCGTCGTGCTCAAGCCGGAAGACGAGTGGCGCGGGGTCCACCGCTGGTACTCCTGGCTGCCGGAGCCGCTCAAGGGGCCGTTCCGGACCTTTTGGCCGGAGCACATCTCCGACGAGCGGCTCATCCAGGAAATGGACGAGGCGCTGCGGATCACCGGGGTCACCAACGCCTGGACCATGCCGATCAAGGCCCGGATCGACATGCTGACGACCGGGGTGCGGACCCCGATCGGAATCAAGGTCCTCGGGTCGGATTTGAAGAAGATCGAGGAGACCGGCACCCACCTGGAGATGATCCTGAAGGATATCCCCGGCACCCGCAGCGTCTACGCGGAGCGGGTGGCGGGCGGCTACTTTGTGGATTTCACGCTCAATCGGGATGAGCTGGCCCGGTATGGGCTCTCGGTCGAAGAGGTCCAAAGGGTCATCATGACGGCGATCGGCGGGGAGAACATCACCACCACGATCGAGGGCCGCGAGCGCTATCCGGTGAACGTGCGCTACTCACGGGAGCTGCGGGACGACGTCGAGAAACTCAAAAGGGTGCTCGTGTCCACACCGGCGGGACAGCAGATCCCCCTGGCGCAGCTGGCCGACATCCAGCTCGTCTCCGGCCCCTCGATGCTGCGCAATGAGAATGGCCTCATCTCCGGCTACGTCTACGTGGATGTGGCCGGTCGGGACATCGGCGGCTACGTCACCGAGGCCAAAGAGAAGGTCGCCAAGGAGCTGAAGCTGCCCTCCGGCTACGGGCTCATCTGGAGCGGCCAGTACGAGAACATGATCCGGGTGCGGGAGCGGATGAAGGTGGTGCTTCCGCTCACGCTGTTTCTCATTGTGGTCCTCTTGTACCTGAACACCCACTCGTGGGCCAAGACCGGGATCGTCCTGCTGGCGGTGCCCTTCTCGATTCTCGGCGCGGTGTGGCTGTTGTGGGTGCTCAACTACAACGTCTCGACCGCGGTGACCGTGGGGGTCTTGGCGCTCATGGGGCTGGATGCCGAAACCGGGGTCTTCATGCTGCTCTTCCTTGATCTGGCCTACAACGACGCGGTCCAGAAGGGCCGGATGCGCACCGCCGGCGACTTAGAGGAAGCCATTGTCCACGGCGCGGTGAAGCGGATCCGGCCCAAGATGATGACGGTGGGGACCACGTTCATCGGGCTTTTGCCGATCATGTGGTCGGTGGGCCGGGGCGCCGACATGATGAAGCGCGTCGCCGCGCCCATGGTGGGAGGATTGGCCACCTCCTTTCTCCTGGAGCTTTTGATCTACCCGGCGATTTACTTCCTTTGGAAGTGGCACGGCGAGATGCGCCGCGGCCAGGCCGCCTGGATCACGGCCGCGCGGCCTGCGGGGGCCTGACGTGGAAAGCTTGCACCCGATGGTGGTTCACTTTCCGATCGCCCTGGCGGCGGCCGCCTTCCTCGTGGAGACGCTGGCCCTGCTGTTTAAGAAACCGGCCTGGCACCGGGCGGCCCTTTGGAATTTGGCCTTGGGCGCGGCGGGGGCGGCCGCGGCGGTGATCACAGGCCGCTTGGCCGCGGCGGCGGCCAAGCACTCATTTGAGATCCACAAGCTGATGGAGTTTCACGAGCGCCTGGGCTACGGGGCGGCGGCGCTGCTCCTCTTGGTGGCCGGCTGGCGGCTGAAGAAAAAGGACTGCCTGGGGTTTTGGTCCCGGCGGTTGGCTTGGATTGTCTTGGGATTGGCCGTCGGCATCCTGGCGTTTGGCGCCCATCTGGGGGGCCGGATGGTCTATGAGTTCGGAGTGGGGGGAAGCTACGGCCGCGGCGCCGGAATCGAAGTGGTACGATAGAAAAGGAGACCAAGAATGAGAATGCCTGTCGTGGTTTTGGGGTTGGCGATTTCTTTGGCGTGGGCGGGATTGGGCCTCGCCCATGAGGGAGAGGTTCACGGGCAGTCGATCACCGGCGAGGTGGTGGATCTGGCCTGCTATCTGGATCATGGCGCCTCCGGCGCCGGCCATCAGGAATGCGCCCGGAAATGCATCGCCTCTGGCCTTCCGGTCGGGATCAAATCAGGCGACACCGTGTATCTTGCTATCGGGGGCGGCCATGGAACCGCCAACGGCGCCCTCGCGCCCCTGGCGGCTCAACAGGTGACGGTGGAGGGGGAGTTTTCCGAACGGGACGGTGTTCATCTGGTGACCGTGAAGAAGGTGACGGCGAAGAAATGACGGCTTTGCCCGCGGCGGGGCATTGCCCCTCCTGCGAAACGCCCCAGGGCCGGCCCTGGTGGAAGGATCAGGTCCTTTGGGCGCTGGCCCTGGTCGGCTTCTTGCTGGCCCTGGGCCGATTTTGGCCGGCGGCCCAGCCGGTTTCCGACTCTCTGTGGGATTACCTTCGGCGGGCAGGCTGGGCGGTTCTCTTGGGGCTGGCGATCGGCGGAGCCATAGAACGCTACGTGCCCAAGGAATACATCTCCCTGTGGCTGGCCGGCCGCCGCCGCGGAACCGTCTTGACCTCAGCGGGATTGGGTTTTCTGGCCAGCTCCTGCAGCCACGGGTGTCTCGCCCTGTCGATGGAGCTGTACCGCAAGGGGGCCTCGGTGCCGGCGGTGATCACCTTTTTGCTGGCCAGCCCCTGGGCGAGTCTCTCGATGACCCTGCTCATCGTGAGTCTCATGGGATTCAAGGGTTTGCTCATCGTGGTGCTGGCGCTTGGGGTGGCGGTTCTGACAGGGCTCATCTTCCAGGGCCTGGAGGCGCGGGGGCTCCTTGCCTCCAACCCGAACACCGTTCCGGCGGCGGAGGGTTTTTCCATTGGGGCGGATTTTAAGAGGCGTTTCCGCCGGCGCCGCTGGACGGTCTCCACCCTTCTGGCCGACGCCCAAGGGATTTTCCGGGGCGGATGGGAGCTGGGGCAGATGGTTCTCTTCTGGGTGGCCGTGGGTTTCTCCTTGAGCGCGGTCTTGGGCAGCGCGGTCCCTTCCCACTGGTGGGCCAAGTACCTGGGCCCGACGCCCCTGGGGCTTTTGATCACGCTGGCCTTTGCCGCGGCCATCGAGGTTTGCTCGGAAGGCACCGCCCCCCTGGCGGTCGAGTTGTACCGGAAGAGCGGCGCCCTGGGCAACGCCTTTGGATTCTTGATGGCAGGGGTGGTGACCGATTTCACCGAGTTGGCCGTGGTCTGGAAGAATCTGGGCAGGCAGGCGGTGGGCTGGCTCCTGTTGGCCACCCTGCCGCAGATCTTTCTCTTGGGAATGCTGATGAATCTTTTTGGAGGGCGATAGATGCCGATCATCTCGGTTGAGCTTTTCGAGGGAAGGAGCCGTCAACAGCGGGAGGAATTCGCCAAGGCGGTCACCCAGGCGGCCGTCGCCATTTTGAAGGCGCCGGTGGACCATACCTGGGTGATCTTCAAGGAGCACCCCAAGTCCTACTGGGCCTTGGGCGGAAAGCTGTGCGATGGAGGAGGGGCGGGATGAGTCAGCTTAATCTCCTCACGGCCGCGCTGGCCGGGCTGGTCTCTTTTCTTTCGCCCTGCGTCCTGCCCCTCATCCCGGGCTACGTTTCCTTTATCTCCGGCGTTTCTCTGCAAGACCTCCAGGGCGCGCGCGTGGGCGGCGGGGTTCTCCGGCGCTCCTTCTTGAGCAGCCTTTGGTTTGTCCTGGGTTTCTCGGCCGTCTTCATCGCCCTGGGGGCTTCGGCGACCGCCCTGGGAAAGATCTTTCTCGCCAAGCTGGACTTCTTGAGGCAGGCGGCCGGGGTGGTGATCATCCTCTTCGGCGCGCATCTGACCGGCTGGGTTCGGATTCCTTTCCTTCAGTATGAAAAGAGGCTGGAGGTCAAGAAGAGGCCCTTGTCCGGCCCCGGCGCCTTCCTGGTGGGGGCGGCCTTCGCTTTCGGATGGACCCCCTGCATCGGCCCGATCCTGGCGGGCATCCTGGCTTTGGCCTCCGCCCAAGAGACCGTGGGGCAGGGGATGCTGCTGCTGGCGGCTTACTCCTTGGGGCTCGGGGTGCCGTTTATGATCACGAGCGTGGCGGTTCAGGCCTTTCTTCGGTTTTCCGCCGGGTTTCGCCGCTACTTGAGATGGGTGGAGGTGGCCGGCGGCCTGCTGTTGATCGCCATCGGCTTGCTGATTCTCACCGATCGGCTGGGGCTGTTGGCGGGGAACTTCACCTTTTTTAATCGTTTCGCCCTGTAGAAAGGAAAAACCATGAAGAAAATAGCTTGGGGGATCTTGGCCGCGGCGCTCCTGGCGGGGGCGACGCTTCTTCTCACCCGTCCCGGCCCAAGCGGCTCGGCGCCCCGAGGCCTCGAAACCGGCGGGGAAAGCCCCGTGCGCTCGCCGGCGGCCGACTTCCAGCTGACCGATCTGGCCGGAAAACCGGTTTCCCTCTCCGCTTCCCGCGGCAAGGTGGTGATCCTGGATTTCTGGGCCACCTGGTGCCCGCCGTGCCGCGAGGAGATTCCCCATTTCAAGGCGCTCTACGCGAAGTACAAAACCAAGGGGGTGGAGATCATCGGTGTGGCGCTGGACCGGGGAGGCCTGGCGGTGGTCAAACCCTTCGCGGCCAGCGCCGGGATCAACTACCCGGTGGTTCTGGGGACCCGGGAGGTGGTTCGGGCCTACGGAGGGGTTCGCGGCATTCCCACGACCTTTGTGATCGACCGGCAGGGCGGGATTGTCAGGAAGTACGTCGGCTACCAGCCCCCGGAGGTTTTTGAGCGGGACGTGAAGAATCTCCTCGCGGAATGATGATATAATTAATTCTTCCATGCCAAACCGCGGCCCTCGCCCCAAGAACAACCTCGAGTCTGACTTCACCCGAGAGGATCCCTGGCGGATCTTCCGGATCATGAGCGAGTTCGTGGACGGCTTCGATGCCCTCTCCAAGATCGGGCCGGCGATTTCCATCTTCGGCTCCTCCCGGGCCAAGCGCGCCAGCCCGTATTACCCGGAGGCCCGGAAGACGGCCGCCGCTTTCGTCCGGGCCGGCTACGCGGTGATCACGGGGGCGGGCCCCGGCATCATGGAGGCGGCCAACCAAGGGGCCCAGCAGGCCGGCGGAGAGTCGGTGGGGCTGAACATCCTGATCCCTTCCGAGCAGAAGCCGAACCGCCACATCACAAGACTCCTTTCGTTCCGCTACTTCTTCTGCCGCAAGGTGATGTTCCTCAAATACTCCAAGGCCTTTGTCTTTTTTCCGGGGGGCTATGGCACGCTGGACGAGCTGACCGAGGTGGTCACCCTGATTCAGACCCGGCGGGTGAGGCCCTTCCCCTGCGTCTTGTACGGCTCGGCGTATTGGAAGGGTTTTATCCATTGGCTCAAAACCACGGCGGTGGCCGCGGACGCGATCACCCCAGACGACTTGAAGCTGTTCCGGCTGGCCGACAGCCCGGAAGAGGCTGTTGAGCTTGTGCAGAGGTTCGATGCCGGAAGCAAGCGCCCCTCCCATCGCCGCTGATCCGGTTCCCTTGAAGCGGACGCCTCTCTTCGCGGCGCACAAGGCCCTGTCCGCCCGGATGAGTCCCTTCGGGGGCTGGGAGCTTCCCCTTTATTACAGCTCCATCTTGAAGGAGCACGAAGCGGTCCGGACCCGGGTGGGCCTCTTTGACGTCTCGCACCTGGGCCACCTGGAGGTTCAGGGAAGCGGCGCGCTGTCCCAGCTTCAGCCGCTGGTGACCCAGGATCTGAACCTCTTGTCCGCGGGGCGGGCCTGCTACAGCCCCATGCTGACGCCGGGGGGACACATCCTGGATGAGATGATCCTCTACCGGCTCGCCGTTGACCGGATCCGCCTGGTGGTGAACGCCGCCAACGGCGACAAGGTACTGGAGTGGCTCACGGCTCATCTGAAGAGGCCTGTCCAGGTTTCAGATCTTAGGCAATCCGTCGGGACCCTGGCTCTTCAGGGGCCGAAGGCGATGGAGACTGCCCGGCGGGTGAGCCCCGACCCCTTGGCCGCCATACCCCGCTACAGCGTCCGCCAGGCCGATGTCGCGGGACGCCCCACCTGGGTCGCCCGGACCGGATACACGGGGGAAGACGGCTTGGAGTTCTTTGTGGAGGCGCCCCGCCTGGAGGCGGTCTGGAAGACCCTGCTGGCCCAAGGGGCCGATTTCGGAATTCAGCCCATCGGGCTGGGCGCGCGGGACACCCTTCGTTTGGAGGCCGGGCTTCCCTTGGGCGGCTCGGATCTGGATCCTGAAACCACGCCGCTGGAGGCGGGGTTGGAATGGACGGTGGCGTGGGAAAAGGGGCCCTTCACCGGGCGGGAGGCGCTGGAGAAACAAAGGAATGAGGGGGTTCGGCGCCGGCTGACCGGTTTTGAGCTTTCAGGCCGGGGGATCCCCAGGCACGGCTGCCCGATTTTTTGTGGCGGAAACAAAACGGGTGAGGTCACCAGCGGGACCCTCCTGGGAGAGCGGGCCATCGGCCTGGGGTTTGTGGAACCCTCCGCCGCTTCCCCCGGGACGGCCCTGGAGGTTGAGATTCACGGCCGGAGGGTTCCGGCCAAGGTTGTTCGGCTTCCATTTTACCGGAGAAAAAAATGACGGATCATCTGAAATACACCAAGACGCATGAGTGGCTGCGCTTAGAGGACCAGCAGGCAACGGTCGGCATCACCGACCATGCCCAGAAAGAAATCTCGGATGTGGTCTACGTGGAGCTGCCGAAGTTGGGCCGCCAGGTCTCCCAGGGTGAGGAGGCGGCGGTTGTGGAGTCGGTGAAGTCGGCCTTTTCCATCTATGCCCCGGTCGGCGGGGCCATCGTCCAGGTGAACGAAGCGCTGGCCAAAGACCCCGCGGCGGTCAACCGCTCTCCTTATAAGGAGGGGTGGATCTTCGCGATCAAGCCCAGCGACCCCTCGCAGGCGGCCGGCCTGATGGATCACCCGCAGTACGAATCCTGGGTCAAGGGCGAGAAGCACTAAAAGGGGCGGGTGGATTACGTTCCGATAACCCCCAACGACCGAAAGGTCATGCTCGAGAGAATCGGGGTTGATTCTTTCGAGGACCTCCTGTCCGGGATTCCCCCGGCCATCCCCAGAGCGCGGCTGAAGCTCCCGGCCGGTTTGTCCGAGACGGAGCTTCTGAAGGAAACCGAGCGCCTGGCGCGGTCCAACGCCACCGTGGGTTCGCACCTCTGCTTCCTGGGGGCGGGCGCCTACGACCACCTCATCCCCAGCGTGGTCCGCTACGTGGCCGGCCGCGGGGAATTCCTGACCGCCTACACCCCCTATCAGCCGGAGGCCTCTCAAGGGACCCTTCAGGCGATGTACGAGTACCAGAGCCTCCTTTGCGACTTGACCGGCATGGAGGCGGCCAACGCCTCCCTCTACGATGGGGCCTCGGCCCTGGCGGAGGCCTGCGTCCTGGCCCTGCGGCTGACCCAAAGGAGTAAGCTCGCGGTGTCGGCCGGGCTGCATCCCGAATACCGGCAAACGGTCGAAACGTACCTCAAGCGCTCGGCCGGCGCCGTGGGCCTCATCCCTCTCCGGGGCGGCGCGACCGACCTGGAGGCGGCCCGCGGCCTGATCGACGACCAGACGGCCGCGGTGGTGGCGCAGATGCCCAATGCCTTCGGGTGCCTCGAGCCGGTGGAAGAGCTGGCCCAGCGCGCCCACAAGGCCGGAGCCCTTTTCATCGTGGTGGTGAATCCCATCTCGCTGGGGCTTTTGTTTCCGCCGGGCGCTTATGGGGCCGATGTCGTGGTGGGCGAGGGCCAGCCGCTCGGCAACGAGCTGAACTTCGGGGGTCCGTACCTGGGATTGTTCGCCTGCCGCGAGGATCTCTTAAGAAAAATTCCCGGGCGGATTGTCGGGATGACCCAGGACGGCCACGGCCGGCGGGGTTTTGTCTTGACCCTGCAGACCCGGGAGCAGCACATCCGGCGCTCCAAGGCCACCTCCAACATCTGCACCAACGAGGCGATGATGGCCCTGACGGCCTGCGTCTACCTGGCGGCCTTAGGGAAGGAGGGCTTCAAGGAGGCGGCGCGCCAGAACGCCCTGAAGGCCCACTACGCGCACGATCGCCTGATTCGGCTTAAGGGGATCAAGCCCCTGTTCTCGGAGCCCTTCTTCAACGAGTTCGCCCTCTCGCTTCCGGAAGATCCGGAGCTTGTGAATCGAAAGCTGTTGGACGCGGGCTTCCTGGGCGGACTGCCCTTGAAGCGCTGGGATCCCGCGCTGAAAACCGGCTGGCTGGTCAGCGTCACCGAGAGCCGGACCCGGGAGGAGATCGACCATTTTGTGGAGACGGTGTGGAAGCTGATCCGGTAAAGGTTCAAGCTCCCCCCGCCGCCGGCCGCCATTCGCCGGGGCGTCTGCTGGAGCCGCTTTTGTCCGATTTAAGCGAGTCCGGGCGCAAGGGGTTTCAGTTCCCCAAGCTCGACGTGCCGGAGGTTCCCATTGAACGGCTGATCCCCGAGCGTTTTCTTAGGCGGGAAGACGTCCCCCTGCCGGAGGTGAGCGAACGGGATCTGGTGAAGCATTTCTTGAGGCTGGCCCATCTCAACTTCTCGGTGGAAACCAATTTTTATCCGCTGGGCTCCTGCACCATGAAGTACAACCCCAAGGTGAACGAGGAAATCGCCGCCCTGGCCGGTTTTTCCAAGGTTCACCCCTGCACGCCGGATCCGGCCCTGCAGGGGATTCTGAAGCTCCTCTTTGATCTGGAGGAGCTCTTTAAGGAGATCCTGGGGATGGACGCCGTCACCCTCCAGCCGGCCGCCGGCGCCCACGGAGAGCTCACCGCGCTGCTCATCGCCAGCGCCTACCACCGGGCCAGGGGTTCTCACCGGACCAAGGTGGTGGTGCCCAACTCGGCCCATGGGACCAATCCCGCCTCCGCCGCCCTGGCGGGCCTGACCGTGGTGGAGATTGAATCCACCTCGCGGGGAAGGGTCTCCTTGAGCGCCCTTCAGCGGGCCATGGACAAGGAGGCCGCGGTTTTCATGCTGACCAACCCCAACACGCTGGGGCTCTTCGAGGAGGAGGTCCTGGAGATCGCCTCCCTGGTCCATGAGAAGGGGGCCTTGATGTACATGGACGGAGCCAACCTCAACGCCCTTCTGGGTCTTTTCCGGCCCGGCGACATGGGCTTTGACATGGTGCACGTGAACGTGCACAAGACCTTCGCCATTCCGCACGGAAGCGGCGGGCCTGGGGCGGGCCCCGTGGGGGTGCAGGCGGCGCTGAAGCCCTTCCTCCCCGGACCGATCGTGGTGAGGGAGCCGCAGGGAGCGGGGGTCTTCCGGTACCGGCTCGCCTCGCCGGGCAGCGACTCCATCGGCAGGGTTCGCTCCTTCTTCGGAAACGTGGGGGCCTTGGTGCGGGCCTACGCCTACCTTCGGGCCTTGGGGAAAGAGGGCCTGCGGGGGGTTTCCGAGGGGGCGATCCTGAACGCCAATTACCTGAAGGCCCTGGTCCGGAAGGAGTTCCCCGCGGCGGTGGACGAGCCCTGCCTGCATGAGTTTGTGGCCACCGCCAAGGAATGGAAAGCCAAGACCGGCGTCAGGGCGCTCGACATCGCCAAGAGGCTTCTCGATCACGGCTTTTACGCCCCCACGATCTACTTCCCCCTGATTGTCGAGGAGGCCCTCATGGTGGAGCCCACTGAAACGGAGTCCCGGCAGACGCTGGAGGCCTTTGCCCAGGCGCTGGCCGCCATCGCCCGGGAGGCCGAGGAAACGCCCCATCGGGTTCAAACGGCTCCTCATCGGATGCCGGTCTCCCGCCTGGATGAGGTGGCCGCCGCCCGATCGCCCAATGTCCGATGGCGAACTGGCGCCTCCTCGTAGATTCTCCCTCGGACCCCGCTTCGCAGATGGCCCGGGACCTGTCGCAAGCCCGGGCTGTTCTGGGTGACCCTGCCGCCGCCAACCTGCTTCGCGTTTACTCGTGGGACGCTCCGGCCGTCACGCTGGGCCGCCGCCACAAGCCGTCCGATTTGCCGGAGGCGCTGCGCGCCCAAGGGTTTCCTTTGGGTCAGCGGCCCACCGGCGGGGCGGTCGTGGTTCATTCCCTGAATGAGTTGACCTACGCGGTGGTGATTCGCCGCGGAGACCCAAACGAAACCTCCAAACCCTCCGGCCTGCCCGGGCTTATTCACCGGCGCCTCCGGGATAAGTTGGTGGAGAAGGGTTGGGTCTCGGGGGATGAGCTTGTCCTTGCCCGCGGAACCTCCAACGGCTGCCGGTCCGATGGGATCCACAGCATCTTCTGCTTTGAAAGTCCGGTCTGCGGCGACCTGATCTTTCGAGGCAGGAAGGTTGGCGGGGCGGCGCTTCGGGCCTGGCGGGAGGGATTCCTCGTTCAGGGTTCCCTCCAGGGATTGCCGGTGCCCGCGGAAAGACTTACCGGGGTCTTGCTGGAAGCGGTAAAGAGCCTCGCCTAGCCGGCCGCCAAGCCCTTTTCCCGCAAGACCCGGATCAAGGCCTCCACCACCTGCGGCCGGAACTGCGACCCGGCGTTTTTGCGAAGCTCCTCCACGGCCTTGTCGGGCTTCATGGCCGCGCGGTACGGGCGGTGGCTGGTCATGGCATCGTAGGCGTCGGCCACCGTGATGATCGCCACCGAATCCGGGATCTTGGAGCGGTCCACGCCGTGCGGGTAGCCGCCCCCGTCTTCCCGTTCGTGGTGATAGGTGATGAGGCTGATCTCCTCCTCCGTCAGCCCCAGGGGAGCCAGGATCCTGCCGCCGATGGCCGGGTGCTCCTGCATCGCCTTGCGCTCCTCATCGGTGAAGCCGCCCGGTTTCTGGAGGACGGCGTCATGGATGCCGATCTTTCCGATGTCATGCAGGACGGAGAGCTTCTCGATGGTCTCGATCTCTTTGACCGATTTTCCCATGGCCCGGGCGATCTCGATGGCGTAGCGGGTGACCGAGATGGAGTGGCCCCGGGTGTAGGGATCCTTGGCCTCCAGCGCCGAAACCAGGCTGTGGATCGTTTTAAGGAAGGCGGCCTTGAGGTCCTCCCGGGCCTTCAAGACGGATCGGGTCATCCGGTTGAAGGCGTTGGAGGCCTCCTCAAACTCATCGCCGGTCTTCAGGGCCACCTCATAGGTCAGCTCGCCCCCTTCCACCCGGCGCATCCCGGCGACCAGATGGTCCACCGGCAGGGCGATCCAGCGCGCGATCAGGCTTCCCATCAGGATGGAAAAGAAGATTCCGACCACCAGGCCGATGGCGATCAGCCGCTGGAACTGCTCCCGGAAACGGTAGAGCTGCCTGCCGTAGAAATCGACCCCCAGGACCGCCACGGTTTTTCCGGCGGAATTCCGAATGGGGGCGTAGCCGGAGATGGAGGTTCCCCACGGATCCTGGACCGGAGAGCGGTCGGACGCGGGTCCCTCAAAACCTTCCCAGAGCTTCGGGATTTGGGAGGCGTCGTATCTTAAGCCGGGGCTCGGCCGGGCGTCCCCCACATCCCCCACGAAGATCGTCTCGCCCGGCCGGTCGCTTTTCACCATGGTCCAAGCGAAGCGGACGCCGGGATTGGAGCCCAGGATCTTGCGAAGCCCCTGCTGAAGCTCTTGGTAGGCGGGAAGATTCAGGGCCGAGGGATCCGCCGGGATTGTTTGATGGAGATCCCCGCCGATGGTCAGGGAACCGGTGACGGCGATCCCCCGGGCGATTTGCCGGACCACCTCAAACTGCTCGCGGGCCATGGGCGGGTAGGTCAAGCCGCCCACCCCGAGGATCAACCCCGAGCTGGCCAGGACCAGAACGATCGTTACCTTGCGTCGAAATGTCATGGTTTAGGACTTGGTGCCGAGGCGGGGATTTGAACCCCGATGGGCTTTCGCCCACTACGCCCTGAACGTAGCGCGTCTGCCAGTTCCGCCACCTCGGCGCAAACTCATGTTCAGAATAGCAGATCGCCGCAACCCGCGTCAAATCGCGCCGCGGGCGGTGGTAAACTATCGGCATGGGCACGCGCTTGACGAGGCTGAACGACCTGATCCTGGGCCGGAAGCTCATCGACGGCAGATGGCGGCTCTCGCCGCGGCATGAGCTGACCTACCGGCGCCGGGGCAGCGAGGAAGAGGCGGCGGTGACCGGCGATCTGATCCGGGCCCTGCCTCAAGCGCTGGTCGTCCGGATTTCAGAGGAGGCCTCGCGCGGGGAGCCGGTCCAGCGCGACCTCACCCTGCGGGGCCGCTGGCAGGCCGATCGCTGGAACCGGCTGACCTTTCTGGCGGAACGCTCGCGCGGCCGCGTGGATCGCCTGACCTTGACCGGGGGATGGGCTGTGAACGAACAGCATGAGATCTTCTACCGGTTTAAGCGCCATGGGCCGCGCACCCTGACCTTCCAGGGCCATTGGGACCTGCCCGAGGACAAGCGCCTCACCTACCTCCTGGACCGCGCGGCGGACTCCGCCTTCCGTTTCCGGGGAACCTTTCAAACCTCCTCGATTCTGGCCAAGGAGGGGGAGATCCGGTATCAGGTGGGGGTCGGGGCGGAGCTCCGGCGCCGGCTGAAGACCATCACCCTCTTTGGCAAGTGGAAGCTCTCCGACCGGCTGGCCCTTTCCCTGGAGGTCCCTTACGCGCGGGGCGTCAGCCGCACCATGACCTTCGGGGCCTCTTACCGCTTGAGTCCCCGGCGCGAGATCTCCGCCGAGCTTAAGACGAAGGAAGGCAAACCGTTGGGCGTGGAGATCATCTTCACCCAGCAGTTCTTGAAGCAAGATGGGGAGGGTTTCTTGAGGCTCAAGAAGGCTTCCGAGGAGACAGCGGTCGAAGGCGGCATCAGACTGCGCTGGTGATGTGGTATCCTAAATGGTAGAAGAGCCCTGGATCGCCCGCAACTCGTCCGCCGGCAGGGACTTCCATCTGCTGGACAAGCTCGAGGCGGGCATCGAGTTGAAAGGGGCGGAGGTGAAATCCCTCCGGGACCGGCGCGTTTCCCTGAAGGACAGCTTCGCCCGGGTCGAGAAAGGGGAGGTCTGGCTCCACGGGATGGACATCACTCCCTACCCGCAAGCCGGGCCCTGGGCTCCGGAGCCGAAAAGGGTGCGCCGCCTGCTTCTCCACAAGCGGGAGATCGAGCGCCTGGAGGGGCAGGTGATGCAAAAGGGCTGCACGCTGATTCCGACGAAGCTCTACTTCAAGGGCTCGCGGGTCAAGGTGGAGTTGGCGGTGGCCCGGGGCAAACAGCTCTTTGACAAAAGAGAAACCATCAAAAAGCGTGAGTTGGCGCGCGAGATGTCCCGCGCGCTGAAAAAGCGAATGTAGGGTGCCAGGATTAATCCTGGCACCGAGAATCTTTATGGGGGCGACTGGCTTCGACTGTTGTGACGAGGTCGTGGTCGCGTGCCGAGGTGGTCCGGAGGCCTCGTTAAACACCGGGCAAAATGATACGTGCCAAAACGATGGTCAAGGGGATCGCTCCGGTGGTGCCGATTCGGCCTGCCGTGGTCCCCATGGCACTGGCTGCTTAACAAGTAGCCCGTCCTCCGGTTGACGCCTACTAAACTGGAAGGACGCCGCAGTAGGCTGGCTTGGGCCTGATACCTCTGGGGGCTTAAGCGAGGAAACCAACCAGGGGGTAGCCGGCCGGCCGGTCCCGTCCGCGGGATCGCGGCTGGCGAGCTTTTCAAAACGCGGACTACGCACGTAGCGATACGATTTCGATCCCTTCAGGACGTGGGTCCGATTCCCACCGCCTCCATTTTTTTGAAGCCCCCGGTCTTCGACAGATCGGGGGCTTTCCTTTTGAGGGTCGTTGAGTTATCCTTTTCGTAGTGCGATCAAGGGTAACCCTTCTTTTGAGCATCCTTTTTTCCGGGTGCGCGACGATGCCTCCTGCCGCCGGCAGGATGAGCGCCGAGCTCCTTTCCCATCGGCTGATGATCGGATCCCAGGCCTATTTGCCGGGGGGCGCCCTCGCCAAACAGCTTGGCAGTCAAGGGCACTGGGACCCGGGGGCCCAGGTCTGGACCCTGAAAAGCGGCCGGCATCTCTTGAGGGCCTCACCCCAGATTCCGGTGGTCCTGATCGACGACAAGGCCATCCTTCTTCACCGGGCGCCCCTCTTCCAAGAGGGGCAGGTTTTGATTCCGGAATCGGTCTGGGGGCGCTGGTTAAGCCGGTGGGAGAGGCCGACGGCCGGCGCGCCGGAGGCGGTGCCGTGGCTTAAAACCATTGTGGTGGACGCCGGGCACGGCGGGCACGACCCCGGGGCCATCGGCCGGGGGGGGTTAAGGGAGAAAGCGGTGACGCTGGACGTGGCCCGCCGGCTTAGGGATCTTCTCGTGAAGGATGGGTTTCAGGTGGTGATGACGCGCGACGGCGACCGCTTCGTGAGCCTGGGCCAGCGCTCGGCCCTGGCCAACCGGGCGGGAGGGGATCTCTTCATCTCGATCCACGCCAACGCTTCCCGCCAGCGGTCGGCCGGGGGCTTTGAGGTCTACTACCTCTCCGCCGCGACCGACGACCACGCCCGGGCCCTGGAGGCGGCCGAGAATGTCGCCCTTCCCGGCGACGTGAAGGAGCCCGTGGATTCCGACACCCGGGGGATCGTCTGGGACCTCCTTTACACCGAGCACCGGGCCGAGTCCACCGACCTGGCCGCGCGGGTCTGCCAGGGGCTGAAGCGGGAGCTTTCCACGGCCAACCGCGGCGTCAAGTCGGCCCGCTTCGCCGTCCTGAAGGGCACCCGGATGCCCGCGATTCTGGTGGAGATCGGCTTCATCAGCAACCCCCAGGAAGAGGCCCGGATGAGAAAGGGTCATCACCGCCAGTCGGCCGCCGGCGGGATTCGCCAAGGGATCTTGAACTTTCGGGAGAGCTTGAAGGAGAGGGATGCCGTCAGCCCCTAGCGCCATAGGTATTTTCGATTCCGGCATCGGAGGCCTCACCGTGGTCAAGGAGCTGGTGGATCTTCTGCCCGGTGAGCCGCTCGTTTACCTGGGCGACACGGCCCGCGTCCCCTACGGGAACAAATCGCGGGAAACGGTGGTCAAGTTCTCCACCGAGAACGTCCTCTTCCTCCTGCACCACGGGGTCAAGATGATCGTGGTCGCCTGCCACACCGCCTCCAGCTTCGCCCTGCCTTTCCTCACGCGCCATTTCAGCCATCCGATCCTGGGGGTCATCGAGCCGGGGGTGGAGGCGGCGCTGGCGGCGAGCCGCTCCGGCAGGATCGGCGTGATCGGCACCCAGGCCACGGTCGGCTCCGGGGCGTATCCGGCGGCGGTTTCCCGGCGCGATCCCAAGGCCCGGCTGACCCAGGCGGCCTGCCCCCTCTTTGTCCACTTGGCGGAGGAGGGGTGGGTGGACGATGCCGTGACGCGGCAGATCGCCCGGAGGTATCTCGCCCCCCTGAAGCAGGCCCGGGTGGACGCGCTCATTTTAGGCTGCACCCATTATCCCCTCCTGAAGTCGGTCATCGGCGAGGTGATGGGCCCGCGCGTCGCCCTCATCGATTCCGCCCGGCAGGTCGCTTTGAAAGCCCAGGGAGTCTTGAAGGAATTGGGCCTGACGCACCCCGCCCACGGCGGGGCTTTCGCCTCGCGCCGCTTCTTCGTGACCGACGAACCAGGGCATTTCGAACGGCTCTCCCGCCGTTTCCTGGGCCGGCGGGCCGGCAACGTTTCCAGGGTGGATGTCGCCAAGATCTGAAAAGGCGGTCGTTCTGCTCTCCGGCGGGCTCGATTCCGCCACCACCCTCTATTACGCCAGGTCCCAGGGGTACCGGTGCCGCGCCCTGATCATCGATTACGGACAGCGCCACCGGAGGGAGATTCGCGCGGCGCGAAGCATCGCCCGGCGCTGCGGCTGTCCTGCCACCCTCCTTCGCGTCCGGCTTGGCTGGGGCGGCTCGGCCTTGACCGACCGGCGTCTGGCGGTGCCCAGGGGCCGGTCGCTTCGCGAGATGGGGCGGGGGATTCCTTCCACCTATGTTCCGGCCCGCAACACGATCTTCCTAAGCTGTGCCGCCTCTCTGGCCGAGGCGATCGGCGCTTCGGCCATCTTTATCGGCGCCAACGCCGTCGATTTTTCCGGCTACCCGGACTGCCGGCCGGCCTACTACGACGCCTTCCGGAGGGTGATCCGGCGGGGAACCCAGGCCGGCGTGGAGGGCCGTCCCCTCCGGATCATCACTCCGCTTATCTTAAAGAGCAAGGCCCAGATCATCCGCTTGGGCCGGCGCCTGGGCGTGCCGTATGAGCTCACCTGGTCCTGCTACCTGGGCGGCCGCCGCCCCTGCGGGCGCTGCGACAGCTGCCAGCTTCGCGCGAAAGGTTTCAAGGAGGCAGGGAAGGTCCCAGTCGTTAAGAGTAATTGAGTTTTTGTTCGTTCGTCTTGACTTTTTAAAAGAGGCAAGGTATATTTGCATTAAAGAGACCAAACGAATGGCAGACTACCCCCTACGAAACTTGGACTTTTCAAGAAAAAGAAAGGCCCTTTTGTTTTCCACCCTTTTTAAACCCTTCGCATGGGTTCTGGTTCTTTCCGTCGCCCTGGAATCTCCCGCCGCTTTTGCCCTGCGCCCGAAGGAGGCGCTGGAAAGCCCAGGGATTAAAAGCGGCCTGGAAGAGAAGCTAGGGGCAAAATACAAGGGGGAAACCCCTCCCAACCCGCAGCTCCTCTTGCAGCTTAAAGGCCGCCCCACCCAAGATATCAGAAAGGAAGGATGGCTCCTGCAGGCCCTCGGCGCGCTGGACGCCCGGTTGGACCAAGTTAACCAGAATGAATGGCGCCAGCATCTTGAAGCGGAGCTCGCGGCGTGGGTAAGGGCTGCCCAATCGGATCTGGATACCTACGCGGACGCCATGAGCTACTGGCAGGAGCAAAACAAGGGACGGCGCTTTGCCGTTTCCCCTTACACCGAAGCCCAGGTGAAGCAGCTAAGGCAAGAGCAGGAGCGCCGGGCCGCGGCCGCGGAACACCTTCTCGAGGATCTCCCCACAGCGCAACTTCTCTTGAAAGAGGCCTACGCCACACTGGATCGGGCGGTGCAGGATGCCAACCAGCAGGTCAGCTTCTTTGAGCCGTGGAAAGAGCTGGAAGGCCAGGTTGCCAACCAGCACCTTGTGGCCTTTGAGGATGAAACCGGCGTTTTTCTCCTGGGGGGATTCATTCCCTTCGCGCTGGAGAAGCCGGATGGCAGGCGCCTGGTGAGCGCCTTGCTGGGCCACGCCGGCATCGAAAGGGTTTTACTGCAATACCACGTGAGCCAGGAGGTGGCCCACGCCCTCGCCGAGGCCCTGGAACGCGTTTTATTGGGTGAAGCGCTTCCTCCCCCAGGCACGATCCCGACCTCCCCGTCAGCTTTGGATAACGCGATCTCGGAATTCTTCAGCCGGTCTCAAGCTCCAGGGGTTGTTTCTCCTGCCAAACCTGAAGCGCTTCCTCCAGCGCAGGCCGAGCCCCTACCTGCAGTCGTGTCCCCGGCCGCCGCCGCTCTCACAGAAGCGAAGCCCGCTGAACCGGTCGCTGAGCCGCCTTCCGCGCCGGCCGTTGCTTCTGAAGATGAGATACGCGATTTGGCCAAGAGGCATTCGACGAAGCCCCACAACATTCGAGAGTGGATGGCCCGGCTTCGCAAAGACCGCCTGGCGGACGATGACACGCAGGCCATCGGGATCCTTTGGCGCTTACTCCGGCTTCGTTCAATTCTTGGCAAGTTCAACAAGCCCATTCCTGACGGCAGATCCACCGAATCATGGCATATGTCGATGGATCTTCTTTTTGAGTTTTTAAGGAAAATCAAAACTGCCAGGAAGGTTGAAAACCTTAACGCCCTCGAGATACTTTCAGACATATACCAGGACGTTGTCGCCGCGCCTCTTAGTGAAAAAGAAAATGCTTCGGTGGAGAGCGGCCATTATGTCTACATGAGCCGGCTTAGAGCCATCATCGATCGGAGGTTGTTTTCTGTCGAGGAGGCCCGCCAGATTCTTCCGCCGGCAGAGGCGGCCCCTTCAGCGCCGGCCGAACCGCTTGTTCCCGTGCCGCCAGCGGCCGGGCCCGTCGTTGCGCCGCCTTCCGCCGCCGATCTCCCAGAGGCACAGCCCGCTGAACCGGAAGAGGTCGAAGTAACTGCCCTTTCCAAGGAAGAAGAGGAGCCGTTGGCGGAGAAAGAGGAGGCGGGAAAGAGGGTCAAGGTCACAGACGGCGAGCTCATCGCCGCGTATCAGCATTTGGTGAGGATGAATCCGATCTTCGGTCCGGATCTTTTTGATGAGACAGGAAGACCCGAGGGATTGCCCACCAGGGCTGGACTGGCCGATCGGGTGGGAATGAAGAATCAATCGAATATCAGTGATCGGATAAGGAAGCGCCAAGAGGAGCTCGCGCCTGGCGGGGACGGGCTGAAGAGCGGCGAGGATGCCCGTGTGGCGCGTCTTTCCTTCCGGTCGGACCACCCGAACGCCAGAGGGGCGGAGCTGCTTAAGATTTGGCGCGATGAATACAACCAGGCACACCCCGGCGTCCGGATAGCTCTTGCCGGGGAGGTGCTTTATGGGACCTATCAGGCGTTTCGCGCGGCTTCTTTGAGGAAGGGAAAAGCGGCGATCCTTGGGGAAGTGGCCGGCGCCACGGGTGTCCAGACACCGGCAGCCGGCCACAGGATGGGGGCGCTGGACGCGATCTTTGAGTTCAAGGGTCTGCCGCTGCCGAATCGGCAGCGCTGGAGTGGAGAACCTGAAGCTCCGGCTGAAGGGGCCGCGCCGTCTGCCCAAGCGCCAACGCCCCAAGCCGCAGCCCCCGCTCCCGCGCCTCGGCCGGTTGTGGCTCCTCTAGCGCAGCCCGCAGCAGAGGAAACGGCGCCTCTTCCCCTGCCGCCCCTTCTGCAGATGGACGTTTTGCACCAACACATCCGACCTGATTCAACCGGGCGCTGGGCCGCGGAAGATGGGGAGTTGGCGCTTGGGGTATTAGGAGATTTTGTGAAAGGGTTGCCGGAGGGAGAAGATAAAAAGGCCGCGGAAACCCAGCTTCAACAGTTGCAAGGACAACCTGCGCTAGCTGGGCTTGAAGAGCCGACGCTGGAGGAGTTACGAACCAGGCAGGTGGTGCTCGAAGGCCGCCTGCACAGGTTGGCGAGTCTTCGGAACCAAGTGTGGATTGACCTTAAGGGTAGCAGATATGCAGTACCAGAGGAGTTGCGTTTGGCCGCTCGCGAGGCGCGCGAGCTGACCTCACACGCCCTTCAGGAAATTGAACACAGGATTCGAGAGGCCAAACGCAGGCAAGACGAAGCTGTTCAACCCCGAGCGCCAACTTTAGCGGCGCCGGTGTCCCAAGCGGGCGCCCTCCGGCTGGTTTATGTTGATCCGAAAGAGGTCACTTCTTTTGCCCAGCCGATGGAACAAACCCTACCGTTCCAGGCTCGTTCAACCGAGCGGCAGTTCTATGGTGTATATATCGCTTGGCTAAGAGAGCATCAGGGTATAGTCCCGACCATAGAAGAGTTGCTTCCGATACTGAAGACGCGGCTGTCTAAGGGGAAGGCGGAAAGCGAGTACTGGCTTAGGAATACCGTTCTGACGAGGCTTCAGCGTGCCGCGGCTGGTTTTAAAGAAATCCTCCCCATGCTGGTGCTTCCGCAACCGGTGACCCAGGAGGCGAAGAGATTTCTCCAGGCGTACCTGGTTTGGCGGCGCCTGCACCAGGAGATGGAAATACCTCTTCCGGTGAATGAAATTCCCATCCCGCACACGAGGGAGCTGGATGATCTTAGAAAACTTCAAGCGGTAAGCCGGGAGATCATCACCGCTTTCGATGGTCTGGAAAAGGTAGAAAATATCTCTCCGGATTTGGCAGATCTGCTGAAAAGGATCTTGGAGGCAAAGACCATCGTCATCGACACCCCTCATTTGGCGGAGCGCCATCCAGCGCCTCCTCCGGGCGCTCCCCCTGCCGCTCCCCAGTCCGTGGCCGTAACTCCTCCACCGGCGCCCCCTGCAACCCCTCCGGCTGCTCCCCCCGCGGCGCCTCCTTCGCCTTCGGTTGCGGAGCCGCTGCCGCCAACTCCGGCGCTGCCCCCTTTGCCATTGCTACCTCCCGCGCCTCCAGCGCAGCCGCCAGCGTCCCCCCCAGCTCCCGCACCGTCTCCGGCGTCTGAAGTGGCGCCCCCTGCGCCCCTAGTCCAAACGGCCGTGCCGGAGAAATCGGCCGCCGAGAGACTCGAAATTCTCATCGGAAAACACGGAGCAACTCTTGAAGATGAAGACTGGGGGTTGCTTATGTTGGCTCTGGAAGATCCAAAGGAAAAGGACGGCCTGGAAAGGACATTTGCCGACATCCAAGAGGCTGCGAAAAACGGAGACGAAGAGAGCGGAAAACTTTATGACCGCCTTGAAGCGCTTCGCCTGAAGCTGGCGGTTCAAGGGATCACGAGCACCTTTGAAATGATGCTGCCGCCTCCTGGCAGTGCGGATCCAGGCCTCCTTAAGTTGAATTGGGAGAACCAAGTGCTGTCCCCGTTGCTAGGATGGTTAGAAGCCCACGGCATTGAGGGTAAGGATATTAAGGGTGAGGATCGCGTGAATCAGGTACTCGATGAGGCGAAGATTCTCGAGCGATTCAGTGCATTAAGGCAAGAACAAGGCCTTCCCCCTGTCCAGTTGACTAGGCCTGCAGGAAGCGGGAAAACCGGCCCACAGCTCAAGAAGGAACTGTTCCAGGCAGTCATTGGAAGATTGAGTCCTGCAGAGAAAGTTGCCGTGAAAGGCCTGGACGAAGAGGTATTTAACGGTTTTTTGAGCGAAGGCATTCTCTCGATCCTTGGTTTGAGGTGGGACGATAAAAGATGGTCCGATCCTCAAGAGCTGACCAAATCAATACGAAGCGCGCTTAGCAGGCGTGGGGAAGCGCAGGGGACGGTAGGACCCAAGAGAAGTTCCGTAAAGGGCTCAGAGGGGTCACAAGGTTTTGGTGCCTCTACCAGAAAGACGAAACAAGAGCTCGCCATTGCCAGAACCATCCTAAGCGATCACGCGTTGCTTACATTGTATTTAGAGCTACGCCCGAACGAGAGGGATCTTTTAGGGGGAATCATCGGCCAACTGATTCCCCAAGCGAAAGAACGGAAAGCTCAACCGGATCTCCCAGACCTATTTGACGCATTAGGGATCCCCATCTCCCGAGATCCTCAAGAGGTTTGGAAAAAAGGGTCAGATGGAGAATGGAAAGTTAAACTTCAAGCTATGCCAAAGAAAGCTGTAATCGATACTGCCATCGGCAAGATGGCGCGTAGCGGGCATGGATTCCCTATAGGTTGGACAGCTGACGATGTGAAGCGCGCATTTGGAAAAGATGGCAAGGGTTTATTCGGGAAATGGGCAGAGGCCTACGTTCCTAAACCTACAGGCCTGGAGGAGGTCACGGAGGAGGGGCTTACCGCCGAGACCCGGTTCAAGCAGGATTCCGCTCGGTTTCAGGCCGACCTCGAAACTTTAGGCGCTGTAGCGGTTTCCGGACTCACCTATACCCCGCCGGACGGAGGAACCCGCGTGGTGCCGTTAAACAGCGCTGTCGTGGATGCGCTGTTGGACGGGCAGGGGACGAGAAAGATCGTTGTTCCGCTTTCAGAAAGTTCCGCAACCATCGGGGTGGTGACCCTGTTCCATCAGATAGAGATTCCCGCCGATCTCCTTCGGGAGCTGAATGAGCGGGGAGTAAAGGTTGTAGCCATCTCCAAGGATCTGATCGAGGTCCAGAGGGCTCTTGCCGGCGCCGCCCCAGCCGATGTGGTGATCCTGGACGAGTCGATCGTCAAAGACCCTGCTCAAGTCCCTCAATGGCTGCCTTCTCAAGCCGGGAGACCCCTTGTGCTCCTGACCTCACCCGCCGTGCTGGGGAAGGTAACGGGGGCGGTGGAGATAGAAGCGATGATCCGCTTGGCCGGCCTTGAGGAGGGCGGGGTCCTTCACATCCGGGACGTCACCGGCGTGGAGTTCCAGAGATTCAAGGCTGCCGTGGTGACAGCGGCCTAAACGTTCTCTTTCCTTTAAAAAAGATGAATCCAATCTCCCTTATCCCCCGGGCAGTGGGGATATTTCTCTGTTTGGGGCTTGCCCTGCCTTCTCCGGCCTATGCCCTCAAACCGCTGGAGCCCCAGGAGGGATCGGGCCGCCGCCAATTGACCCAAACTTTCCTAGCCGGCCTGGAGGAAACAGGCGATCCGGTCGGGACGCTTCTTTTCCTCGCGCAGGCCGAGATGCTGGGCTGGGTGGATTCACCGGCTGTCGCGGCGCGGAACCACTGGGGAAAGACGCCCAACGGCACCCAGCATGTTGTGGTTCTCTGGAGCGGGAGGAATCTGAAGGAGGCCACGATGGTGAGCCTCGCGGTCCATCCCAAGGGAGGCTCCCTCTTCCTGCGGGTTCGAATAGCCGGGCAGATCGTCACGGACTCCAAGCTGTTAAGAGTGCCTCCGAGCCCCCCGGAAGAGTTTACACAGCAGGTCTTGGAGGTGCTGCGCACCCAAAAGAGCCGGATTGCGCGGGCGATGAACCGGAAGGACCTTCCTCCCTCGGCCCAAGCGGAACTTCTTGCCCAAGAGGAGGAGGCCGTTCCCGGCTGGCCCCAGCTTGCGGAAACCAGAGAGATTTTCTCCATTCCTGTCTTACCCGCGTCAAAGGCAGGGGCCGCTGACGCGGCCCAGCGGCAGGAGTGGTACGACTGGAATTTTAAGATCCTGGAAACGCTCCAAAAGCCCGAAGAGATGAGGCGGATGGTCGAGGGCCAGTTGGCCCGCTACGGCCGGCAGATGGAAATTGTGGAGCACACCTCCGTTACCCTTGCGATTCTTGGCGCTTGGCTCAAGAAGATGGCTGCGGAGGGCGCCTCTCCGGAAGCCAAAGAAGGGGCTGTCGCCCGGGAATTCTTCCAGGCGTGGGCATCCAAGGAGCTCCTCGCCCGCCTGGAGAGACTTTCCCGTCAAAAGGAGATTCTCTTGCTTCTGGACCAGCCCTTCGGACTTGAGAGGCGATACCTGGAGGCGGTGGCGCGGCTGGCGGCTGGAAAGGACCACAAGGAAGATTTGCCGTTCTGGCGGGAGACCAGGCGGCGTTTCCAGAAGGTAGTAAAAGAAAGCTGGGAGGTTGCCTCACGACAGACATTGCAGGAGTCGATTCTTCGTCAGGCGGTTTGGAGTTTTCCCGCCAGAGACGAGGAGCGGCAGAAGAGGCAGCTGCCCTCCGGCCGCTATTATCTGGCCTCAGCGGCTTTAAACGGAGAGTCGCTCCTGCGCGAGATGGAATCGTTGAGCGAGGCGCAGGAGGTCCATGTGGATTGGGGCGATGGAACTGTCCGTGAGAGCCTGGGGGGTGTGCGGCAGCGGCTGTGGAACGATCTCTCCCTCTGGGAGAAAACCTTTTCCCTTTACTGCGAGGCGCAGTCGCCCTCCGCCGAAGGGCTCGTTGTCCGCGTCTCGCTGGCCCCTGTGGTGGAGCTCCTGCCGGTCGCAAAGAAGGGTGTGGTCCTTGTCCGCGAGCCGCTTTCTTTCGCGGCCGCGACGGTGGAAACCCTGCACTGGGATTTGGCCCAGCGCTTCTTTCCCGCGGGGGCCGAGCGCGATCATTTTCTCGCCGTGCCGGTGGACGAGGTGATCTCGGTGGAGAGGCAAGGCCAGCGGCTCGCGCACCTCTCCGAGGCTGTCCGTCTCGCGAATGGAGACAAGATCTACCTCTCCTTCCCACCCGAACCCTCCCCCAAGGAGGATTTGACGCGCTTGGCTCAAGCCCTTTATCGGGTGCGGGATCTGTTTGACAGGTACTTTGAGATAGGTCACAAGGGGCCGTTCGGCCTGCGCGATTGGAGGGCTTTTTTGGAGGCCGCGCGGGAGCAGGATCCAAGGGCTTACGGGGATCTGAAGAAACTGCCCGTCCCGGAGGGAAATGTGGTTCACGCCAACCTCCTTCGACACAAGCCCTCGGGCCAGGGATTTCTCATCTCCGGCAACCCCGCCTCCGGCAAGTCGCTCTTAAGCGCTGTCTTGGCCGGCAATCCCAAGAAGGGATGGGCCCAGGCCGATCGTCGCTCCAGGTGGGAGCTGTTGGCCAACGATACGGTTCTTCTCCTTCGGTTTGGCGATCAATTGGTGGCCGGGATGCCGCTCGTTGAGCCGCATGCCCTGACAACTCGATTTCCGTTGAAGGGTGCAACCCGGGTAAGAAAGAGCCCCCGGCACGATGCCTACTCGAAGGCCCGCGTCTTGGAAAGACAGGCCTTTGTCCCCCTGGGCGGGATTGTCTGGCTTAACCGAAGCTTGAAGTCCAGGGGAAGCCGCAGCCCGGCGGCGATTCTGGGCCTGACAGCCCGGGATGTCGGCACGCATCTCTGGTCGGAGGCCTTTCAGGACAGATTCCGCGAGCTCCCGGTGAAGGAGGAGTTCACCGGCTCCACCTCCGGCATCAAGAAGTTCCAGGCCGTTGCCGATGGCGTGAGCAAGTGGGCCGAAGGTGTGGTTCAATCCGAACCGCCGGATAGCGGCAGCGCCGGCCTCGAGGAGGTGACCCTCCTTCAGCCCGGCCACCCCAGCTATGCCCAGCTTTTCCCCAAGGGGCTCTCTGCCCAGGAGACCCTGGCCAAGCAGGATTCCCCCTCCCTCCGGAGCTTCCTCACCGGGCTGCCTCCTCAAAGCCCCGCTGTCCTGCGTCTTCTTCCCTCCACCCCCCAAGAATCCAGGGCCTGGCAGGACGAAGGCCTCCAGCCCCTTCTAGACCCGAACGATCTCCGCCAGCACCTCCTGGACAACCTCTTTGCCGGCT
>JACOVG010000025.1 GCA_016177405.1 Candidatus Omnitrophota bacterium | reverse complement strand
GGGTACCCCGCCCTGGGGATGGGGGAAGGGCGAGCCTTAGGAGATTCTGGCGGTGGTCCGCAGGACCAGGGCGCGCAGGAGCGCAGCGCAGCGGAAACGGCGCCATTGGGTCTGGCCGCCCCCCGCTGGGTTTGGGCGAGGGTGGACGCCGAGGTTCTGCAAGCGGAGCGCCGAGCACCCAGCCAGATCTCCGGAGCGAGCCCTCTCCCCCAGACCTGGGGCGGGGGAACTGCGAGGAGCGGAGGAGGCGGAGTTGGGACCATGAGGGGGTGGTAGTGTGACCCCACGGCCGGTGCTTCGGGTTGAAGGGCTTCGGGTCTATCTTTATCCGGGCTGGAACGGAAAAGGCCGGCCGCCGGAGCATCCCGTCAAGGCGGTGGACGGCGTGGACCTGGAGGTCCAACCCGGACAGATCGCGGCCCTAGCCGGGGAATCGGGCTGTGGAAAAACCACCCTGGGGCTGGCCTTGGGCCGCCTGCTTCCCAAGGCGGCCCGGCAGGTGGAAGGGAAAATTCTTCTGGATGGAACGGACGTGACCAACGCCGATCACCGCGGTTTAAGGAAGATTCGAGGGCGGACCCTGGCCTACATCTTTCAGGACCCTTTAAGTGCCTTAAACCCGGTGATGACCCTTCAGGAGCAATTGACCGAGGGGCTTGAGCTTCGTGAGGAGCTTTCGCGGGAGGACGCCCACTTGAAAGCCCTGGAGCTTCTTGAGAAGGTCCGGATGCCTTGGCCGGAAAAACGGCTTCGCCAGTATCCCCACCAGCTCTCCGGCGGGATGCGCCAGCGGGCCATGATCGCGATGGCCTTGGCCGGAGAGCCCAAGCTTCTGGTGGCCGACGAACCGACCACCGCGCTGGACCTTTCCATCCAGGACCAGATCCTGGGCCTGATCGAGGAGCTCAAAAACACCTTGGGGATGTCGGTCCTTCTCATCACCCACGATTTAAGCGTCGTGGCGCCTCATTCCGACCGGATGTTTGTCATGTACGCGGGCCGCCTGGTGGAGGCGGGGCCGACCCGTCAGGTTCTGACCGCGCCGGCCCACCCTTACACCCAGGCCCTGATCCGCTGCCTTCCCCCGGTCGGCCAGGGCCAGGGAAGGCTGCGGCCAATTGCCGGCAGTGTGCCGGATTTAAGATCCGTTCCGCCGGGCTGCCCCTTTCACCCCCGGTGCCCCGAGGCGGTGGCCCGGTGCAGGGAAGAAGAGCCCCAACTCAAGGATTATTCGGCCGGCGTCCAGGTCTCCTGCTGGCAACGGAGCCAAGCTTCATGACATCCCTCTTGGAGGCGAGGGGGATCAGCAAGCGCTTTCCGATCCAGGGTCACAGTCTTTCCAGAACCGTGGGCTGGGTGGAGGCCTTGTCAGGGGTGAGCCTTGCCATCGGCCCAGGCGAAACGGTCGGGCTGGTCGGGGAATCTGGCTGCGGGAAATCCACGCTGGCCAAGATCCTGGCCCAGCTTCTTGCCCCCACTTCAGGGGAGGTTCTTTTTCAGGGGCAGAAGCTGTCTTCCGCCGGCGGCATCCGGCGGCTCGCCTTCCGCCGGTCGGTCCAAATGGTCTTTCAAGACACCGCCGCCTGCTTCGACCCCCGGATGACAGTCGCGCAAGCGATCGCGGAGCCGATGGTCATCCACCGGACGGCCCGCGGGGCGGCACTGCGGCAAGAGGTATCCAGACTCCTTCAGGAGGTCGGGCTGGATCCGGCCCTGGGCCAGCGCCTGCCCATGGGCCTAAGCGGAGGCCAGCGCCAGCGGGCGGCCATCGCCCGGGCCCTGGCGCTTAAGCCCGAGCTCCTCGTCTGCGATGAGCCGGTCTCGAGCCTTGACCTTTCGGTTCAAGCCCAGATCTTGAGCCTGCTTCAGGACCTTCAAACCACCCGGGGATTATCCATCTTCATCATCTCCCACAATCTGGCCACCCTTGGGGCCCTCGCCCGGAGGATCCTGGTGATGGACAGGGGCCGCCTTGTTGAGGAGGGGACCAATCCCGAGATATTCCACCGCCCCCAGCATCCGGCCACCGCGGCCCTTGTGAAGCTGGCCCTCCCGAAGCTATAATAATTTTTTACCCGGAGGAGGGCTTGAGGTGAAATCGGTGCTGGCCTTTGTGATGGCCGGAGGCAAAGGGGAAAGGCTGATGCCTTTGACCCGCGATCGGGCCAAGCCCTCCGTCCCCTTCGGCGGAATCTACCGGATCATCGACTTTACCCTTTCCAACTGCATCAACTCCGGGATCCGGAAGATCCACGTGCTGACCCAGTACAAATCGATGTCGCTGGTCAGGCACCTGTTGAGCGGCTGGAACCTTTTCAACTCGGAGCTTGGAGAGTACATCGACATCATCCATCCCCAGCAAAGAATCGACGAGCACTGGTACCAGGGAACGGCCGATTCGGTCTACCAGAATCTCTACGCCGTGGAGATGGAAAAACCGGATTTCGTCCTGATCCTGGCCGGGGACCATGTCTACAAGATGAACTACGCCAAGATGATTGACTTTCACGTGAAGCGGCAGGCCGATTTGACCGTCGGGATCATCCGGATGCCCAAGGAGAAGGCCCCCGGGGTGGGGGTGGCCGAGCTCGACGAGGAAAACAGGATCTTGAAATTCCTGGAGAAGCCGGCCGCGGGCACCGGCTTCCCGGTTCGAGGAGAGGAGATCTTCGCCTCCATGGGAATTTATCTCTTCAACCGGAGGGTCTTGGAAGAGGAGCTGACCCGGGACGCCGGATCGGCCAGCCACCACGACTTCGGCAAGGACATCCTCCCCTCCGCCATCGGCAACGGGCGGCAGGTCTTCGCCTTCGCCCTGGAGGACAAGGCCGGCGAGCCGGCCTACTGGAGGGACGTGGGGACGGTGGACGCCTATTACGAGTCCAACATGGATCTCACCCATGTGACGCCGATCTTCAACCTCTACGACCAGGATTGGCCCATCCGGACCTACCTCGAGCAGTATCCGCCGGCCAAGTTTGTCTGGGACGGGACCCAGGACGCGCACCGGGTGGGCCATGCCTTGAACTCCCTGGTCGCCAACGGCTGCATCATCTCGGGCTCCTCGGTCCGCTCCTCGATCCTCTCCTCCAACGTCCGGGTGAACAGCTTTGCCGAGGTTACGGAATCGATTCTCCTGGAGGGCGTTCAGGTGGGCCGGTACGCCAAGATCCGGCGCTCCATCGTGGACAAGGACGTGAAGATTCCTCCCTGGACCGTCATCGGTTTTAATCCGGAAGAGGACCGGCGGCGCTTTCACGTGACCCCCTCGGGGATCACCGTGGTGGCCAAGGGGACGGAGATCGCGTGAGTCCCGGCGATTTCCTTCCCATCGGCTCCCACCGGTTCCAATCCCGGCTGATCCTGGGAACCGGAAAATATCCCTCCGGTGCCATCATGCGGGAGGCGCTGGCCGCCTCCGGAACCGAGCTTGTGACGGTGGCGGTGCGCCGGGTTGACTTGAAAAACCCCAAGGGCGATCCGGTCTTGGGATTTCTCGACGCCTCCCGCTACACCCTCTTGCCCAACACGGCAGGTTGTTACAGCGCCGAGGAGGCCATCCGGACGGCCCGCCTGGCGATGGCCTCCGGATGGTCCAACCTGATCAAGCTGGAGGTGATCGGAGACCCCAAGACCCTGATGCCCGATACCCTGGCCCTGCTGGAGGCGACCCGCCTGCTGGTTAAAGAGGGTTTTGTGGTCATGCCCTACACCAACGACGATCCGGTCATGGCCCGCCGGCTGGAGGAGGCCGGGGCCGCCTGCGTGATGCCCCTGGCCGCCCCGATCGGTTCGGGGCAGGGGATCTTAAACGGCCTCAACATCCGGTTCATCCTGGAGGCGGTCAAGATCCCGGTCATCGTGGATGCCGGGGTGGGAACCGCCTCCGATGCCGCCGTCGCCATGGAGCTTGGGGCCGACGGTGTGCTCCTGAACACCGCGGTGGCCCAGGCGCAAGACCCTGTTCAGATGGCCCGGGCCATGAGGCTGGCGGTGGAGGCGGGCCGGCTGGCGGCCGGGGCCGGCCGGATCCCGAAGAAGCCGTACGCCAGCGCTTCTTCGCCGACGGAAGGAATGATTCCAACGTTATCAACCGACAGGAAGGAGCATCCTTAAGATGGCGCGCAGTTATCGCATCGCTGTGGTTGCCGGTGATGGAACCGGCCCTGAAGTGATCCGGGAAGGCCTGAAGGTCCTCACGGCCGTCTCCGATCTGACCGGCTTTGACGCCGAACTCATCTCCTATCCCCTGGGAGGGGAATATTACCTGAAGTCCGGAGAAGCCCTCCCGGACTCCATCCTGGAAGAGCTCAAGACGGTCTCCGCCATTTACCTGGGGGCCATCGGGCACCCGGACGTGAAACCCGGCATTTTGGAGCAGGGGATTCTCCTCAAGATCCGTTTCGCCCTGGATCAGTACATCAACCTGCGGCCGGTGAAGCTTTTCCCCGGGGTCTGGACCCCCCTCAAGGACAAGACCCCCGAACAGATTGACTTTGTCGTGGTTCGGGAAAACACCGAGGGGCTCTACGCCGGAATCGGCGGGAACTTCAAGAAGGGCACCCCCGAGGAGGTGGCCGTCCAGATGGACGTCAACACCCGCAAGGGGGTGGAGCGCTGCGTCCGGTTCGCGTACGAGCTGACCAAAAACAGGTCCGCCAAAAAGAAGCTGACCCTCTGCGCCAAGACCAATGTCCTGACCTACGCCCACGACCTGTGGGTCAGGGTCTTTGAGGCGGTCGGCCGGGAATACCCGCAGGTGACCCAGGACTACGCCCACGTGGACGCCCTCGTCATGTGGATGGTCCGCTCACCGGAGTTCTTTGACGTGGTCGTGACCAACAACATGTTCGGCGACATCGTGACCGACCTGGGGGCGATGATCCAGGGCGGGCTGGGGATCGCCGCCGGAGGCAACCTCAATCCCCAGGGGGTTTCCATGTTCGAGCCGATCGGCGGCTCGGCCCCCAAGTACGCGGGGAAGAACGTCATTAATCCGCTGGCCGCGATCCTGGCCCTGGGGATGCTCCTGGATCACCTCGGAGAAAAGGGGGCCGCCCTCCGCGTCGAGGAGGCGGTCAAGTCGGTCACCGCCACGAAGCTGAAATCGCTGGCCGCCGGCAAGATGGGCTATTCGACCTCCGAGGTCGGGGACCTCGTGGTCGAGGCGCTTAAGACGACGGAGGCTGTTTAGTATGCCCGGACCCAAGACCCCCTGCCGTGTCTGTGTCGTCGGGGTGGGAGCGGTGGGACAGGAGCTCTTGCGCGTCCTGCGCCAGCGGCGTTTTCCTGCCAGCCAGCTCACCGTCCTGGCCCGCTCGGCGCGCGACATCTCGGTGGATGGGGCGGCTTACCGGGTTCAAGCCATTTCCGAGAAGGCGCTCCAAGGGCAGGCGATCGTCCTCTTCGCGGGAACCGAAGGGGAAAAGGGGGCCGCGGTCACCTTTTCCCCTGCCGCCATCCGCTCCGGGGCGGTCTGCATCGACAACGGTTCCGACTTCAGGATGAAACCCGAGGTGCCCCTCGTGATCCCGGAGGTGAACGCCGGAGATTTGAAGAATCACAAGGGCCTGATCGCGAATCCCAACTGCTCCACCATCCAGATGGTGGCGGCCTTGGCCCCGATCCACCGGGCCTTCGGCTTAAAGCGGATCATCGTCTCCACCTACCAGGCCGCCTCCGGGGCGGGCAGCAAGGCCGCGGAATCGCTCCTCACGGAAACCTCGTGCCTGCTGGCCGACAAGCCGGTGCCTGCCCCGCAGGCCCTGCCGCAGCAGCTGGGCTTCAACGTCTTCCCTCAAATCGGCCCCTTTGAGGAGCTGGGCTACACCTCCGAGGAGTGGAAGATGGTGAGGGAAACCCAAAAGATCCTTCACGACGAGACCATCGCCATCACCGCGACCACCGTCCGGGTGCCGGTTTTGGACGCTCATTCCGAGTCGATCTACTTTGAAACCGTTAAGCCCGCCGGCGTGGGCGGGATCAAGGATCTCTGGCGGGCGAGCCCGGGCATCGCCCTCGTGGAAGAGCCCGAATATCCCATGCCCATCCAGGCCGCCCACAGGGATGAGGTCTTTGTGGGAAGGCTGCGGCCGGATCCCAAGATCGAGAACGCCTTCGCCTGCTGGGTGGTCTCGGACAACCTGCGCAAGGGGGCCGCGTTGAACGCCGTCCAGATCGCCGAATGCCTCATCAAACCGTCGCCCTGACGCTTGCCTACGAGGGGACTTCCTTTCTAGGCTGGCAGCGGCAGAAAGAGGGCCGCACGGTCCAGGCCACGCTGGAGAAGGCCCTCTCCCAAATCTTCCAAAGGAAGATCCAGGCCGCCGGATCGGCCAGGACCGACAGCGGGGTTCACGCCGAAGGGCAGGTGGCCTCCTGCCGCCTCCCGGCCGCGTTGAGCCTGCCCGCCTTAAAAAAGGCCCTCAACGCGACCCTCCCGGAGGACCTCGTGGTCCGTTCCGTCCGGAAGGTTCCGAAGGGTTTTCACGCGAGATTTTCCGCCCGCGCCAAATCCTACCGGTACACCTTGCTGAATCAGAAGACCCGTCCGGTCTTTGACCGGGAGAGGGTGGTTCATGTCCCGGTCCCCTTGAACCTGAAGGCCATGCGGACAGCCGCCCGCTGTTTCACCGGCCGCCACGACTTCAAGGCCTTTCAATCGTCCGGAAGCCGCGCCTCCTCCAGCACCCGGAAGCTCACCCGTTTCTCGGTCATCTCACAGGGAGCGAGGATACGGATCGAGGCCCAGGGAAACGGCTTTCTCTACCACATGGTCCGCCGCATGGTCGGGCTTCTGATCGAGGTGGGCAAAGGAAGGATTTCTCCGTCCACGGCGGCGGACCTCCTTCGGGGAAAACCCGGGCCCATCGCGCCGACCGCCCCGGCCAAGGGATTGTGCCTGGTCCGCGTTCATTACCCCAAGGAGGCGTTATGAGCGTGAGGCCCAGCTGGGGTTCCCGGCTTGGGGTCATCCTGGCGGTCGCGGGCTCGGCGGTCGGCTTGGGGAATTTTCTCCGCTTCCCGGTCCAGGCGGCCGGCAACGGCGGCGGGGCCTTCATGATCCCCTATTTCATTTCACTTATCCTCCTGGGAATTCCCCTCATGTGGGTGGAGTGGACCGTGGGCCGGTACGGCGGAATCTTCGGCCACGGGACGGCGCCGGGCGTCTTCCATTCCCTCTGGGAGAAAAGCAGGTTCATCAAATACTTCGGGGTGATCGGAATCTTCGGGCCCCTGGTCATCTTCATCTATTACGTCTACATCGAGTCGTGGCTTTTGGGGTACGCCTGGTTCTCGCTGACCGGCGCCTTCCAAGGGGCCGACGCCCGGAGCCTTCAGGCCTTCCTGCGCGGCTATCAGGGACTGGAGAACAACCGTTACTTCCAGGGGGTGGGAACGGCCTATCTCTTCTTCCTGCTCACCTTCGGGGCCAATCTCTGGATCATCTCCCGCGGCGTGGTGAAGGGCATCGAATGGCTGAACCGCTGGGCCCTGCCCCTGCTGTTGGTCTTTGCCGTCACCATCGCGGTCCGGGTCCTCACCCTGGGAGCCCCAGACCCCGCCCATCCCGATTGGAACACGATTCAGGGCCTTGGATTTCTTTGGAATCCGGATCTGGCCGCCCTGAAGGACGCCAAGGTGTGGCTGGCCGCGGCGGGGCAGGTCTTCTTCACCCTTTCGGTGGGGATCGGAGTGATCCTCACTTACGCGAGCTACCTCCGCAGGGAAAAGGATGTGATCCTCTCCGGATTGACCTCGGTCTCGACCAACGAATTCGCCGAGATCATCCTGGGCGGCTCCATCGTCATTCCGGCGGCCTTCGCCTTTTTCGGCCCCTCCCAGATCCAGGCGATCGCCGGAAGCGGCTCCTTCAATCTTGGGTTTGTCACCATGCCCCTCATCTTCCAGCAAATCTCCCTGGGAGCCCTCTTCGCCTTCCTCTGGTTCGCCCTCCTTTTCCTGGCCGGTTTAACCTCCTCCATCTCCCTGCTCCAGCCGGCCATGGCTTTCATGGAGGATGAGTTCCAGCTCCCCAGGAAGTACGCCGCCTGGGTGACCGGGGCCGTCACCTTCGCGGCGTGCCACCCGGTGATCTTCTTTTTTCATCGCGGGGTCCTGGATGAGCTGGACTTCTGGGGCGGAACCTTCAGCCTGGTTCTTTTCGCCACGGTCGAGATCATCCTCTTTGCCTGGGTCTTCGGGATGGACCGGGCCTGGAAGGAGATGCACCACGGGGCGGAGCTCACGATCCCCCGTATTTACAAACCGATCATTCAGTACGTCACCCCCACCTTCCTCATTCTCATCCTCCTCTTCTGGCTCATGCAGGAGGGTCTGCCGGTCGTTTTCCTGAAGAACGTCTCCGCCGCCAACCAACCGTACGTCCTGGCCACCCGGCTGGGATTGACCCTCCTCTTCTTTGGCCTGGCCCTGATGGTCCGATGGGCCTGGAGGCGGCGAAGGAACAAGGGCAGGGGCAGGTAGCCCATGCGCTGGGACGGGTGGTTGTTTCTTGGAATCTCCTGGGGACTTATCCTGGCCGTTGCGGCCTACTGCTTCTGGCGCGTCCTGCGCCGGTAGCCCCCCGGTAAGCCTTTTTAGACCCTTATTTTTTCCTTGACAAGCGTTTCACCTGCCTGTAATATTGAGACTCAATCTCAATCTAATGAATACGAGTCTCAAATACAAATGACCCCCAAAGCCGAGGTTGTCCTTTTCCCCAAGCGCGTCCGGGGTCCCGCGCAGTTCAAGGCGTGGCTGGCCAGCGTCGGGCAGACCTTTCAGGAGCACCTGGGACGCCAAGGCCTCAAGCTCACCCGCCAGCGGGAGGAAATCCTGCGGGTTCTCATGTCGGCCGAGCGCCATCTGGGCACCGAGGACCTTTTCGCGCTCCTTAAAAAGCAGGACCCCACGATCGGCCGGGCCACGGTTTTCCGCACCGTGAGGCTTCTTCAGGAGTGCGGGCTGGTGGCGGAGGTAGGTTCTTCCAACGGGCCTTCCAAGTTTGAGCTCAAGGCCGACCGGCCGCACCACGACCACATGATCTGTGTGGAGTGCGGCCGCATCCTGGAATTTCAAAGCCCCGCGATGGAGCACTTTCAGGACGGGGCGGTCCGCCGCCACGGTTTCACGGCCCTCTGGCACCGGCACGAGATCTTCGGCCGCTGCCGAAGCTGCTTAAAACGCGCCCCTTCTAAGGGAACGCGAGATTTAACCGGATAAAGCCGACCAGACCACTGGGGGCAGTATGGGAATCATCGCGAGAGGTTAACCAGACACCTGGAAACGCTCGAAGCAGCCGACGGCGGCAAGCCTTGTCGGCGGAAAGGTCTGGTCGGCGATGCGTCCCATTATTCTGGCCGCCTGTGTCGGGCTCTCCCTGGCTGTGTGCCGGCCCGCGCAGGCCGGAAATGACATTTACTTCGTCACCTACAACCACCACATTGAAAAGGGCGAAACAGAGCTCATGGTGATGACGGATTACACCGAGCCGGCCGAACGGTCTGAAGCCGACAAGCTTGGCGGGTACCTCTCCAACATGGTGGAGCTGGAATACGGCATCACCGACCAGCTGGCCACCGAGCTCATGCTGGAAAGCTTCTATGACACCACGCACGGTCATGGGAAATTCACCGGCTTCCGATGGGAGAACCGCTATCGGCTGAACCGGCAGGAGAACTGGGGGCTCAACCCTGTCCTGTACATGGAGTATGAGGACCTGGACCCAAAAACACGGTTCAAGATGGAGGTCAGCGGCCGGGAGGACAAAAAGGGGGAGCCGCCGGAGGAAGACCAGCGGGAGAGGATCATGGAAACCCGGCTCGTCCTTTCGCGCGACTTTGGGCCCCTGAACCTGGCCTTCAACTGGGTCAACGAAACCGATATCCGCCGGGGCGGATTCACCGATTTCGGCTACTCCATCGGACTGCGGTACGCGTTCGAGGGCCACGAGGCCCATCATCACCCCGCGGAGGCCTCGGCGGAGCAGGAGGAGGACCACCGTTTAAAGGCGGTGGCCGTTGGGCTGGAGCTCTTCGGCGGGCTTGGTAACAACCGGGCCTTTGGCGGCTCCTTCAACCAGCAGCCGCACTACCTTTCGCCCATCCTGATGTTTCATCCCTCCAAACACACGATGGTCCACATCGGAGCGGCCTTCGGCTTAAGCGGCGTCAGCGACGACCTCGTGAGAACCGGTGTCTCCTTTGAGCTCTGATATGAACGGGGACCCCATCCTCAAAGAGGTGGCGCGGGCCATCCGGTCCATCCGCTATGGGACCGTTCAACTCGTGATCCACGATTCCCGGGTGGTCCAGATCGAGAAGACCGAGAAGGTACGCTTGGACAAAGCCGACCAGACCGCTGGAGACTGCCAACCCATCCCTTTCCCAACCCACCAGATCCCTGGAGGTTCGGACTTGTATAAAAGGAGTTGCTCACGATGAAAACCGGTTCTAAGCTGAAGCCCGCTCTTGCCCTTTGGATTGCCCTTTCGGTCGCCTGGGCGCCTGTTCCTGTTCAGGCCGCCACGGTGGAAGATCTGGAAAAGAAGATCGCGCAGATGGAAAAGGCGCATCAGACCGAGATGGCCGAGCTGAAGCGCCAAATCGAAGAGTTAAGGAAGGGTCAAGCCGCCCTGGCGCAGGCCCCCTCCGAAGAGCCGCCCACCGGCGCCTTTCCCGGTAAGCTGGAAGGCAAGAGGGCTGACCTTCCGCCTGCCTTTGGCGGGATCTATGACAAGCCCTTCTTGCGGCGTTTCGGCCGCAACACCTACCTGGGCGGCTACGTGGACTTGGAGTACAAAGACACCGAGGATACCGGCCGGACCTTTGATCAGCACCGGCTGATTCCCTTCATCTATTCCGACATCACCGATAACCTCAAGTTCGCCGCCGAGATCGAGTTTGAGCGCGGGGGACCCGACAACAACCAATCGGACGGTGAGGTGAAGGTGGAATTCGCCACCATAGACTACCTGCTGGCCGAATGGGCCAATTTCAGGGGAGGCATTGTTCTCTCACCCTTGGGCAAGCTCAATCTGGTCCACGACTCACCCCTGCAGGATCTGACCGATAGGCCGCTGGTGGACACGAACATCTTCCCCACCACCTTAAGCGAGGCCGGGGCGGGTTTCTACGGCTCCTTTTACCCCACCGCGACCGGCAAGATCGACTACGAGCTCTACGCGGTCAACGGCTTCGACGGCGGGGGAGACATCGCTTCCGCCATCGCGAGCAAGATCAACGTCAACAAAGGAATCCGGGACGCCCGGGGGTCTCAAAAATCGGACAACAACGACAACCTTTCCTACGTGGGGCGTCTGGCCTTCTCCCCATGGCTCGGCGCGGAGATCGGCACTTCCCTGCACCGGGGGGCCTACTCCGACAACGGCGACCTGCATCTGACCGTCTACGGGGTGGATGGCATGCTGCAGAAGGGGCCCTGGGAGCTCCTGGGGGAGTACGGGGTGGCCGAGATCGATCGAAGCGTCGAGATCCATCGGGCCAACTCGGCCCTCTCCAAAACCTCGACCAGTCTGATCCCAGGCCGGCTCGAGGGGTATTACGTCCAGGGGAACTACCACTTCATGCCGCCGGCCTTCAAGCGCTGGTGGCCTAAGATTTTCACCAGCGACTCCACCTTCACGGCGGTTACCCGCTGGGAACAGGTGGATTTGAGCGCGGATGAGGTAAGCGACGTGGGCAACCGGGACCGGCTCACCCTGGGCATCAACTTCAGGCCGGTCGAGGATGCTGTCTTCAAGTTCGATTACCAGATGAACAGCGGCGATCAGGCGGCCGACGACCGGGACGCCTTCATCGCTTCTGTCGCGACGTATTTCTAAATATGGCTCTTGGCTGGGCTCTGCTGACGGCAAGCCTCTTGGCCCTCCCTGGGTGCGCGACGCTGGCATCCCAGCCAATTCTCTCTTCACATCGGCTTGAGCTTCCCGTCAAGCCGGAGGCTGCCTGGCAGGCGATCCATGCCGTGCTGGGCAAAACCCCCCTGCGCTCGGTGGATCGGGCGCAGGGGGTTATTCAAACCGGCTGGGTGGAAGGTTGGGGGGACCGCCGCTTTGGTTTGATGGGAGGGAGCTGGCACCGTCGGTACCGGTTAACGATTTCCCTTAAACCGCTGGAGGGTGGGAGCCAGGTGGCCGTTGCAAGCCAGCAGGAGGAAAAGGCCCCGGCAGGCCGCCTGGCGCTTCGCTGGCGGAGGGTGCCGTCCGACGGCTCCGTGGAGACCGATTTTTTAAACCGGCTCAAGGCCCAGGCGGGCTCAAGCTCATGACCAAACGCTGGCGGATCCTCCCCTACACGGTGGGCCCTTGGATCCTCATGGCAGGGCCCATCCTGGCTTCCTCCCCGGCCCCAGCTCACGCGGTGGAGGTGGATGAGAAGATCGAGGAGGTCTACCTCACCCTGGAGCAGGCCCTGAAGATTGTCTTTCCGCGCTCCGAGGAGGTGGTTCCCCAGAAAATCATCCTGACGCCCGAACAGAGAAGGAGAATCGAGGCCGAAACCGGCCGTCCCTTCGCCGCGGCCCAAGTGACCGTTTACGTTGGAAAAACCAAGGGCCAAATCGACGGCTATGCTATGATCGTGGAGGAAATCGGCATGTACAAGCCCATCACTTCCATGGTTGGCGTGACCCCGGAGGGCCGGGTCGGCGAGGCGGCCGTGATGGTCTACCGGGAATCCCGAGGCGGCGATGTCCGCCGCAAGCGGTTTCTGAATCAGTACCGCGGGAAAAGGCTGTCGGATCCCATCCGGATCAACCGGGACATCATCAACGTCACCGGGGCCACCTTGTCGGTCCGCTCGATGAATGCCCAGGTGCGCAAGGCGTTGGCTGTGGTCCATGAGCTGTTTCTCCAAAAGGGCAGCCCCTGATGCTCGAATACCGCTGGGAGAAATTCCTCCTTCAGCACGCCCCGCGCCGGACCAAGATCGTCTACACGGCCCTGCTCGTTTACCTCCTGCTGGGCCTGACCACCATCATCGCGATCGAAGCGATCAAGACCGGCTGGACCCCCCAGGGGGTGGCCGATTATTACCGGGGCAACGAGGCCAAGCTCAAATTTGAGAAAAGCCCCCTGGAGATGCTGGAGGTCAGCCACATGCATCTCTTCAGCGTACCGGTGGTCTTCTTCATCCTGGGTCACGCCTTCCTGATGACCACCCTGCCTGAAAGGACGAAGCTTTCGGTGGTGGGGATTTCTCTGGCCGCGGTCTTCCTCTCGATTGGAACCCCCTGGCTGATTCGTTTCGGCTCCGGGGCGATGGGCTGGGTGAAGGTGGCGGCGGACCTCACCCTGGCGGGGACCCTGCTCATCATGGTGATCTATCCCCTCTACGAGATGTGGTGGAAACCTCCGGTTCACGTTCATAGAAAGCCAGGCGCGGGCCAAGGAGGAGCGCAGTGACTTTGGATAAACCGCACGGTGAGGCCCGGTTTTTGATGGGCACCCTGGTGGAGATCCGGCTGTGGGGGGCCAGCGAGCCCCGCGCCCACGAGGCGTGCGTGGCGGCCTTTGGTGAGATGAGGCGCCTGGAACGCCTTTTAAGCCGATTTGACGAAACCAGTGAGGTGTCTCGATTAAATCGGGAAGCCTGGGATCATCCGGTGCCCGTCGGCCCGGAGTTGACCGAGGTGCTCGCCGCGGCGCAGAAGGTTTCGCAGGCAAGCCGCGGGGCCTTTGATGTGACCTGTGGTCCCTGGGTCAGGCTGTGGGAGAAGGCGGCCCAAGAGGGGCGTCTGCCCACCTGCGGCGAATGGAGGAGAACCCAGGACCGCGTGGGATGGAGACATCTGGCGCTGGATCCCAAAGAGCAAACCGTCCGGTTTCACCGGCCCGGCGTTTCCATAGATCTCGGAGGGGCGGGGAAGGGCTACACGGTGGATCGAGCCGCTGCCATCCTTGAAGAACATGGAATACCGCGAGGATGGGTGGACGCCGGAGGAAATTTCAAGATCTTCGGGTTCACCGAACCTTGCAGCACCGGCATTGAAAGCCCTTTTAATCCGGAGGAGCTTCTGGCAGCCGTGGAGATGATCCATCCGGCCATCGCTTCCTCCAGCAACAGCCTCCGGTTTACCGAGATTCAAGGCAGATCGTACGGCCACTTGGTGGATCCTCGCACCGGCTGGCCGGCGCAGGCCTGCGCCGGGGCAACCGTTCTCGCGGAGTCGGCCCTGCTGGCCGACTGCCTCTCCACGGCCCTGTTTGTTTTGGGAGCCTCCGGAGAACGTCTTGTGGAGCTCTTTTCGATGGAAGGATTGTTCGTGTGCCGGGCGTCGTCCTCGCAGGAGGAAGCCACGCTGTGGCTGTCCGGAGGGCTTAAGGATCGGGTTACGATGATGGAACCCGTGGAGGCGGCCCGATGAGTTCCCATCCTTGGCTCCTGGGTCTTTTGGCCGGCGGGACGATCTTCCTGGGGCTGCCCATCGCGCGGCTTAGGAACGTCTCCACCCAGATGAAGGCCTTCCTGAACGCCGTCTCCACCGGGATTCTGATCTTCCTCCTCGTGGAGATCGCCGGGCACCTGGTGGAGGAGATCGAGGAGCTGGTCGAGCTGGCCGTGGTCAGCGGAACCGGCGGCGGCAGCGCCTTCCGGCTGGGCCTCATCTTTGTGATTGGCTTTTCGCTGGGGCTTTTGGGTCTGGTCTTCTTTGAGAAGCACTTCCTCGGAAGCGCCAAGGATCAAGAAGCCGCCCCGGCCGCCAAGGCCAAGCGGCTGGCCCTGATGATCTCGGTGGGGCTGGGCCTGCACAATTTAAGCGAGGGATTGGCGATCGGGCAGGGCTACTCGGCCGGGGCCATTCAACTGGCCTGGCTTCTGGCCATTGGCTTTGCCCTGCATAACGCCACCGAGGGCTTTGGGATCGCCGCCCCTCTTTCCGGCCACCGGGTAAGCTGGGGTTTCCTGGGATGGTGCGGGCTTCTGGCCGGGGGACCCACCTTTTTGGGAGCGCTCCTGGGCAGCACCTGGCAGGCCAAACCGGCCGAGATCTTCTGCCTGGCGCTGGCGGCCGGCACCATCCTCTATATCATCGGCGAACTGCTTCACCTGGGCCGCGTCTTAAAGGGTGAGGCGATCGTGGAGATCGGGCTTTTGATCGGCTTCTTCGTGGCGATGGCCTCGGATTTCACCATCTCGGCCGCCATGGAGATGACCGCCGCGCATGGACCCCGCCACGGCGGTTACTTCGGCGATGCCGACGATCTCTATCACTACGAGCTGGTCAGGTTTTCCCCGAAGCGGATCGAGCTTTACGTCAACGATCACCTCAACCGGCCCCTGGATACCCGCGCGCTTCAGGGCCGGTGGATCCTGAATCCGGACCAGCCCCGCCCCTTGACCGGCTTCTTCACCCCATCCGCCGATGGAGCAGTCTTCGTGGGAGATCTGCCTGAAAAGGCCGGGGCAGGCTCCCTTCATCTTCAAGTGGAGGTCTTGAAGGGAAGGGAATGGGTTGGGGTCGAATTCCTCCTCCCTGAACAAAAGTAAGACCGCCTTCTCCTTAGGCGCCGCCCTTCTTCTGTTGGGGGCGGCGGTTCTCTTCCTTTATGGGCCCAGCCTCCGCTTCGGATTCCTTTGGGACGACTACCTCCTGATCGTTGATAACCCCGCCTTAAATCAAAACCCCATCGCCTTCTTCGGACAGCCCCTTTACCCCATGGAAGCGGGCGAACAGCCGTATTACCGGCCCCTGCAGATGGTGAGTCATTTCGTGGATTTCCGGCTCTTTGGGTTAAACCCTTGGGGCTCTCATGCCGTGAATCTCCTCCTGTTTGGGTTCAACCTCTTCCTCACCGCCTGGATTTTCAAGCGGCTCACCGGCCTGGGGTGGCTCGGGGCGGCGGGGACGGCCATTCTTTTCGGGGCGCACCCGATGCACACCCCAGCCGTCGTCTACATTTCAGGACGGGCGGACCTTCTCGTCTACGCGGGGCTCACGGGGATGCTCGCCGCTTTCTTGAAGGGCTGGCGGGTCCTCTCCTGGTTCAGTTTCGCGCTGGCCCTGGGATCCAAGGAATCGGCCCTGCTGGGGCCCGGTCTCATCGCCTTGGCGCAGTGGTCCTCCAACCGCTGGGCCTTCAAGGGACTCCGGGTGAAGCCGCTCGTTCCTTACCTGCTGTTGGCCGGAGGATGGCTTCTCTGGCGCCAGGGAGCCCTCTCCCTTCCCATCGCTTTGCCCGAGGCCTTGCCGTGGATCGCCCGGGTGAGGGAATTCCCGAATTTGCTGGCCGCGTACCTTTCCGCCTTCTTCAACCCGTTTCATCCACAGCTTTCCAGGGCCGTGGCCTCCACGCATCAAACAGGGGTCTTGACCGCCTGTGCCTGGGCGGGAGTGACCGGGCTCCTCGCGGCCGGTTTCGTGTGGCTGTGGGTCCGGAAACCCGTCAGCCGCTTCTGGCTGGGCTGGACGGCCCTGATGGGCCTGCCCTTGACCCGATGGGCTTGGCCGCTGGCCCATCCGGCCGCCGACCATTGGATGATCCTTCCTGCCGTGGGGGTGTTCGGGCTGATCGGGCTTGCGGCGGCGAGATTAAAGAGCCGAAGCTCCAAAGGGCTCTCGTTCGCGGCCCTCGTAATCTGGGGGCTCCTCTGCTGGCAGGGGACGTCAAGCTACGTCCGGAAATGGGCCGACCCTCTCACGCTGTATGCCTATCAGCTTAAAGAGAATCCCGCCCTCATCCGGACGCACGCCAACTACGCCGAGGAGCTCTTGACCCAGGGCCATCCGGCCGACGCGGTGGAGGAATCGCTCAAGGCCCTCGCGAAGAAAGGGGACGCGCACCACCCGTGGCTTGTGATCAGCCGGGCCTCCCTGGTGATGGGCCGTTTCCCGCAGGCCCGCGACGCGGCCCAGGCGGCCCTTTCCCTCAAGCCCACGGAAAAGGGATTCCTCCTTCTGGGAGCGGCCCACTATGAATTGGGAGAGGCCGGCCTCTGCGAGGAGGAGCTCCAAAAAGCGGTGGCCCTGGCCCCCTCGTTCGAGCTGGGCTGGGAAGCCCTGGGGGATCTTTACTACGAACAAGGCCGATGGACCGACGCCCTCAAGGCCTACGGCAAGCTGGTGGAGCTTAAGCCCCAATCGAAGGCCTACCGGGACCTCCTGGCCGACGCCTACGAGTCGTGGCTCTCTCAAGCCCCCTTGCAATCCGGGGGAAATCCGGATAAAATGTGAGTTTCCCATGATACGAGAAAAGACGTGGATGGCAAAACCGAATAAGGTGGAAAGGCGCTGGCACGTGCTGGACGCCCAAGGCCAGATTCTGGGCCGATTGGCGGTCCGGGCGGCGGTCCTCTTGAGAGGAAAGCACAAGGCCCTTTACACCCCTGCCGTGGACTGCGGAGACACCGTGGTGGTGATCAACGCGCAGGCTATCCGGGTGACCGGCAACAAGGCCAAGCAAAAGGTCTACGAGAGATACTCCGGATACCCGAGCGGCCTCAAGCAGGAAACGCTGGAAAAGCTTCTTGTCCGGCGGCCCACCGAAGTGGTCCGAAGGGCCGTCGTGGGAATGCTGCCCCATAACACTCTGGGACGCGGACAGGCCAAAAGGCTTCGGGTCTACGTGGGCGGGACCCATCCGCATCAGGCGCAGGTTTCCACGGAGTCATGACGATGGCGGCCACAGCCACAGGCAAAAGAAAACTCGCGGTTGCCCAGGTCCGGCTGAAAGAGGGAACCGGACAGATTCTCGTGAACGGCCGGCTCTTGGCCGACTACTTTCCGAGGCTCTCCCTGCAGGCCCTGGTGCAGGAACCGCTTAAGCTCACGCAGAACGAGAAACGGCTGGATTGCAGCGCCTCGCTTGACGGCGGCGGCATCTCCGGCCAAGCCGGCGCTTTGCGGCACGGGCTGGCCAGGGCCCTGCTGGCGCTGGACGAGAACTACCGGCCGGCGCTTCGAAAAGCTGGCATGCTCACCAGGGATTTCCGGACCAAAGAACGAAAAAAATACGGACAGAAGGGCGCCCGCAAGCGCTTTCAGTGGACCAAGCGTTAAGCTAGGCCTATTCTCCTCCAACTAAAAACTTTCACCTGGAGGAGGGTGGGTCTTTTCTATTTGGGGGCTTTCGGATGGGAATTTCGGCAGGAATAGTGGGGGTGACCGGCTACACCGGCCAGGAGCTTTTGCGGATTCTCCTGGCGCATCCTGATTTCTCTGTCCGGTATCTGGCCAGCCTGCGGTTGAGCCATTCCAGGCCGGTTTCGGAGCTCGTCCCCGCCTTCACGAGGAGGGTGAACCTCCGGGTGGAGCCGTTCGCGCTTTCCAGGGCGGCGGAGGAAAACGAGGCGCTTTTCCTGGCCTTGCCTTCCGGTAGTGCCATGACGCTCGCGCCCCAGCTTTTCAGGAAGAACCGATCGCTCAAGATTGTTGACTTAAGCGGCGACTTTCGCTTTAAGTCCTCGAGTCTCTTTCAAAGGGCCTATCACCTCTCCCACAAAAGCCCGGGCCTGATCCGCGAGGCGGTCTACGGATTGACCGAGTGGGCCAGAGACAAACTGCAGGGGGCCCGGCTGGTGGCCAATCCCGGCTGTTATCCGACCGCGGCGCTGTTGGCCCTTCTTCCGCTGGCCCAGGAGGGGCTCCTCGCCCCCCGGGGGTTGACGGTGGACGCCAAGTCCGGCGTCACCGGGGCCGGACGAGCGCTGAAGGAAGAGCTCCTCCACGCGGAGACGGCGGAGAATTTCAGGGCCTACAAGGTGAATGACCACCCCCACATGCCGGAGATCGAGCAGGCGCTTCAGAAGTCCGGCGGGAAGAAGCTGGGGCTCACCTTTGTGCCGCACCTGGTGCCGATGAACCGGGGGCTTTTGGCGACCCTCTACGCCCCGCTTACGAGAAAAGTCACCTTAAAGGGACTGCGGGCTCTTTTCGAACGGGCCTACGCGAAGGAGCCGTTTGTCCGGCTCTTGCCGCCCGGCACTTGGCCCCAGACAAAATCGGTTTGGGGCACCAACCGGTGCGACCTGGCGGTTTCCTTGGATCCCGCCTCCGGCCGGGCGATCCTCCTGGCCGCCATTGATAACCTGGGCAAGGGAGCGGCAGGGCAGGCGGTCCAGAACATGAACCTTCTTTTTGGCCTCCCGGAAACCGCGGGGTTGGTTTAAATGACCCGCGTGGAGGGGGGCATCACGGCGCCGGTCGGTTTTCTGGCCGCGGGCGCGGCCTGCGGGATCAAGCGCCGGGGCAAAGACCTGGCTCTGATTCTTTCCGAGCGAAGCGCCTCGGTGGCCGGAACCTTGACGCCGCATCCCTTCCGGGCCTCCTCGGTGGATTGGTGCCGGGCGGTGCTCCAAAGGGGAAGGGCGCGCGCCATCGTGGTCAACAGCGGGAACGCCAACTGCTGTACCGGCAGGAAGGGGGTCCAGGCCACCGCCCAAATGGCCCGCGAAACAGCCCTTCACCTTGGGGTCAGGCCGCGGGAGGTTCTGGTGGCCTCCACCGGGGTGATCGGCAAGGAGCTCCCCCTCGAGCGGGTGAAGCAGGGGATCCGGGAGGCCTCCGGCCAATTGAGCCGCCGGGGTTCCCATTGGGCGGCCGAGGCGATCCTGACCACCGACACCCGCCCCAAGGAGCTGGCACTGCGTTTCGGGATGGGCCGCGGGGCCGTCACCCTGGGCGGGATCGCCAAGGGTTCCGGGATGGTCTCTCCCCGGATGGCCACCATGCTGGCCTTCCTCACGACCGACGCCCGGATCGAACCGGCGCTTTTGCGCGCGATGCTGAAGGGCGCGGTGGCCGAGTCCTTCAACGCCGTCACGGTGGACGGAGAGATGTCCACCAACGACCTGGTGCTCCTGATGGCCAACGGGGCGGGGGCGGTTGCGCCCCTTCGAGCCGGAAGCCCCGCGGGCAAGAAATTTCAGGCGGCGCTGGGCAAGGTCTGCCAATTCCTGGCCCACGAGATTGTGCGCGATGGGGAAGGGGTCTCCCGGACGATGCGGGTGACCGTCACCGGAGCCGCCGATCCCCGCGCCGCTAGCGCCGTAGCCCGCAGGGTCGCTGAGTCGCTTCTGGTCAAGACGATGGTGGCCGGGCGCGACCCCAACTGGGGGCGGATCGCCGCCGCCGCCGGGAACTCTTTGGTCCGGATCGATCCGCGCAAGGTTTCGATTCAACTGGGGGGTGTGGCTGTTTTTCGAAGGGGCCAGCCCCTCCGGGTGAAACCGGAGAGACTGTTGGCCGCCGTTGATCAGCCCGAGGTTCGGATGGCCATCGAGCTGGGGAACGGCCCGGGGAAGGCCCAAATGATAAGCGGTGATCTGACCGAGGGGTATGTGCGGATCAATGCCAAATACACGACTTAAAAACGTAGTGGCCAAGGCCGACGTTCTCCTGGAGGCCCTGCCTTATCTTCAGGCCTTCCGGGGCAAGACCTTTGTGGTCAAATTCGGCGGCAACGCCCTGGCCAATGACGAGGCCAGGCGCCTCATCCTTCAGGACATCGCCTTCTTGAGCATTGCCGGAATCCGGCCGGTCCTGGTTCATGGGGGAGCTCCGGAGATCACCCGCCAAATGTCGCGCAAGGGACGCAAGCCCCGCTGGGTGCAGGGCCTGCGGGTCACCGACCGCCAGACCCTGGAGGTGGTGGAGCGGTCCCTGCGCAAGATCAACCACCGCCTGGTGGCCGAGCTGAAAACCCTGGGGGCCCGGGCCCAGGGCTTGAAGGGATACGAGGCGGGCCTCATCCGGGCGGAACGGCACACCCTCCCGGGCGTTGACCTGGGATTTGTGGGCAAGGTCACCGGCGTTTCCCCGGGCGCCATCCAGCGGCTGTTGGTGCTGGGGGTGATCCCGGTGGTCGTGCCGCTGGCCTCCGGCTGGGACGGGCAGTGGTACAACGTGAACGCCGACTACGCGGCTTCGGCGCTGGCGAGCGCGCTTAAAGCCGAAAAGTTCGTGCTGGTCACCGATGTCCCGGGCATCCTGCTTAAGCGGCAGGACGCTCAAAGTCTCATCTCCACCCTGACCATCGCGCGGGCCAAGGCGCTCATTCGAAGGGGAACCATTGACTCCGGCATGATCCCGAAAACCGAGGCCTGCATCGCGGCCCTGCGGGGCGGCGCGAGAAAGACCCACCTCGTGGATGTGCGGACCCCCCACGCCCTGCTGTTGGAGATCTTCACCGACCGAGGGATAGGCACGGAGATCGTGAAGCGATGAGCCACCATACGACGCCGGCGGAGCTTCTCTACAAGAAGTTCGTGATCCCGGTCTACAACCGAAACGGCATCACGGCCGCCCGGGCCAGGGGGTCCTGGGTGACGGATCTCCATGGGCGGCGGTATCTGGATCTTTTCCCCGGCTGGGGCGTGAACACCCTGGGCCATTGCCACCCGAGGATCGTGAAGGCGGTCCAAACGCAGGCGGCGAAACTGATCCATGTTCCCAACACCTTCTACCATGAGCCGCAGGCGAGGCTCGCGGCCGAGCTGGCCCATCTGACCTTCCCTGGAAAGGCCTTCTTCACGAACTCCGGGGCCGAGGCGGTGGAGGCGGCCATCAAGCTGGCCCGGAAATACGGGCACCCCAAGCGCTATGAGATCATCACCACCTTGGGCTCGTTTCACGGCCGGACCCTGGGCGCCCTGGCGGCAACCGGGCAGGCCAAATACCAAAAGGCGTTTGGCCCCAGACTCCCGGGCTTCCGGTACGCGCCGTTCAACCAGCTCTCGGCCGTGGAAAGGGCCTTCTCTTCCAAGACCGTGGCCGTGATGGTGGAACCGATTCAGGGGGAGGGCGGGGTCCACATCGCGGCCCCGGAATACCTCCGAGGATTAAGGAGGCTGTGCAGCCGCCGCAAGGCCCTGCTGATTCTCGATGAGATCACGACCGGGCTCGGAAGAACCGGGAGCTGGTTCGCTTACCAGGCCGCCGATGTGGAACCGGACATCCTGCTGTTGGGCAAATCGGCGGCCGGAGGGCTGCCCCTGGGAATCCTTTGGGCCCGCAAAGGCATTTCGGACCTCTGGCAAAAGGCGGAGCACGCCACGACCTTCGGAGGCAATCCCCTGGTGACCCAGGCGGGTCTGGCCGCCATTGAAACGATCCGCCAGGAGAAGCTTCTGGGCAGGGTCAGGCGAATGGGCGGATACCTCGCCCGGAAACTGAACGCCTTGGCTCGACGGCATCCGGTGATTCGGGAGGTCCGGGCCCGGGGGCTTATGATCGGGATAGAGCTCAACCAACCCTGCGCCGGGGTGGTCCAGGCGGCCGCCCGAAAGGGGCTTCTGATCAACTGCACCCAGGGGAAGGTGTTGAGGCTTTATCCGGCCTTCACCGTGACCGAGGAAGAGCTGGATCTGGGGATGCGGCTCTTGTCTGAAGCGCTAGAGGAGGTTTTTGGATGACCCCGCCCCGGCATCAGACGCCCACCCCGCCTCCCTCGCCCATGGTCGGGCTTAGGAGTATCGGAACCCCCGTTCGGGGTGTCCCTGCGCGCATCGCTCGAGCGCCCCAGCGTGGCGCTCTCACTCTGCCCTCGGCTGCCCTCTCCAAGGAGGGTGGCTCGCTGGGAACCATGCCCGGGCAGCCTCGGGAGGTGCGCTTCGGGACATCCCCTCGCGTGGGTTCCTCTCTCACCAGCCCTCCCGTTGGCAGCTTACGAGGAGACGGACCGGGATGTGGGG
>JACOVG010000023.1 GCA_016177405.1 Candidatus Omnitrophota bacterium | reverse complement strand
GTGCGGACCTGGAAGGGGAGCGGCGGCACCCAGGTCAAGGTCAGTCTCAACACCGGCTCCGGCTTTGGCGCCGCCTCCAACTGGGACAACACCACCTCCGGCAACTACACCTCCTGGAATCTCCTGCTTGTTGACTTAAACGGCGACGGACGGCGGGATCTCGTGGCGACCTGGAAGGATAACGACGAAGGAGGTTCCGTGGGCACCCGGGTCAAGGTGCGCCTCAACACCGGTTCGGGATTTGACGATTGGAGTTTTTGGGATGACACCGAAACAGGCAATTTCATCCCCTGGGCCCAACAGCTTGTTGATATGAATGGCGACCTGCGTCCGGACCTGGTTCAGACTTACAAAGGCACCGATGGGACAAGGGTCCGGGTTCGCCTCAACACCGGCTCCGGCTTCGAGGCCGCCAGCTACTGGGACTCCACCACCTCCGGCAACTACACCAACTATCAGATCAAGCTCCTGGACATGAATGGTGACGGCCTGGCGGACTTCGTGCGGACCTGGAAGGGGAGCAACGGCACCCAGGTTAAGGTCTCCCTCAACACCGACAACCGGTTGGAGCTGATCGAGCAGATGGACGGCCAGATCGCTCAAAGGCAGGCCGAGCTGGCGGATTTGGCGGCCCAACGGGACACCATCATTGCCCAGAGAAACGAGATCTCTGCCCAGATCGCCGAGGTCAATGCCCAGATCGCCTCGGTTCAAGGCCAGACGGATGAGGTCAACGCCGGGATCAGCGAGCGGGTCAGTCAGCTCGCCGACCTGGCGGCGCAGATTGCCACCGTGTCTGGCGGTGATTACCGGACTGGCCAGGTGTTCTCCTGGCTGGAGGAGGCCGGGGCTGAACAGGAGAATCTCCTGGCCGGGTCCGATTTCAGCGTTGACCTCGACCAAGTGACGGCATTCCTGGAAGGCCAGACCCAGGAGTTGACGGCCGAGCAGACGACCCTGCAGGCAGAGCTGGCCACGCTGACAGGGGTTGCCGGCCGCGCCGCGCGCGACCGCCGCGGCGAGATCAACCGGCGGCTTGCCTGGATCGAGGGGTGGCTGGCCCAGAAGGAGGCCTTCCTGGCCGCCCAGCCCGGCATCGGCGACCAGATTCAAGCCCAGATCGCCGCCCTGGAGGCCGAGCAAGGGGGCTTGGTGTCGGAGCTTCAGGGCGTGGCGGGAGATCAGGCCTCTCTCGATCAGGCGATCGGCACCCTCGAAGAGAGCGTGGCCACCCTCGGGGCAGAGCTGGTCTCTGTCGAAGATCAATTGAAGCAGTTGGGAGCGGCCCTGCCGCAGCAGGTTAAGGCGGTTGACGACGCGGTCGGCCGCTTAAACAGCGAGATCGCGTCCCTTGGGGTCAGCCGGAACACCCTTGCCCTGGCGCTTGGCTCTCTCAACGCGCCGATCGCTTACAGCCAGGATCTGATCGGGGCCTTGAATCAACGAATCTCGAAGCTGGATAAGACCCTCGAGAAATTCCACAGCAGCGTCTACTGGAGAGAGCTGATCCTCGAGAAGCTGGACGACGCAATCACCGCCGCCGACAAGAAGTACAAGGACTACGCACGGCGATACGGCAAGAGATCAGAGGCAGCCACGAAGTATTTACTTTACTGGAGCGAGCTTAAGGGATTCCGGGAGTGGCTTTCCGGACGGCCCAACGCCACCAAGGTCCAGTTCATGAATGCTCTCGGTGATCAAGAGAAGGTGGTGAAGAAGTGGAAGGATACCGGCCGAGAAGCGGTTCCAGGCGCCAAGGAGGGGGCTCTGTTGGGGTTCCTGGCGATCAAGAGCATCGTTGCCTCTGCCGGCCGCTCCATCTCGAACTCCGCCAGCCGGTACGATGGGGAGCGGAAGGATCTTGTGAAGGAGCGCGGCGATCAAACGGCGAAACTCAACTCCTTGAAGTCCGATCAGGAGAAAAAGAGCGACGACCTTGAAAAGCTGGATAAGGCCATCGCGCTCAAGGAGGTGGAGCGAGAGAAGCAGGCGGCCTCCCTCGAGGGTCTGAATGAGCCAATCGCCTCCCTTCTTAGGAAGAAGAGCGAGCTTGCCGACAAGATTTCCGATCTGAAGGATGAAATCGCCGAGCTTAGCGAGCAAAGGGACCATCTCGTCCAGTCGCAGGATTCCGTCGGTCAGCAGGCCGCGGACGCCGATTCGCGGATCGCCGCCCTTTCCGGCGACGCCGGCTGGGTCGGCGCAGTGAAGGAATGGCTGGCCGCTCAAAGGGGCGAGCTTGAGGCGAACCCGCTTTACGCGAGCGCGGCAAGGGATCTTGACGCGGCTTGGGCCACAGGGGCCTTCACCGGCCTGGACGAGCTGGAGGGATACCTTAAGGCGAATCCGAGCGCCACCGCCGGCCAGGCGCAGGGCTTCCTGGCCGCGAGAAGCGGAGCGGTCCTGGCCCAGCAGGCCTCCCTGCTGACGGAGCTGGCGGCCTTGACCGGCGCCACCGCGGCCGGCAGGAACCGCCAGCGGGAGATTGCCCGCCAGCTCGCCTGGATCGGAGGGTGGCTGGCCAAGAAGGAGGCGTTCCTCGCCCAGCAGGCGGCGGCCGGCCAGACCATCCAGGAGCAGATCGCCACCCTGCAGGCCGAGAAGAGTCAGCTTGTGAGCGAACTGCCCGCTCTGCGGGAGAGCCAGACGAATCTCGCGCAGGCCCTGGCGGCCCGCCAGCAGAGCTTAAGCTCCCTCATCGCGCAGAGGGACGCGAAGCTCACCCAGGCCGCCGCCTTGGCCGGGGAGACGATCCCCGAGCTGATGGAGCAGAGGGACCGCCTCAACGGGGAGATCGCCCTGCTCGATCAGCGGATTGCCCCCCTGCAGACGGGGCTGAACACCCTCCAGCAGAGGTGGATCACGGCCCATCTGAATGTTACCGCGAACCAGAATGGCCTGGATGCCGTGAACAGCCTGATCAACACCGCCAACAGCCAGCTGGCCTCCACCAACAGCCGGATCAACGCCCTCTACAACGGAATAGAGCAAACCCAGGGCCTCTTCAAATTCAAGCAGAATGGGACGATCAAGGTCCAAATCCTTTCCGAATCGTCCAACAAGGCAGGCCTCAACACGTTCGGTTATTACCAAACGACGGTCACGAGCCGCCGGGAGTTCGTCCCGTGGAAGGGATGGCAGGAAATCCGGGAGGTCACGACGGGTCATCACCAGCGCCTCTTTGAGGGGTCCCAGGGCGCGGGCGTTGTCAGATCCTTCCAGGTGAGCGCGGGCCAGGAGTTTGGTTTCTATCTTCAGGAGGGTCCGCTTGTCGCGTGGGGTTGGCCTGGCGAAGAGAAGCCCTATTACCACACGCAGACGCGGTTTAACACGGATAAGACACGCAACTTTGTACGGGGAGCGGGCTGGGTCGCAGGAGAAGGGGCGGTCGAGCATGCCAGGATCTCCTACGACGCCGGGCGGCACGGTTGGATTGTCCGGTGGGAGGATCAGGACGGAGGCGGCGATCAGGATTTCAACGACATGGTGGTGCTGATCACCTACAACGTGGAGCCGCTCTTGAACGCCAAGGTCTCGCTGAACAACACCCTGGCCCAATTGGCCCCCCAGCAGAATGCTTGGCAGACGGCGCTGAACAGAGCCCTGATCCAGCAGGCCGAGATCCAGGGCGGGATCAACGGGACGACCACGGTTCTCAACGGGCTCCTGGGCGAGCGAAACCCGCTCGTGAGCCAACGGGACGGCCTCAACAACCAGATTGCCCAGGGCGAGACGCAGCAGGCCGCCCTGTCCAGCGAGATTTCTCCTCTCAACGGGCTGATCGGCTCTCTTCAGGATCAGGTGGAGGCCCTGGAGGGCGAGCTGGGAGCGGTCATGGGAGCGATCAACCAGCGCGATCAGAGGATCGCGGAGATTGACGGTCAGCTTACCCTGATGGGGACCGACGGCTACCGGGTGAGCCAGGAGCGGGCGTGGCTCTCCGCCCAGGAGGGGCCGATCCTAGACGAGCTCTCCGATCTCGAGGGAGAAGAGATCGTCAAGCTGGGGCTCGCCTTCCCGGAGATTGGCGCCGGGGCCAGGAGCGTGACCACCGATCTCTTCGGGAACCGGACGGCCTCGATCACCCAGACCACCTACACGGTGGTGAAGAATCGCCCGCTGGCCGACGCGGTGACAAGCTACGCCTTCACCGCCGGGTCGGATCTCACCGAGACGGTGAGCGTGAGCCGCCTCGCCTACGAATACGATCCCGAGACCACCCGGCTCACCCGGGCGTTTGAGCCGCAGGATAAGCCGTTCACGGTGAACGAGGCGGATTTGAGCGCCATGACCCCAGGCCGCGGCTGGGACCTGAATGGGGACGGGGACTTCACCGACACGATCCAGGGGACCGGGAGCCTGACCGTCTCGCGGGATCCGTTCGGCACGGTCACCGTCTCCAGGGCCAACGTGATGACCTACGACATTCAGCAGGGCCGGCCTCTGCCGCTTACGACGGTCACCCGGACCGAAACCTACCAGTTCGACAGAACCAGGGTCGTGTCGGAGAACCAGGTTCAGAATTCTTACACCACCGGCGCCGAGGTGACCGAGGCGATGCGCGCGGACGGTGAAATTGACGACGCCGAGCTGGCGAGCATCCTGCCGGAGGTGGAGCCGGCTTCCCGGCGCAGGTACCTGAACCCCGCGGCACTGCAGCTTATAACGGGATTGCTCAAAGGGGTTTTGGAGACCCTGCCGGCAAGCCCAACCATTCTCTTCTCGCCGGAGTTCCTGGCCGCCTTCCCCGGGGCGGATCTGGAGCCGGGGGCGCGAAGCCGCAGTGAAGATCCGTTCGGCACCGTGACCTATGCCTTAACGCAGGCCCAGTACGTCGCGGCGAACGGCCGGTCGTTGACAAGTGAGACGCTTAGCCGCTCCACCACCTTGAGCTTCGACGGGACGCTCTCCATGAGCGTGAGCGGCAGCCGGAACCAGTACACCACCGGCGCCGAGGTGGTGGATCTCAACGGGAATGGGGTGGTGTCGGATGAGGAGCTGGCGCAGATCCTGCCGCAGGTCCATCCGGAAAACCGAAGGATGTATCTCGACTCGGCCGGCCTCATCATCATCCCCGGCCTCCTGAAGACGGTCTCCGATGCCGGCGCCCCCGGCGCGGTGACGGTGACCCTGGATCCGTTCGGCACCACCTCCATCGCCGAGGCCGCCACCACGGAGTTCCAGGTGGTGAGGGGCAGGGGGCTTGCCCTGGCGGTGGAGAACCGGATCGAGACCGTCGCCTTTGACGGCGCCCAGTCCACCAGCCTAAGCGTTCTTCGCTACGCCTACGACCCGGCCACCGGTTACCTGAAGACCGACGGCACCGGTGTCACCGAGGAGGCGCCGGCGGCCTCCTTCGGAGTGGACGCGCTCGGCAACGTGACCGAAACCCAGATCTCCACCGTCTACATCGTGGTGAACAACCGGCCGCTGGCCGACACCGTGGAGACCGCGTCCTTGAGCTTCGGCTTCGACGGGACCGAGAGCCAAAGCTTAAGCCGCCTGCATTACAACTACGATCCAGCCACGGCGCTCATCACGACCGACGGCGCCGGGGTCATTGAGGAGGCGGTCACCTTAAGCGCCTTCGACCGGGAGATCAAGGATTACGCGGGAACCGCCTCCTTGTCGCGTGATTTCTACGGCAATGTCACCGAGAACCGTTCCGCCACCCTCTATCTCGTCGCGAACAACCGGCCGCTGGCCGACACGGTGGAAACCGCGGCCGCCTCCTTCGGTTTTGATGGAACCGACTCGGCCTCCAAGAGCCGCTTGAGCTACCGGTACGATCCCATCACAACCCTTTTGACCGGCGTCGTGGAAGAAGAGGTCACGCTGGAGGCGTTCGGGATCCCTGTGGGGCCGGTGAACGGCTCGGTTTCGATCTCCAGGGATGCCTTCGGCAACAGGACAAGCTCGGTTACCCAGACCGACTACCTGGTCTTGAACAACCGGCCGCTGGCTGCTGCCTCCGCCACGACCAGCGAGCAGACCGGCGTGGATGGAACCCTCGGCGCCTCGGCCCAGAAGCTCGTTTTCGCCTACAACGCCCAAGGGTTCCTCGAGACGGGAGACTTAAACGGCGACGGCCAGCCGGACGGCATCCGGGAAGAAGAGGCGGGGGCGATTTTGCCGGCTGGTCGAACCGGCAGGCCCCAGGACCTGACCCATCAAGGGACCGGATCGGTCTCCGTGAGCTTGGATCCGACCGGCACGATCACCCGAAGCGTCACCCGGACCGAGGAGTGGGTGATCCTGAAGAACCGGCCGCTGGCCCGCGTGACCGACACCCTCTCCGACGCCACGAGCTTGGACCTGGCGCTAAGCCTCTCCCGTTCCAGGATAGAGAACAACTACGATCCGGACACGGCACGGCTCGCCTCCGCCAGAGAGCTGGAGGCCTCCTTAACCGGCGCCCTGGCGCTGGGGGTGAGCGAGCTTCTGCTTGGGGTTGATTTCGCGGGCGACGGGCTGGATCCCTCCGGCATCTCCGGGGTCGGGACGGTCAGCGTCACCCGGGACCCCTACGACTCGATCTCGGCCAGCATGTCCGCCACCTCCAGCTTCCTTCTGTTGAAGGGCCGGGCCCTGCCGCGGGCGGTCGCCACGGAGTCGGCCGGATGGAGCGCGGACGGCACCCAGAGCCGAAACGCCAGTTTTGTGGGATACCAGTACGATCCCGACACGACCCATCTTACCCAGGCGGAAAACGGCCCGGTTCAGGTTCAGTTTGCCGGCCAAACGGTAAGCTCCCCGGAGGCCTCCTCGGTCAACATCTCGGTGGATCTCTTTGGAGGGACGAGCAAGACGGTCACCGTCAATTCTTACGACGTGATCGCCAACCGGGCGAGGACAAGGCTTACCCTAAGCCGCACCGAGGCGGGCGGGGTGGAGGGGACGACCAGCCTTACGGCAAGCGGCGTCGAGACCACCTTGGATCCTGTCAGCGGTTTGGCGGCCGCCACCCTGGACCCCGTCAAGGATCTCCTCTTGGACCAACTGGATCTGTCGGCCTTCAGCGCCGGCGACCGGCAGACAGCCCGGGCTCTTCTTGGCGAGCTCACCGAGTATTCGCCGGATGGAAGGGTCAGTTCTGTGACGGCGGCCCTCTCTTCCATTTCCGATCTTCAGGGCGCGGCCTTGACCACGCAGGCCGTCACCGCCTCCCTCACCGAGACCAACTACCGGAACTTCACGGACGCGCCCGGCCTCTGGAAGGTTGACACGACCGTCACCAGCTCCAAGACCCAGGAGCTGGATGGCAGCCGGTCGGCCGCCCGGTCGGGGCAGAGGATCCTGTACGACGAATTCACCCGGGTCTCCGGCGCCGAGGATCCCTGGCTTGTTTTGAGCTTCGATTCCAACGCCAACCCCGCCGCCTTGGGCCTGAAGACCTTCAGCGGCTACGCCTCCTCGGTCTCCATGAGGGCGGATATGGAAGGCAACATCTCCCGCACGATTGTCCGAAACGACTACGCCATCGCGGGCGGCCTGCTGAAAGCCATTGTCACCAACACCGTGACCCAGCAGGTGACCTTTGAGGGGACTCCCAGCATCACCGTCACGCGCCTGGACGCCTCTTACGCCGGCACCGCGGGCGCGGCCGACCCGCCGATCGCTGGATTGGCAAACACCCACCCGATGGCGGCCCCTTATCTGGCCAGCGGCCAGCCGCGGGAGCTCTGGCTCATTGAGGACGATCCCGCCGCGCCTGGGAAGTATCGAGTCAGGCCGATCTACGTCAGCCTCTTGACCGGACGGATCTTCGCCGGGATCAAATGGCAGGAGACGGAGACCGACATTCAAGGTGACGCGGCGCTTCAGGAATGGGTGAGACTGCAGGGCCTTGAGAACGAGATCGGGAATCTCAACACCCAGATTGCCAATCTGGACAACGAGATCGCCGGGGTTGACCGGCAGATCGCCTTTCTCCAGGGAGACGTCTACTGGCGCCAGGAGATGCTCAAGTGGCTCACGACCACGCACGCGCAGCTTACGTCGGATGAGGGGCGCCTCTACGACAGCTCTGCCAAGGGCTGGGACTATTGGAGGCCGATCGTCATTTCTCACGGGAAGATTTACTTCCTGTCTCGGGCCATAAGCTGGCTTAAGCAAAATCCCAACGCCACGCGGGATCAGTTCAACGCGCAGCTTCCCGCGATCCTTCAGCAGGTCTACGCCTATTATGAGGGTTTGCCCAAGCCGCCCGGGGTGAAATGGGATGACTTCCCGTCTCTCAAACGCCTGGAGAAGAGCGGGGCGAACCAAGCCCTCGCCATGATGGGACCGGCCGATGTCGCCATCGGGCGCTCCGTGGCCGACCAGGTCGTGAAACTGCTGGAGGGCCGGTCGCCCAAGGTCACCCAGCGGGATGCCAAGGTTCAGTCGCTCCTTACGCTCATGACCCTGGAGGCCGGGCTTCAGGCGCAGTTGGAGGTCTTCGGCGGCAATTGGGAGAGCTACCTGGCGCAGGCGGCCCAGGCAGGGGCCGGAACTGCCCGGGCCGTCACCCTGGATGACCTGCGGGCCGAGCGTTCCTCCATCGATGCCCAGATAACGCAGGCCCGCCGCGAGCTTGCCGAAAACACCGGCGCGTTGGCCCAAGCGGATGAACAGCTTAGCGGCATCGGCCAGCGGATCGCCGAGATCTCCGCCGCGGCCGCCGGCCTGCTTGCCCCCCTTGAGGCCGAGCTCGATGAGCTGATGGGTAATTTGGGCAAGGAGGAGCTTACGGCCAGGCGGGGTGAGATCAACCAGCGGATCGGCGAGATCATCCAGATCATGGAGAGCGAATCCGACGACCCGAACGTGGATTACGACGCCTTGGTGTCGGAGTGGATGAATCTCGTTGAGCTTAGAACCGGCCTCAAGGCCGACGCCGCCCTGGTTGGGGATCAGATGGTTCAATTCCAGGCCGAGCGGGACGTGCTGGAGGGCCGGGCGGCCACGGTCCAGGACGGGATCGCCAAGATCAAGACCGACCAGGCGGCCGCCCAGGAGCGGCTGGCGCAGTTTGATCAGGAAATCGCTCAACGGCAGGGAGAGCGCGACGGCCTGGTCTCGGCCTTGGCGGCCGGCGATGGCCGGATCGCGCAGGTCCAACTCCAACTGGCCGACCTTCGCGGCCAGGTGACGGCGAAGATTGCCGGCCTGCGGACTTATTGGGAAGGGCAGCTGGACAAGTACCGGCGCCGGCCAGGGCAGGGGCAGGTCCGGGAGGCCGAATGGTATCGGATGCGCGCCACCGCCGCGCTCCACTTCCTCCGGATGGCGGAGGACAGCCTGAAGGCGGATCAGTCCCTCCAGCAGATGGTGAACGATCTCGCCTCGCCGCCGGCAGATCCTTACACCTACAACTCCTCGAACGCCACCACGCGCCGCTTCTACCGGGAGGGCTGGAAGCTCGCGAAGGATGCCCTGGTCGACCACCTCAACACCCAGGGTCTCAAGACGCGGGATTCCAACCTCCGCGCCGAGATGATCTCTCTTCGAGCCGACCGGGCTTCCAAGCTCGGAGAGATCGCGGCGGTGGATACCCGGATCACCCAGGCCCAGGCGAGCCGGAACGACCTGGTGGGCCAGGTCAGTTCTTTCAACCAGCAGCTTGCCGCGGCCGAGGCAGATCTGGCCGGCCTGAATCAGGATCTGAAACTGCTCAACACCCAGATCCCGATGGCCCAGCGGGCGGCCGATCTCCTTGACCAGATCCGGACCGCCCATGCCGGCCTCGCCGCCCAGCTTGAGCCGCTTACGGCCGAGCAGGACCGGCTCCTTCAGGCCCGGCCCGATCTTCAGCTTCAGCAGATGGCGGCGGGCGACCAGATCAATGCCATGACGTTCAAGCGGAATTTCCTGGACATTCAGATCGCCTCGCACCCGCAGAGCTTCGCCGGCCAGGGGGCCACGATCACCCTGGGTTCAGACCTCTCCGGCAACATGACCTCCACCGTCACCCGCAACCAGCGCGTGATTCTGCTGGGCCAGTCGGTGGTCGCGGGCACCGCCACCACAACCACCACCACCGGCATAGACGGCGGCACCTCCACCCAAACCTCCCGGACGGCTTACCAATTTGACCTGGTGAACGGCATCCTGCAGATGGTGGGCGCCCAGCAGGTGGGCGTGGGCGCCATCACCTCGGTGGACCGCAACGGCAATGTGACCCACGGAACCTTCACCAACACCCAAGAGGTCATCGCCGGCCGGCCGGTCATCACCAGCACCGTGACCCACAGCGTTTCCGATGCCGCGCTGGGCGACCGGCCCAACGACGCCTTGGGGGTGGTCACCGATGTGACGACCGACTTTGTGTACGACCAGGTGACCGGACGGCTCCTGGGCGGGACCTCCACCAGCATCACCACAGAGACCGATGCCGCCACCCGGCGGGTGACGACGAGCAGGACCGACCAGTTCCTGAACGACCGCGGCCGGCCGGTCTCCGGAGTGATCACGACGGTGATGGACAACCCGGCCGACAACAACTCCCGCCAGGAGACGGTCATCGACATGGACTTCACCTACTCGGCAGGCGGCGAGACGGCGGCCCAGATCGCCCGGGCCGGCGGGTTGGGATATCTCACGGCCGACCTGCGGGCGATCCGTGCAGAGTTCCTGGACGAAAACGGCGAGTTCCGCTCCGGCCTGTTGATCGGCGCCCAGGGGGCAGGGGCAACAACCGGCGTCAACAACCTGGGCCACACCTTCGCCGGCACCCTTAGCCAAAGCTTCTTCATCGGCACGGCCGGCCAACAGCTTCTGGGCCACACCCTTGAGGATCGGCTGGTCTTGAACCCGGCGAACAACACCTCCCAGGTGGTTCGGACCGAGTGGTTCGCGGGCTCGGGGCCGACGGCGGGCGACCCCCTGGGCAAAAGCGGCTGGCTGGCCGCCTACGATCTCTTGGGACGGCAGCTCACCTGGAACCTGACGACAACCAAGATCAACGATCCCTCCCGGGACCCTCGCAGCACCGCCACCGCGAACGGCCACCAGTCCTTCCGGACCGATACGGTGAGCTGGAGGGCCGGACAATACGACCTGGATCCAAACAACGCCCAGCCGGTCCTGGTCGGCTCCCCCTACCTTGGGACGACCGACCAGGTTGCCGGCTTCCTGCAGACGACCCGCGCCCAGGCCGCCACGAGCGGGCCTGGCGGGGCCTCGGCCGCCATCGACGTGACCGACACCCAGCTTGCCCAGGGGATGCGGTACTGGAGCCGCGAAGATTTCGAAAGCGGCCGGGCGAATCTGGCCTCGGTGGGAAAGCTGCGGGATTCGATCCAATGGACCCACTCCGCCTCCAGGCCCGGCATCTGGACCAAGGAGAGCACCACCGACATGCGCTACAACCCCCTCGGCCTGATAGACACCTTCATCCGCCGCGGCGAGGAGCATTTCTTCCTGATCTCCGGGTCGAGCTACTTCGACCGGAACGGCAACAACCCGGCCGATTGGCGCTTGCGTATGCATACCGGCCCCACCGCGCACGCCGTCACCGGAAACGGCGGCCTCATGGTCCACGTGACCGAATCACAGAGAGAACGCACCGACTACAACGCGCAGGGGCTGGCCATCCGGACGCTGGATCTGACGACCTTCGACTCTGACTTCACCGGCCGCTACCGGGACTTTGAGGCGGTTCGGGACGCCACCTTGAGCTACGACTCCGACGGCCAGATGACCGGCCAGATCATCCGCCAGAGCCGCAGCTACCTGATTAACGGCAGCGGCTTCCGGGAATCCAAGACCGACACCAAGACCGGCATCGCCTACCTGGGGCTGACCGGCCTGGAGCTTTCTTACAGCAGCTTCACACCGCCCTGGGCCGCGGAGGAGGATGGCAAGGCCGTCAGCATCCAGTTCGGCCTTGGGCCGGGCCGCTCCCCGCCCGTCTACAACTCGCTCGGCCAGCTCGTCGACCAGACGGTCTTAAACCACACCGCCGGCGAGGCCGCGGAAACCAGGCAGATCGCCATCGCCTACGACGCCTGGGACTCGGTGAGCTCCTTTGAAAGCCGGACCGACGACGACGAGCCGCTGACGGTCTTCTCCGGCTCCCTCTACGACGCCGCCGGCCGCCGCCAGGGGGTCTCCGTCTCCATCGTCGAGACCGACGACGGCGGCTTCCTGGGGTCGGGCCTGGGCGCCTCGGACGTCACCGCCATCACAACCACCATCACCGACGCCGCCGGCCGGAAAACCTCCGAGAGCACCGACATCGAGGGCGGCGGCGGCTTCATGTCGGTCATCAACAAGATTGTCGCCTTCGCCGCGGCCGCCCTGGTGACCTGGTTTCTCGGACCGCAGGCCGGTTTGATTGTGGGGAAGCTCATGTTGGCGATAACCTTCGCCATCCTTTCAGCGGTCTTCACCCAGCTCATGAATTACGGCGCCACCGGAAATTTCGATTTCGTCGCCGTCGGGATATCCGTCGCCGTGGCGATCGTGACGTACGGGATCGGCAAGGGACTTGAGAAGCTCGGCGAAAGCATGGGCAGCACCGTCAACGCGGCCGGCGAGGTGACCGGCGAGTCGGCCGTCGGAAACGCCCTGGCCTTCACCGGCAATCGACTGGCCTCCGCCGCCGCGATAGGGAGCTGGGGCGAATTCGGCCGGGCGGTCTTAACCAACTTCCTTGTTTCCACCGTCCAGTGGGCCATCGCCAACGCGATCTTCACCGAGGAGGAGCAGATGGGGGTGGAGGGCGAGGAGCCCGGCTTCTGGAAGGTGGCGCTGAACTTCGTCCTCTCGAGGGCGGCCTCGGTCATCGGCTACGGGATCTCGTTCGGCGAGGGGGATAAGTGGGATTTGAGCTTCGAGGGCGGGTTCGATCTTCAGGATGTGGTGCTGATCAGTATCGCGGCCTTCGGCCTGATCCAGGCCGGTATTTCCTACGGCCTGCAGAAAATCCAGGAGAAGAACGGCAAGGACTTCAAGTACGCGAGGGACTTCTTCAACGAGGTGGCCGCCAACGTGCTGGACGGCCTGGGGGCGATGATCCGGTCGAACATCACCACCGAGACCAAGAGCGAGGTCCTTGGCCAAAGGGAGGAATTGAAAGCCAAGCAGACGGAGCTTAAAGCCCAGGGAGCCGGCGAGGTCCGCCTCCACCGGGTGGAGAAGAAGATTGGACAGCTCGACTCGAAGCTTAAGGCGATCGAGTGGATTCTGAAGAATAACAAGGATAACCCGCTTCTTAAGGAAGAAAAGAACTTTGAAACCCTGCCGGTCACCCTCAAGGAGAAGAAGGAAAAGGGCCCCGACGGCAAACGGCAGATCCAACACGATGCCCGCTCGGTGAACGACCCGAAAACCGGGCTTCCACTGGGCAATGCCGTTGGCACCCCGCTCGTGAACAACGTCAGCGATCTGAAGCGCCTGAATCCCAAAATTGACCTGAAGGAGGCCGAGAAGCATTTCAAGTTCGAGGGAACCCGGCCAGTATCGGTGGAGAAAGACACCGAGGGGAACATCACCGTGACCTTCGGTCCGGGATTCTATGAGGTGAACGGCAAACGGATGGAGTTTGTGACCGGCTTCCAGGTTTTGATAGAGGCCTCCGGCAAGGTGGAGATCAAGGAGGGACAGGAGTACCTGACAGCCCGCCCGCAAGGGGTCTTCTCCTGGAAAAACAGGGTGTACGAGGTGGTGAGGGAACCCGGGAAGAAGCACACCATCCTGAAGGAGATGAATATCGATCCGAAGCTTCTCATGAAGGCGATGGAGTACCTCATGGATCCCAAGGTCAAGCTCCTGCCCGGCCCCGGCGCGGGAAAGACCCAGGTGATCGAGCTGAAGGTCCCTGAAGCTCCCGCGGGTAAAAGCTCAAGGGCGCCCACCCAGGAGGATGTCTGGAAGGTCTTTTGGGGACCACGTGACCCGAAGGATGGCTCGCGCACTCCCTACCAGATCCGCCAGATGGCGGGCGGCAGCATCCGGGGAGAAAAGGTCGTTGTCGTTGCCTCTGACTCTGACATGACAGAAAACAAGAGAGAAGTCGTCGACGTTGCCCCCCCTGACATGACAGGAGAGAATTTCCTGATGGGAGCGATGGCCGCGGCGGATAAGAACCCGGAGACGTACGATCCCAATACGAACACGCTCGTCTCCGAGCCGACGGTCCCTGAAGATCAAAAGGCCCTGGCGGTGGAGTTGGCCGAGGTGTTCCTGGACCCGAAGAGCAAGCAGGGGATGGAACTGCTGGGCAAGGGCCTGGAGGGCAAGCTGGAGCCGGCGAGCGCGATCCGGCTCGAGTTCAGCGAGGAGAACCCCTTCCAGGTCAAGGTGTACGCCATCCTGAAGGGAGAGACCCAGGAAACCTTCCTGGGTGTTCTGGACCGCCGCAGCGGCCTCTTCCTGGTCTCCGAGGCGGTGGATCAGGGTCAGAATCGGAAGAACCACGCCCTGGCGGTTCAGTTGATGGGGATGGATCCCAACAGGGCGGGCGCCATCACCTTCATCTTCACGGAGCTTGAAGGGGGCAAGGAAGGGGAGCAGGTGGTGGATTCGATCCGGGTGGATCTCTCCAAGCTCTCCGAGGCGGAGAAAGATGATCTTCAGGGCTTCCTCGCGACGCTGTTCACCGATGGCGCCAGCCAAGAAGCGATGAAGCGGATGGCCCCGGCCCTGGCGGCAGAGATCAAGGAAGGCAGTGTTCTTATCTTCAAGGTTGCCGACCAGAAGAACCCGGCCCGCCTGGAGGTTCACGCGGAGCTTAAGGAGGTCGGCGAAAAGTTCCTGGGAGTCCTGGACCGCTCCAAGGGGATCTTCGTTCCGTCGTTCGATCTGGTGAAGCACAGCAAACAGATGGCCTTGGAGCTGATGGGGATGAAGAAGGAACTGGCGGCCAAGCTTGCCCAGAAGGAGATCCTCTTCACCTTCACGAAGGAGGCCCCCGGCGGGCTGGTCAAGACGATGGAGCTCAAGGCGATTTCCAAGGAGGATCTGTCCTCGGCTCCCGCCTTGAAGCCGCTGGCCGAGAAGCTGTTTGAGAAGGTGGAAGCGGGCTCCCTGGATCTGACCGTGGATGTCGAGCGGCCGGACTGGGCCAAACTCTCCGCCCAGATCAAAGGGAGCACCGGCAAGACCTTCCTGGGGGTTGTCAACTTGGAGAGCGGAACATTTATTCCCTCCATGAAGCTGGTTCAGGACCTCGGCAAGGAGGCGGCGCTGGAGCTGATCGGCCTGGACACCGAGGCGGCCAAGCGGCTTGCTGTGAAGGCGGAGTTTGAGGAGGGTTCCGATGGGTTGGTCAAGTCGGTGACCTTCGAGAAGGCGGCCCAGGAGGATCTTAAGCTCATCATGAAGGGGTTTGGCGATGAAAAGCTCCTTAAGGCGCTGCCGGAGGTGGAGTTGACCGTCGAGATCGAGATGGTTAACCCGGGCGAGCTGAAGGTCTACCTGGGGCCGGCCAAGAAGGAGTCCAAAGACCACTTCAGCATAGATGTAAACAGCGGCAAGATCACCCAAGTCTCCGCCCCGCTTCTGGCCGCCGCCGCCGAGACCAAAGAGGTGAATCTAGCTCCGGCCAAGGCCGAGGAGCTGATAAAAGCGGCGCCGGTTCTGCTTAAGGCGCTGAAGGAGCTGGGGGAGAAGGTATCCCAGGTCGAGATCACCGAGGAAGGGGCCTTCCTCGTCACCCGGAAGGATGTTGAGGGGGAGGATGGCAAGCCCGTCGTGCTGGAGGTTAAGCGGGCTCCGGAGAAGAAGGGCGAGGAGGATTCTCTGGTGCTCTCCCCTGTCGCCGCGGAAAAACTCTTAAAAGGACTGGATGCCCTCGGGACGATGGAGGCCTCCCTCCTCGTGGCGATCAAGGGCGACGTTGAGCTGAAGGAGGAGGGCTCCCTCAAGGTCAAGGTGGAGCTCGCGCTTAAGGTCGGGGAGGTCAAAGAGTCCCTGGAGGTGGAGCTGGAGATCTCCGAAGGGCCTAAAAAGGTCAAGACCCTCGTGGTGATGGAGGAGTCGGAGTTTGAGGAGCTCACCGCCCCCGAGGCGAAAGCGCTTAAGAAGGCGGTAGAAGAGGATCTGGGCGGCGAGATCCTTCTCATCCTGGAGGAGGAATCCGGAGAAGAGGCGACGCTTCAGGTCAAGGTAAAGGACATTATTGGGGAGGAGCTTCCCCCGCTGAAATTCAAGTCCAAGGAGTCGGAGGAGAAGTTCCTAAAGAACGCCGAGCTTCTGAAGAAAAAGCTGGACGAAGGCACAACCTCTCTCAAGGAAAATTCCGACGTGACGCTCCGGGCGGATCTGGAGGACGGCTCCATCCGAATGGGGATCTCCGGGAGCGATCTGATGGGCGAGGCGGCGGAAGGGGAGCTTGCCGGCATAAAGCTCTCCCTCCATGCGGCCGGCGGAAAGCTGTTTGTGGAGGTGGACGAGGAGGCGTTCAAGGAGCTCTCCGAGGCCGATCAGCAGAAACTTAAAGATGCCGTGAAGGAGCTGCTGGGGGCCGATCTGGTTCTGACCCGGGAGTCGGCCGATGAGACGAAGGCCTCGGAGCTCAAAAAAGAGGTCACCCGGCTGGCCAAGGCAAGCAAGCTTACCCCAGCCGAGGCCCGCGCCCTCCTCGCCAAGATGGGGACGGCGGTCATCACCGGCAATCTCACGAAGCTCCTGGCGGCCTCCGGAAACAAGGAACTGGAGGCGAAGATCCAGAAGGCGGCCAAGGATCTGGCCAAGTTCTTCGCCGTCGAGGGCCTCCTGGAGGCGGCCGATACCCTGGGTGTCGGGGTCAACGCCGAGGGGAAGCTCGTCATCACCGGCACCGTCAAGCTGGAGAGCTTGAACCCCGAGGTGAAGAAGACGATGGCCAAGCTCCTGGCCCAGGCCGGCTACACCAAGGAGCAGATGGCGAAACTCGACCTGCGGTTTGAGTTTGATCCGGAGAACCCGGGCACCCTCTCCCTTTCCTTCAAGGTGGAGGCGAAGAATGCCGGGCAGCTCCTCGTGGCGGTGGTGAACGCGATCGGGGAAATCCAAGTGGAGGGTGTCACCGGTGAGGAACTCAAGGCGGCCGTGTCCAAGGAGATCGCGAAACAGCTGACGCTGGCGGTGGATGTGAACTCCATTGAGCGGGCGCTGACAGAGGGCGGAAAGAAGACCCTCACCCCCGAGCAGGCCGAGGCCTTAAAGACGCTCAAGGGGGCCTTCGCGAAGATTGAGAACACCCAGGATCTCATGCAAGAAGTGGCCAAGGCGTTCCGGGCCCTGGCGGAGCTTGGCATGATCAAAGGGGATGTCACCGTCAAGGTGGACGTCACCAAGGAGGGTGAGGTGGTCGGATTGAGCCTCAAGGGCCAGATCAAGACCCAAGCGCTCTCTCAGGACCTCCAAGCCCTTGCCCAGGCCGCCGACCCCGGCAAGAAGGAGATCTCCTTCGAGCTCAAGATCCAGGTGGACAAGGAGAAGGGGACCGCCGACACCAAGTTTATGTTCGAGTTCGTCGTTAAGAATACCCAGGAGAATAATACCCGGGTCTCCTCCTTTGTGGAGAAGCTTCAGGAGGTTGGCGGCAGTAAGGAGGGCCAGGCGCTCTGGGGGGCCCTCGTCAAGAACCTTCTTAAAGAGGTGAACGGGACGGCCCAAAAAGAGATGGACTTGAAGAAGATAGATTCCATCCAGATCAAGGTGAGCGCGGACCTGGCTTACGCCGAGGCGGTGGTTTACTTCAAGGCGGAGGATCTGCTCGCCGTTGCCGTGGAGGAAACCGCCGGCCGCCGGATCATGGAGCTGACGCCGTTTGCCAAGTCGCTGAAGATCGGCGAGGCGCTGGAGGGCAAACTTCAGACCCTGGGGCTTTCGCCGGAGATCATCGAGCGGGTGGCGATTCAGGCCGCCAGCGGCGAGGAAGCCTCCTCCCTGAAAGAGATCTACCTCCTCGGCATGGATGAGCTTTTGAAGAAGGAGAAGGGGACCACCCTGGACAAGGCGTTTGAGACGCTGTTGAAGGACTTGGGGCTTAAAGAGCTTCCGGCCGGCCTTAGAATCAAGATCCAGTTCTCCAAGGAGGGCTGGGCGTTCCTGGTGGCCGATCGGATGGCGGAGGCAGGCGCGGAAAGGCCGCTTACGCTGAAGGATCTGCCGCAAGATCTTCAGGAGTTGCACCGCCTGGACGCCCAGGGAAGACCGCTTTCGCCGGAAACCCCGATCCGCCTGCAGGTGCTCCTGGCCAATCCGGACGGCGTCTCCGTCGCCGAGGAGGCGCGGATCATCCTGGAGGCGAAGGAGGGGGAGTTCTCCCGTCCGCTTAAGGCCTCCCCCGCGGCTCCTTCGGCTGAAAGATTGATGGCGGAGCTCGCGGCCGAGATCCTTGTGGAAACTCCCGCGAGCGGCCTCGTGGATGTGAGCGGCTGGAAGCGGACGAAGCATCCGTTTGCCTGGAAGAAGGTCGAGTACGAGGACCTGGAAAAGACCTTCCCGGCGCCGGTGCTGGCGGATCTTAAGGAGACCGCCAAGGGCAAGAAACTCATGGTTCAGCTTGACCCGGTGACCGGCGGCATCACCATCCACCGGAGGAATCCCTGGTACATGCTGGTGCTGGGGGTTTCCTCTACACCCTGGCGGCTGGTCGGGGCGGTGGTTCCTTCCGGCCAGGGGGCCTCCTACAAGGTTTACTCTCTCGAGACCGTCCAGTCGTACGACGCCGACGGCCGACGGATCACACCGCGGGACGAAACCGGCCGGCCGATGCCGGTCTTCCGGGCCGATCTGGATGAGCGGCTCCTTGAGCTGGTAAAGGAGGAGGGCCTCACCGAATTCTTCTTGGACGCCCCGGGCCTGCCCGGCTTTAGGTTCGCCCGCCTGGCCGAGGAGGGCCGCTCCCTCGAGACCGGCGTTCTGGTGATCGACCCGAAGAGCGGCAAGGAGGAGCTCGCGCGGGACCTGATCTACGTGGCCGCCCCGACGATGGAGGGGGACCGGCCCGCCCTCCTCTCCGACCGGATGGTGAAGGCCCGCCAGGTGGCCGGCCTGCTCTTGGACGCCAACACCCGAACCCATCGCGCGGTCTTCTCCGGCGACTCCGCCGCCAACACCCTGCGCTTCTCCCGATTCCTGAAGGAGAAGAAGGACGGTAAGCCCGGCGAGATGGAGCTTTCCGATTCCCACGAGTACGCCGCCTTCTACCGGGCCGAAGGGACGGTCAAGATCACGAAACAGGGTGTTGCCGTGGACGATGAGAAGGTCCGGGAGATGGAGCCGGATGAGAGCGGGAAGACCCCATGGCTCCGGCTGGTCATCCATCCGATCTTTGAGGAGGACGAGAAGGGCAAGCCCAGATCCTCCCAGGTTGCTTACTTCATCCCCGAGGGCACCAAGCGGGGCGATATCGCCGTGGTTGTTCCGATGGAGGTAAACGGCAAAATCCGCGATGTCACCGTCCGGCCCTACGCCGCCGGCGCCGACCGCGCCGACGCCCTCCTCTTCATCCCGGATGAGAAAGGAGCCCTCACCCTGACCGGCAAGGTTTCCATCGCGGCCGGCGAGGCCCGCGTCTGGCTCTTGGATTCGGTCGTTGGTCGGGGCGGCATGGAAGCCAAAGGTTCCCTCCTCCTTTCCGGAGAAACCAACGAGAAGGGAGCCGTCCTTTTGAGCAAGCTTACTCGACAGTTTGAAGAAAGAACATCTGGCCAGCGGTACTGGCTCAAACACGAGGTCATCCACGTGGAGAGCAGTCTGCCGGTTGCCGTCCAAGGACCTCTCACGATCGAAGGAGGGGAAGCGGGCCGGTACATGGATCCGGACAACTTGCAGTACGAGAAGATCTCCATTGCTTCTGACGGTGCCTTGATGAAGGCCGAGCGCACCGGCCAGGTCGCGCCCAACGGCGCCTCCCGCACCTTCCAGCAGTACGATGAGGCCCTGGCCGACTGGAAGGAGATCACAGCCGACCGGATCAAGGAGCTCTCCACTAACGACAAGCCGGTCTACGGCCTCCTGGCCGAAGGCAAGGCCAAGGTCTTGGAGCACAACGCCGACAACACAACCGCCGAGCAGGAATCCACCGCCCTTCGGCTCTACAACGCCACCGGTGAGCGGGTCGGCACCGCCTACCGCTGGAACGATACTCAACCATGGCGCACCCCCCATGCCTTCACCACCCCAGGCCAGATCGTTCTCTTTGACGCCGGCCAGACCTACCAACGCGACAAGGTCTCCAACTACGTGGATGGTGACGGCCTCCAGCTGGCCAAGGTGGTTATCGG
>JACOVG010000024.1 GCA_016177405.1 Candidatus Omnitrophota bacterium | reverse complement strand
TGCCCAATCCGCCCGCGATGTCAAGTGGTTCCTCCAAGACCCCCGATTCGGTGTGCGGGACTGCCAGCCACGGGTCCTCGCAGAACTCCCCGCCCTTGGTCTGGGGGAGAGGGCTCGCTCCGGAGATCTGGACGCCAGCTTCCGAGGCCCCGGCCCGGTGTGTGGGGAGTTCGCTGGCCACGGGTCCTGCCGCCTGCGGGTACTCCCGCCGTCCGTCCTCGGCCTTCGGCCTGCGGGCGCGGCGTCGGGTCCTCCCTCCGGCGTCACCCGTGGCCCAGCATGTCCTAGCTCCCACCGACCCCGGGGGTGTGGCCAGGCGGAGCATTGGCTGTCTTGGGCGATGGCCCGAAGGGCCAGGGCGCGCAGGAGCGAAGCGCAGCGGAAACGGCGCCATTAGGTCAGGCCGCACCCCCGCTGGATTTGCGCGAGCGTGGACGCCGAGGTTCTGCAACCGGAGCACCGAGCACCCAGCCCAAGCAGCCGCGCGACGCATGGCCACCCACCGGGGGAGGGGGGTGAGGAGCGCAGGGACACCCCGAACGGGGGTTCCGATACTCTTGGGCAGATCTGCCGCGAGTCGCGGCGCCGGGGCGGGTGTGTGATGGCTGGGCGGGGTCACGCCTTACCGCCTCCAATCAAAGGCAATGGCCGGATCGTACGGATCGTGCCGGTACTCATCCGGAGAGGCATGGCGGTAAGGCAGCGTGGGCACATTCATGATCATGGTTTCCCCCTGCGGGTCCTTGCCCTTGAAGCCGTGGTAAACCCCGGCGGGGATCTTAAGCAAGAAGGGCTCCTCCGGCGTCATCCAGAATTCGTTGACCTGGCCGCGGGTCGGCGATTTCTCCCGGGCGTCGTAAAGCGCCACCAGCGCCTTTCCCTGAAGGCACACCCAATGATCGGCCTGCAGCTTGTGGTGGTGCCACGCCTTGACCACTTCCGGCCGCGCGGTGGTCACGTACACCTGCCCAAAACGCTCAAAGATCGGTTCGTCGTTCCTTAAGATCTCCATGAGCCTGCCCCGCTCATCGGGGATGACCTTCAGGGTCTTGACGGCAACGCCGTGGATCAGCTTATCGCCTGGCGGCATCGCTCCCACGCCCCACCCCCACGTAGCGAAACCCCAGCCGCTTCATCACCTTCGGATCGTAGAGATTCCTGCCATCCACCACCACCGGGAGCCGCATCAAGCGCTTGAGGCGGGAGAGGTTGAGCTTCCTGAACTGACCCCACTCGGTCATGACCACGAGGCAATCGGACCCCCGGGCAAGCGCGTAAGGATCCCGGGCGAAGGTGACGCCGTTGACGAGGGTCTTGGCCGCCGGCATCGCTTGGGGGTCGTAAGCCGCCACGTGAGACCCGGCTCGGCCCAGGGCCTCGATCACCTCCAGCGAAGGAGCGAACCGGAGATCGTCGGTGTCGGGCTTGAAGGCAAGGCCCAGAACCCCGATCCTCTTACCCTTCAGGTTCCAGAGCTCCTTTTCAATCTTCTTGACGATCAGCTTCTTCATCTCGGCGTTGACGGCCCTGACCGCCTTCAGGATCTCAAAATCGTAGCCCAGCTTCTGCGAGATCCGGATGAAGGCCTCAATGTCCTTGGGCAGACAAAACCCCCCGTAGCCGGCTCCTGCCTTCAGAAAGGAGTTCCCGATCCTGGGATCCAGCCCCATTCCGGCGGCCACCCGTTCCACATCCGCGCCGACCAGCTCGCAAAGCCGGGAAATCGCGTTGATGAAGGAAACCTTTGTGGCCAGGAACGCGTTGGAGGCGTGCTTGATCAGCTCGGCCGAGGCGATGTCGGTTATCACCAAGGGCGAGCGGAAGGGACGGTAAAGCTCCCGAAGAAGCCTCTCGGCCCGCTTCGATTCCACGCCCAGCACGATCCGGTCCGGATGAAGGAAATCCCGGACCGCCGTTCCCTCCCGGAGAAACTCCGGGTTGGACGCCACATCGAAGGCAACCTTGCGCCGGATCGAAAGCTCCAGGGTCCGCCGGATCCATCGTCCGGTCTCCACCGGCACCGTTGACTTCTCAACGATCAGCCGGTGGCTCTTCATCTCGGAGGCGATCCCGCGAGCCACATGCTCGATCCCGGTCAGGTCGGCCTCGCCATCGGCCTTGGGAGGAGTCCCCACGGCGATGAAGATGACCCTGCCGTGGCGAACCGCCTCCCCGATGGAGTCGGTGAAACGCAGGCGGCGCGTCTTCAGGCCCCGCCGGATGAGCGGGGCAAGGCCCGGCTCAAAGAAAGGGGCCTTCCCTTTCTTCAGAGCGGTCATCTTGGCCGCGTCGTTGTCGACGCAGACCACCCGGTTGCCCAAGTCGGCAAAGCAGGCCCCCGTGACCAACCCGACGTGGCCCGACCCAATAATGGAGATGTTCATGGTTTAAAAACCCGTATTATACAACACCCCGCTCACCGCTTGGGGGAGTTCCGGCCGGACTTGGGCTGGTGATAGCTGCGCTCGACCTCCAACGGCGTCTCCGGGGCGGCCTTCAGTCGGAAGACCAGCATGAGCGCTTCCCCCTGGGAGCGCCTCTTGTTGAAGATGAGCTCCACCGTCCATTCGTGAAGATCCCGCCGCAGGCGATACTCCGTTTCCGCGAAATCGTAGATCTTCTTCACGTCGCGGCTGGCCAGAACGGTCTCTTCCTTGACAAAGCGTTTCACGTCGAAAGCCTGATAGATCCCAACCCTCCACTTCTTGCTCAAGTCGAACTCGGTCTCCAGCGTCATCTGGGCCGAGGTATTCCTCTGATAACGCCAACCCAAGCCCAGCGCCCACGGAAGCTCCTCGAGAGCCCCGTCCTCCCCCACCATCTGGCCGATCCGCGGAGAAGACCCCAGGGCCCAGGAACCACCTTGGACGATCAAATCGGCATTGATCGTCAGGAACTTGAAGATCTGCGGGTCCAACTGGGCATCCGATTCCAGGTACAGCCACCCATACGGCTTGGTTTCCAGGTCAAGCGAGAAGTTGTCCCACTTTCCCCCGCGGCCGCTGGATCCCTCCAGATTGTACGGAAGGGAGGTCTGAAAACGGGCGAGGTCCACGATCGCGGGCGAAGGGCCGGAACCCCGCTTGGTCTGCAGTTTATGCTCCAAACCGAAGGTGGCGAGGTTGCCCTTGGTCAGACCGTCCGACCGCAGGAGTTTATCGGCCGAGATCGTCGGTTTGCCCTGGTACCGGTAGGAGAGGGTGGGCGTTATGATGTGGCGCAGCCGGTTGATGTCCAGGTTCCCCCAGTTGGTGGTGAGGTCGAAAACGCGGGAGAGCTTGGTGCTGACGTCCGCTCCCACCGCCCCGGCTTGCCTGAACTGGGGGGCATCTTCCTTCTCCCCGCGGGAATCGGCGGTGTGTTGAAAGGAAGCGAAGGGGCGCAGGTTGAGCCACTTGAAGAGCCTCAAGGGGTAGAAGAGCTCCTGGAGGGTATTGAACCGGACCAGCGATTTCTCGGTCCCGACGGTCTTCTCCGCAACGTTGGAATGGAGGTAATCGAACGAAGACTGGTAGTACCAGCCAGATCGGGAGACGCCTGCCCGCAAACCCGCCCGATCCTTGGCCTCGCCGGCCTCGGCCTCCTTCACCACCTCCACCTGTTCCAAGGCCTCCAGCGTTTCGGGCTTTTTCTCCAGGGAGGGCAGCCAGGAAAGCAGCAGGGGACGAATCCGGAAGTTGACCGATGGAAATTCCTGGGTCACCGTCTCGAAACGGTTTATCCGCTTCTTGATGAGAAAGGTCAAGCTGTACCAGGGGTCGGAACGGATGAGCTGAAAGAATGACAGGGGAGCAGCGTCCTGCTCAAACTCCCTCAAGAAGAAATCCTTGACAAAGGATTCGTCCTGGGCCCGGTGAACCTCCAGGATGGCTTGGGTGGCCTTGTCCACCTCCCAGCGGTGGCGCAGTTGGAACCGGTGCCGTTCCCTTTCGCGGGTGATCTGGCGGTTCTCCTTGGCGTTGTACCAACGGCTCCAGAGGTGATCCCTTCCGATGGCGCGTTCATGCGTGTAATAGGATCTGAAGATTCCCCTTCCGTAATCGGGGATCTGGTACTTGAGATCCACTCCGCTGGCCAAATCCAGCCGCTCCCGGTAATCCACGTGGACCCGGCCCTGAAGGTTTTCATGAAGGTAGAGCCGCCAGGCGGTCAGCAGGAAAAGACCCCAATCATCTTCCTTGCCCGGAATGATGGTCACCCGAGGCCTTTTATCGTCCAAGGAGTGGGTGTAGGAGGGCAGGTAGAGGACCGGGACGCTCCCCACGCGCATGACCACCCTCTTTAAAACCACCCGGTCGTCCAGATAGACGTAAACCTCCTTGGCGTCCCAGCGCGTGTGCGGCTCTTCGAAATCGCAGCTTGTCAGATACCCCCGCCGCTGGAGGAAGGCCTCCTCTCCCAGCTTCTTTCCCTCGTCCCCCACGGAGCGCCAGGCGCCGGATTGGCTCTCGGAATCCAGGACCACGCCCTTACGGGTCCTGAAGTTGTAAACCACCTCCTCCCCCTGCAGCAGCCCCCCCGGTTGGACCAGGCGGACCCTTCCCTTCAAATAGGCATCCTGGGTTTCGGTATAAATGGTGGCGAAGTCGCAGGTCAGCTTGGTCTCTCGGTGGACGGCCGTCACGCCCCCCCTGGCCACCACCTTCTTGGGATGCGCGAAGTATTCCACCTGGTCCGCCGAAACCGCGACCGGCTCTTCCTCGGCAAATACAGCGGTAAGCGGTAAGCCATAAGCGGTAAGAAAAACAGCGGTAAGCGGTAAGCAGTAAGCAGTAAGCCGGAACATTCCTCGCTTACCGCTTGGAGCCGGTTTCAAGAACGCTCCAGCTCTTCTTGGGCGAGGCGGGCGGCGCCGATCATTCCAGCCTGTGTCCCAAGCCGGGCCGGAACGATGGGGACATCCTTCAGGCCCCGCATGGCCCTTTGCCGAACCGTCTTTCTGATCGGGGTAAAAAGCCAATGGCCGGCCTTGGCGATGCCCCCGCCGATCACAATCCGGTCGGGGTTCAGCAGATTCACCGCGCCGCTCAAGGCCAGTCCGATCGCCTCGCCGGAGCGTCTCCAAGCCTTTCGCGCCAGGGGGTCGCCCTCCCGGCAGGCCCGGTCGATCACCTCCGGGGTGAGCGCCTCAAGGTGATCCCCAATGAGGGTCCAGATCCTGCTTCGCCGATTCTTCTTCAGCTCACCCTTGACCCAGCCCAGAATCTGCTTGTTTCCAACCGTCTGCTCCAGGCAAGCGCGGCCCCCGCACGGGCAGGCGGGGCCTTCCGCGGCCAGCGGAAGATGCCCGATCTCTCCGGCGCTTCCTCCGCTGCCCCGGTAAAACCTCCCATCGATCACCAGGCCCCCTCCGACGCCGGTCCCCAGGGTGACGCCCACGAGATTTTTCGCCCCCTTGCCGGCGCCATAACGCCATTCGGCCAGGGTCATCACGTTGACATCGTTGTCCACAAAAACCGGCAGGCCCAGCCTCCTGGAAAGACGCTTCTTAAGCGGAACCTCCTTCCAGCCCGGCAGGTTCACGCAGGAAACGACCACCCCGGCGGGAAAACGCACGAGCCCCGGAATTCCCACCCCCACGGCGGCCGCGCCGCCGCCGGAAGAAACCCCCAAACGCCCCAAGGCCTCCGAAACCAAAAACTCCGTTCCCGCGGGAGTGGCCGCGCGCCCCGTGGGGATCGAAACCTCCCGCAGCAGACGGCTTCCCCGGACCAGACCCGCCTTGAGAAAGGTGCCCCCGATGTCCACGCCGACAAAAACCGCCCTACGGGCTACGGTGCGCATGATTTTCGCAATGTATCATAGTTGACTGACTCCCGCCACGGTTCGATTCCGGCCCAGGGCCTTCGCCCGATACATCGCCTGGTCGGCCGCTTCGATCAGATCCTCCACGGTCCGGGCGTCATCGGGAAAGATGGCCACCCCCACCGAAACGGTCATCCCAATCAGCTCATCGTAGGCCCGGACGTTCGTTTGGCTCATCGTCTGCCGGATTCGCTCGGCAACCTGGACGCCCAGCAGGCGGTTGGCCTCCGGCAGCGCGAGGGCGAATTCCTCGCCGCCGTAGCGCGCCACCAGATCAATCTCCCGGACCGAGCGGCGCAGGCGCAGCGCCGCCTCCTTTAAGACCACGTCCCCGACCAGATGCCCGTAGGTGTCGTTCACCCTCTTGAAGAAATCCAAATCCACCATGAGAAAGGCGAGCTTCAATTCGCGGCGGCTGGACCGATCGATCTCTTCGGCCAGCCGTTCCAGGAAATGGCGCCTCACCCAAAGGCCGGTCAGGGAATCGTGGGTGGCCGATTCCTGAACCCGCTGATACAGACCGACCCGCCTCAACCCCATGGCCAGCTGGCCCTTCAGGATGTCAAAACGCTCCGCCCCCGGCGGCTCCGCGGGCCCCGGCAAAGAGGACAACGCCTCAAGCGAAAGCCTCCCCTTCTCCAGATCCTCCCGCAAAACCGACAGACACTCCTGGCGCCGGCTCGGGGCCAGATGAGCCCCTTCGGCCTTCAGGACCTCCTCGGCAATCCGGATCGCCTCCTCCAGGTCGAGGGTGGCCAGGAATCTCTTGGAGATCCCGTACAGCTCAACGATCGTCGAGATGCCTTCCTCTTGGCCGCGCGCGGTGGAAGTCCACTTCCGCTTCTTGCCAAGCAGAAGCTCCCTGGACTCCGACAGCTGCCTCTGGCGCTTGGCGCAGGCCGCGAGCGCGCCCTCCGTCCGGCGCGCTTTCCTCCAAAGAAAAAAAGGGACCATCGCGTAAGCCACCCAGGCCGCGGGCAGCCATTCCCGCAGGGGCTCCACTCTTATCAGGTAAAGGCTCGAAAGGGAGCTCGCCGCCGCCAGAAGCCACAGCAGGCGCGGGGGAAGGAAGAAGGCGGCCCCGGCCATCGGCAAAACCAGAGCCAAAAGCCAGGGCCCGGACTTTTCCGGAGCCAAAAAGACGGCCCCCAGCATCAAGAGCCAGGCCGCCGGGAGAAGAAATCTTACCCCGCGCATACCTGATTCCTCCCGGAAGCCTTGGCCCTGTAGAGCCTCTCGTCCGCCCGCCGCATCAGAAGCTCCGGCGTGGTTCCATCCTGCGGCGAGGTCGCCACACCGATGGAAACGGTGGTCTTGGTTTGAACGCGCCTCATCGTAAGCTCGACGGCCTCCACGCGGGAGCGCAGCGCTTCAGCCCGCTGGGCGGCCTCCTGGCCGGAGCATCCGGCCAGCAGCAGGACGAATTCCTCGCCGCCGTAGCGGGCCGCCAGATCCCGCGCGCGGGCCGCCGCCGACACCATCTCCCCCAAACGCTTCAGCAGCTTGTCGCCGGCGGTGTGGCCAAAGGAATCGTTGTAGGCCTTGAAGTGATCGATGTCGATCATCAGAACCGAAACCGGCCGATTCCCCGGGGAGGATTCCTGAAGCGCCCGATCCAACCGTTCCTCAAAAACCTTTCGCAGGGCCAATCGGGTCAGGTCGTCCGTGGCAGCCAGTTGCGCCGTCCGTTGGTAGAGCCGGCTGTTCTCAATCCCCAGGGTGGCCAAATCCGCCACGATGTGGCACAGGCGAAGATCATCGGAGGACAGCCCCCGCGTCGTGTCCGACTCCACCCGGAGAACGCCCGTCACGCGCTGGCTCGTCATCAGGGGAACGCTCATGAGGGCCCCCAGCGGGCGGCCCACCTGCCGGGCCACATCGCGGGGGAATCGAAAATCCGAGGAGGGCTCCTCCACCAACAGGGGCTGCGCCTGCCGCATCACCCACCCATCGAAGGGGTCTCCGGTTTTGGCCTTGATCGTCACGCGCTCGCCCCGCTGCCAAACCGACTTGAGCTCCAGGGTCAGGTTTTCCGGCTCCATCAGATACACCAAGACACGATCCGCCCCCTGGATCAAGTTTCCAAGCTCCTCACCGATCGCGGCCAGGAGATCCTCCAGGGCGAGGACGGAGCCCAGGGTGTTGGCCGCCCTCCTCAAAAGGAGGTAGCGCCTCGAGCGAACCTCCAAACCGCTCTCGTGATCCTTCAGGCGAGCCAACTCCCCCTCCAGGGTGTGCACCTCCTCCTCCAAGTGGTCGGCCTGAAGCTCTTCATGGCGCAGCCGCTTGCGCCAGAAGGCGCACCCCGAGCGAAGGATGAAAGCCAGAGCCATCAGCTCCAGGGCAACCCACGCCAAGGAAAGATTCTGGCTGGAGAGGGAAACGAGGAGGAACGAGAGGGAAAAAACCACCGCCAGCCCCAGCGCCAAAAACGGACGATCCGCGCCGAGCCACGCCGCCGTGACGAGGGGAAAAGCCGCCTGGATGAGCCAGGGCCACGCCGGATGCAGCAAAAGCTTAGACGACCGCCACCTCCGTTTGGGGATCGAAGAAATGCACCTTGGACATATCGAAAACCAGATCCATATCCTGATTCACCCGGGGGCGCTCGTGCCCTCCGACCCGGGCCACCAGGGTGCGCGCTCCCAGCGTCAGATGCAGGAAAACCTCCGGCCCCATCGGCTCCACCACCTCGACCGTTGCCGTGACGGTATTCTCGGGGGGCGCGTACTGGACAAAGAGCTTGTCGTAGATGTCCTCGGGGCGGATCCCAAAGAGGATCGGTTTGCCTTCATAGGGGGCCACCTGGGAGGCGTGCTCATCCACCACCTTGACCCGATGCAGCCCATCGTCAAAATACCAGCGGCCGTTCTTCCGGATCACCTGCCCGGGAATGAAGTTCATCTGGGGAGAGCCGATAAAGCTCGCCACAAAGCGGTTGACCGGGCGGGCGTACAGGGCGGCCGGATCGGCCACCTGCTGGATCACCCCCTGGTGCATCACCGCGATCCGGTTGCCCAGCGTCATCGCCTCGGTCTGGTCGTGGGTCACGTAGATCATGGTGGACTGAAGCCGCGTGTGAAGCTTGTTGAGCTCCGTGCGCATTTGGACGCGCATCTTGGCGTCCAGGTTGGAGAGAGGCTCGTCGAACAGGAAGACGAGAGGCTTTCGAACAATCGCCCGCCCCACCGCCACCCGCTGGCGCTCCCCGCCGGAGAGCTCCCGCGGCTTCCGGGTGAGGAGCTTGGTGATGCTCAAGATCTCGGCCGCCTCCTTCACCCGGTGGGCGATCTCCCACCGGGGATAGCCCCGCAGGCCCAGACCGAAAGCCATGTTCTCGTAAACCGACAGGTGGGGATACAGGGCGTAGCTCTGAAAAACCATGGCGATGTCCCGGTCCTTGGGCGGAACGTCGTTCACCAGGCGCTCGCCGATTACGATCTTCCCGGAGGTGACCTCCTCCAGGCCGGCCACCATCCGCAGGGTGGTCGACTTTCCGCAGCCCGAGGGTCCCACCAGGACCACGAACTCCTTGGATTGGACCTCCAGGCTCACCCGGTCCACAGCCAGGACGCCGCCCGGCTGATAGACCTTGGTCACCTCCTCCAAGCGGACCTGCGACATAAGCTCCCCCGCTTTTGACTAAGGCGTGAGATACGAAAAGAGCAAGCTCAAGGTGCTTTTAAGCTGCTTGCGGTGAACCACCTGATCGATGAGGCCGTGCTCCAGGAGAAATTCCGAACGCTGGAACCCTTCCGGCAAACGCTGCCGGATCGTCTGCTCAATCACCCGCGGGCCGGTGAAGCCGATCAGGGCGCGGGGCTCTGCCATGATCACATCGCCCAGCGAGGCGTAGCTCGCCATGACGCCGGCCATGGTGGGATCGGTCAAGACCGAGACAAACGGCACCCCGGCCTCGTGAAGACCGGCCAGGGCCACCGAGGTCTTCGACATCTGCATCAGGGAGAACATCCCCTCGTACATGCGGGCCCCGCCCCCCGAGCCCGAGACGATCACCAGGGGGATCTTGCCGCGCATCGCGCGCTCGATGGCGCGGGTCACCTTCTCGCCCACCACCGAACCCATGGAGCCCATGATGAACCGGGAGTCGGTCACCCCCACCACCGAGCGCCGTCCGTCAATCTTTCCCTCCCCCATCACGGCCGCCTCGGACAAACCGGTCGCGGCCTGATCGAGCTGAAGCTTCTGCCGGTAGGTCTTGGGCCCCTTGAACTCCAGCGGGTCCACGGAGCGCAGCTGGGCATCAAACTCCTGAAAGGTGCCGCTGTCAACGATCTGCTGAATCCTCTCGTGCGCCCCCAGGGTGAAATGGTACTGGCACTTGGGGCAAACCTTCAGGTTCTCCTCCAAGACCTTGTTGTAGATAATCTCGGAGCAATCCTCGCACTTGGTCCAGAGCCCCTCCGGCATCTCCCGCTTCTTGACCCGGACCACGGTGTACTTGGGCTTTCCAAAGAGGGCCATGGGCTAAAATTTGTACTCCACCAGGCCGGCCAGCGGCTTGGGATAGAAGTAGGTGGTTTTCCCCGGCATCCTCCGGCCTTCCCTCGCCCGGGAGAAAACCTGGTTCAGCCGGGGGGGCTGCATCACAAACAGGGCCGACGCGGGCATCCTCCGAACCCGGCGCAGGGCCGCCTGAAGATCCTGGGTGAAGACCGGCTCGCTTCTTGCTCCCATCCACCGGGGCAGAATTTGGTGGTGCAGCCACTCCACATCCAAGGAGGAGGCCGGAAGAGAGGAGTTGGGCGTCAGAAGATAGCCCCGCCGGCCCTGGGACGCCCACAACCCGATCGCCACCTTGCCCCGGCGCGCCGAATGGGCGAGCCTGGAGGAAAGCCCTTCCACAGACAGCCCCGCCTGGACCTGTCCATGGCTCTTCAAATCGTCCAGGAGCCGGGCGATCCTTTTCCGCCCCGCCCGGATCATCAGCCGGTGGGTCGGCAGGAGGCCCGGCTCTTCCGAGCCCGCCGAGGCCAAATAAAACATGGCGTAGCGGTAGGGGGCCGGCGGTCCGGAGCTTCGGTCATGCCGGGCCCGGCGCCTCTGGTAATGCAGGGCGGCCTCGAAGCGGTGGTGGCCATCCGCGATCACAAGATCCTTCGATTTCAAGAAATTCTTAAGCTCGGAAATCCGGCGCGGGTCGGAAACCCTCCAAAGGACGTGCCGCACCCCGTCCAGCCGGGCCGTGCCCACAGGGGCTTGGCTCCGGCAAGCTTGACGGATCATTCTCCCGTAAGCCTTCCTCCGGTCAGGGATCAATCCGAAGATCGGGCTCAAGGAGGCGCGCGCCGCGGCCAGCAGACGGATCCGGTCCTGCTTGGGCGCCCGCCGCGTCCTCTCGTGCGGGTAGATGCCCGGAGAATCCAATCGCACCAGGGCGATCATTCCCCACCGCCGATGGGTCTTGCCCCCCAGGCGATACTCCTGAAGATAGGGATAGACGCTGGCGGCGGAATCCTCCTTCAAGATCCCCTGGTCCACCCAGCGCTGGAGTGTCTGGCGGGCCCGCGCGTAGCGGTTGTTCTGGGAGTGATCCCGCGCGTAACCCCGGCCGAAAACCACCCGGACGAAGTTGTGCGCATGAAGGCGGTAGAGCCTCCGCTGGCCCTCGGGCGAGATGATGTCGTAGGGAGGGGTCACCACCTTCGCCAGGCTCCCCACGCGGGAGAGCTCGTACCTTAATCCCTTAAACGGCGCAATGACGGGCACGGTCTTCGGATGTTTCGTACTCGGTGAATAAAAGCGGCAGGATGATGTCGCTGGTGCAGCAGGGAATCATGACCGAAGCCAGCAAGAGCAGAAAAACCAGGGCCAGCATCTTAAGCCAGTCGGCGATCCCAAAGGAAACCAGATACAGCATCGAGGCCATGCTGGACAGGAGAACATGGGCCCCATGGGAAAAGAGGGTCGAGCGCGTGATCGGAGGCAGCGCGAACCCCACGAGGATCCCCCCCAGAACAAAGGTCAGCACCAAAAGGGGGTGCTCGGCAAGGCAGACATGCAGGGTGGTGTCGGCCCCCATCCACCGGCCGCCTATCCAGGGGAAGAGGATATCGCTGGTGCTGCAGGGGATCACCGTTCCGAAGAAACCGACCCCGACCGCCTTCGCCACCCGGCGCTCATGCCTCCAGAACATCGCGGTGGTCGCTATGGCGGAGAAAAAGAGGTGGAGAAAGTGAAAGGAGTGAAAGAGGGAAAGCGACGCCCGCGGCAGGAGCGCCTCGCGCTGGGTGAGATTGGCGGCCAGGGTCACCGCTCCCAGGGCCGCCACCCCCATCAGGGCCGCGAAGATGGTGTAGGGCACATGCTCCCGAAGCTCCGACAGGATGCGGTCGAACCTTCGCGGGGTCACGCCTTACACGACGGTTTCGGGCACGCGGCCTTGGAGGAAGCGCCGCAGGGGGGCTGGCCTTCGCTCTTGGCCTTTTTCTTGTAGTCGCTGGAACGGTAGTCGGTGGCGTAAAACCCGGACCCCTTGAACAAAAGGCCCGCCCCCGCGGAGATCAGCCTCTTGGCCGACCGTTTGCACTTCGGGCAGGGGGCCGCGGGCTTGGAGGTGATCGGCTGAAACCGCTCAAACCGGCGGCCGCAATGGCCGCATTTATACTCGTAGGTAGGCATTTAAGAGCCCCTTTCGCAACCTCGCGTGAGCCGCGTTGCGAGCGCCAGGCGGCCAGATCCGAGGAACGACGACGATGGCGTACTCATGGAGTACGCCGAGGAGGAGAGACAAAGGAGATGGCCGCCTGCCGCCGCAACCCGGAGGGCTTAGCTGAAATGCGTCGCATCGCTTCGTCGCTCGTCGTCACCGTATCCTGACCCTCATGATACGCCTCCTCCTCGCTCCTTGCGCTGCTCGCATTTAAGCTTAAGCGCGGCCACGGGAGGTTGCGAAAGGGGCTCTATGGCTTCATCCACCCCTTCACTTGCCGCCAGAACTTCTCGATTCCAGGAAAAAGATGATCTTCGCTTATCCTGGAAAATTCTTCAAGGAGTTTCTTCCCCTGGGCCGTCAACCGAGCCGGAATCTCCACCTCCACCCGGACCATCTGGTCTCCCCGGCCCCCGCCGCGCAGGGAGGGCAACCCCTTGCCCCGCAGCCGGAACAGGGAGCCCGGCTGCGTCCCGGGAGGGATCTTCATGGTGACGGTGCCATCCAGCGTCGGCGCCGAAAGCTCACAGCCCAGCGACGCCTGAACCATGCTGATCGGAAGCTCGCAGTAAAGGTCATCCCCGTGGCGCTCAAAGAGAGGGTGCGGCCGGACCCGGATCTCCACGTAAAGATCTCCTCGGGGCGCCCCCTTGAGACCGGCCTCCCCTTCCCCGGAGAGCTTGAGCCGGACCCCCGAATCCACCCCCGCCGGCACCCGGACCGTCAGCTTCCGGTCCTCCACGGTTCGTCCCTGGCCGCGGCAGGCCGGACAAGCCTCCTTGATGATCTCTCCTTGCCCCCGGCAGCGGCGGCAGGTGGTGGCCATGGTGAAAAAACCGGAGCTCATCCGGACCTGACCGTGCCCCTGGCACTCCGGACAGGTGACACGGCCCTTGGGGTCCCGGCTGCCGGTTCCCGAGCAAGCGGCGCAGACCTCCCGCCTTTTGTAAGCCAGGGGAATCTCGGTTCCCGTCAAAACCTGCGGGAGATCCACCTCCAGGGCGGCACCCAGATCTTCACCGGCAGCCCCCTGCCCCGGCCGGGAGCGGGACCGCCCCCCCGCCCCAAACATTCCTCCCAGGCCAAAGGAAGAAAGCACGTCATCGAGCCCGCCAAAGAGGTCTGACAAATCCTCAAAATGGGTGAAGTCCTCCCAGCTGAAATTGCCGTGCCGGAACGCCCCCTCCACTCCGGAGTGGCCGTACTGGTCGTAGGCGGAGCGTTTTTGAGCGTCGCTTAGGACCTCGTAGGCCTCGGAGATCTCCTTGAACTTCTCCTCCGCCTCTTTCTTGTTGGTGGTGGCGTGGCGGTCCGGGTGGTGCTTCATCGCCAGTCGCCGAAACGCCTGCTTGACCTCATCGGCGCTGGCCTGGCGGCCGACGCCTAAGACCTCATAGTAATCCTTCTTCGCTACCGGCATTTCAACCTCGCTGTCATCCCCGCGAAAGCGGGGATCAGATCCTCACTTTCGTGAGGATGACCTTTCCGCCGGAAGGGTCACGGCTTCTCGTCGTCCACCTTGAATTCGGCGTCGATGACATCCTCTTTCTTCTTCTCCTGGGCGGGGCCAGCCTCCCCCGAACCGGAGTCCGGACCATTGCCGGCGCCGCCGGGTCCTGACGCGCCCTGCGTCTTGGCCGCCGAGGCCCGGTAGGCCTCCTCCGCCAGCTTGTGGCTGACCGAGGTGAGCTCCTCCATCGCCTTGCGGATGGCGGCGGAATCCGATCCCTGAAGGGCGGCCTTCAGGGTCTTCAATTTCTCTTCCACCTGCGCCCGGTCAACCGGAGAAACCTTGTCCCCGAAATCCTTGAGGCCCTTCTCGGTGGCGTAGGCCAAGGTGTCGGCCTGGTTCTTAAGCTCCACCTCCTCGCGCCGCTTCTTGTCGGCGTCGGCGAACTGCTCGGCCTGCTTCACCATCCGGTCAATCTCATCGGCGGCGAGCTTGTGAGGCGCCGTGATCCGGATCGACTGCTCCTTGCCGGTTCCCCGGTCCTTGGCCGAAACGTGCACAATGCCGTTGGCGTCAATGTCGAAGGTGACCTCGATCTGCGGGATGCCGCGGGGCGCCGGAGGAATCCCGACCAGGTCAAATCGTCCCAGCTCCACGTTGTCGCCGGCCATAGCCCGCTCGCCCTGAAGGACCCGCACGGTCACCGCCGGCTGGTTGTTCTCGGCAGTGGAGAAGACCTGGGATTTCCGGGTGGGGATGGTGGTATTCCTCTCGATCAGCTTGGTGAAAACCCCGCCCAGCGTTTCTATTCCCAAGGAAAGCGGGGTCACATCCAGAAGCTGGATGTCCTTGATCTCCCCCTTCAAGGCCGCCGCCTGGATGGCGGCCCCCATGGCCACGCACTCCATGGGGTCGATCCCCCGAACCACCTTCTTGGGGCCGACGTACGCCTCGACAAAACGCTGGACGATCGGCATCCGGGTGGGCCCGCCCACCAGGATCACCTTGTCCACTCCGTCGGCCGCGAGCTTGGCGTCGGAGAGGGCCTGCTCCAGGGGGTGCCGGCAGCGCTCGATGATGGGGCCGATCAGCTCCTCCAGCTTGGCGCGGCTCACGGTCAGGGTCAGGTGCTTGGGACCCGTCGCGTCGGCCGTGATGAAGGGGAGGTTGATGTCGGTCTGCAAAACGTTTGAAAGCTCGATCTTCGCCTTTTCGGCCGCCTCCCGGACCCGCTGGAGGGCCATCTTGTCGTTGCGGACGTCCAGGCCCGTCTCCCTCTTGAACTCCAGGGCGATGTGGTCGATCAGGGTGTTGTCCATGTCGGTGCCGCCCAGCTGGGTGTCCCCGGAGGTGGAGAGAACCTCAAAGCCGGAGGTCTTCTCCTCCTTGACGTAATACATCTCCATGATCGTCACATCCAGGGTGCCGCCGCCTAAGTCAAAGACCAGGATCTTCTGTTCCTGTTCGGCCTTGTCCAAACCGTAGGCCAGGCAGGCGGCGGTCGGCTCGTTGATGATCCGCAGAACCTTCAACCCGGCGATCTCCCCGGCGTCCTTGGTGGCCTGGCGCTGGTTGTCGTTGAAGTAGGCCGGGACCGTGATCACCGCTTCCTCCACCTGGCCGGAAAGATAGCTTTCGGCATCCTGCCGGATCTTCTGCAAAATGAAGGCCGAGATCTGCTGGGGCGTGTATTCCTTCCCGTGGATTTTAAAGAGATGGTCCGTGCCCATCTTCCTTTTCGCGGCGATGACCGTCCCCTCGGGGTTGATGGCCGCCTGCCGCCGGGCCGGCTCGCCCACCAGGCGCTGGCCGTCCTTGGTGATGGCCACGTACGAGGGGAAGGCTTTCCCCCCGACGGTGGTCCCCTCCGCCGAAGGGATGATCACCGGCCGGGCCCCTTCCATCACGGCCGCCGCGGAGTTGGACGTTCCCAAATCAATTCCAATGGCCCTTCCCATCGCTAACCCTCCTTATGAACGGCCACCTTCACCATGGCGTGCCGTAAGACACGTCCATTTATGAGGTAGCCCTTTTTAAGTTCTTCCAAGACCGTGGATTCCTGAACCGAGGCGTTTTCCTCGTGGGCGACCGCCTCGTGCAGCAAGGGATCGAAGAGTTTGCCCTGGGTTTCCATAGGGGTCACCCCGTACGACTTCAAGAAACCCTCCATTCTCTTGGCGATCATCTCCACGCCGGAGCGAATCGGCTTGTTCTCGGTTTGCGCCGGCACAGTCGCCAGGGCCCTTTCAAAGTCGTCGTAAATGTCCAGCAGTTCGCGCAAAAGATCCGCGTTTGAATTCTCCTCGACCTCGGTCACCTCCTTGAGCCAGCGCTTCCTGGCGTTCTCGAATTCCGCCCTCAAGCGCAGGAGCTGATCCTTGAGCCCAGCAACCTCATCGGCCGGCGCGAGCGCCGGCTTGGGCTCGGCCGCGGGTTTCTCCGGCTCGGCCTTCATCCCTCAAAGGCCCGGCCGACCGCCTGGGCCATCCGGTGAACGATCGCGGTCACCCTGGGGTAATTCATCCGGGTCGGCCCCACGACTCCCAAGGTTCCGTTGACGCCGCCCCGCAGGCGGTAGGGGGCGGCCACAATCGCGCAGTCGGTCAGGGGGGTTCCCCGGTTCTCCGAGCCGATGTGGATTTTTATCGTGTCGGCCGACAGGTCGCGCCGGAGAATCTCGATCAGATCCTCCTTCTCCTCCAACGCCCTCACCAAACGCCTGGTTCGCTCCATGTCCCTGACGAATTCCGGGGCCTTTAAAACCCGGCTGGAGCCTTCCAAGATCAACGCCGCCGCCTCCTCCAGGAGGTTTCCCAAAGACAGCAGGGTCAACGCCCGCTTGACGAGCGGATAAACCGGAGACTCCGAACCCATCAAGACATGCTGGAGATACCCCTGCACCTGGGCCAGCGGCATCCCGGCAAGCTCCTGGTTCAGGAGGTGCTCTATCCGGGCAAGCTCCTCCTCCGCCAGCGCCTCCGCGAGCTCCATTCGCGTATGCCGCACCAAACCCTCCGAAGAGATCAGGACCGCCACGATCTCCTCCGGGGTGACACGGATCAGCTTGAGGTACCGGTAAGAGCCCTGGCTCAATTGCGGCACCAGGACAACCCCCGCCCCATCGGTCAGCTCCCCCAGCAAGCGGGCCGCCAGGGATAGAATCTCCTGCGCGTCGTCTGTTTCCGGTTCTGAAAAACCTTCAATCAATTCCTCTTCCTCGGGCCTTAAACGGCTGGGCTCCATCAGGAGATCCACGTAATAGCGCCAGCCTCGGTCGGTGGGAACCCTCCCGGCGGAGGTGTGCGGATGAGTGATCAGCCCCAGCCCCTCCAGCTCGACCATGACGTTCCGGATGGTGGCGGGGCTGACCCCAAAGCGGTTTCTCTGGCACAAAAACTCTGACCCAACCGGGCAGGCTGACTCGACGTGGGCCTGTATGATTGACTCAAATATCCTATAAGTTCTTGATCTTAAATGAGTTGTGTCCATATTTTCTCTATTCCTAGCACTCTTTCATTGAGAGTGATAACCAATAGTAAGTTTACCACTCCGCCAAATCCTGTCAAGGGGTAACATCAGTGCCTAGCCGGTGACAATCTTGCCGGCTTTTTTGAGCTGCCCAAACAGGCGTTCCGGAATTCTGGCTTTAAGAAGAATCGCTTCCGGCTGGTCTTCCCTTTCCAGAACCCTTCCCTCCTCATAGATCCTTTTAAGCCACCGCTCCTCACCCGGCGGGATCCGGATGCTGGCGGGCCTCGTGAGCCGGCTTAAAAGGCTCCCGATCCGGTCCGTCAGAACGGCCAGACCCTCCCCGGTGAGGGCCGACAGGAAAACCGCCTCCGGGTATCTGCGCTCCAGGCCAAGACGCGCCGCCTCGTCCAACCGGTCCACCTTGTTCATCACCGTCAGGAGGGTTTTCTCCCGCGCTTTAAGCAGGCCCAGCACCTCGTAAACCGCCTCGGATTGCTCCGTGAGCAAGGCCGAAGAGGCGTCGCAGACATGAAGCAGGACGTCGGCCTCGGTCACCTCCTCCAGGGTGGCCCGGAAGGCCTCCACCAGATGGTGCGGGAGCCGGTGCAGGAAACCGACCGTGTCGCTTAGCAAGAGCGGCTGGCAAGTGGGGAGGACCATCCTCCGGGCCAATGGGTCCAGCGTGGTGAAGGGCTGGTCCAGGGCGCGGGCGCCCGCGCGGGTCAGCGCGTTCAGGAGCGTCGTCTTTCCCACGTTGGTGTAGCCGATCAAGGCCGCCGTGGGAATCTCCTCCTCATGGCGTTTGCCCCGGGCGATCGCGCGCCGGTTGTGAATCTCCCGGATCTCTTGGGCCAGCCGCCCAACACGCAGGCGGATTTTCCGGCGGTCCATCTCCAGCTTCTGCTCGCCGGGCCCGCGGGTCCCGATGCCGCCTCCCAAACGGGACAGCAGGATCCCCTTGCCCGACAGCCGCGGAAGGAGGTACTGCAGCTGGGCCAGCTCCACTTGGGCCTTTCCCTCTTGAGACTTCGCCCGCCGGGCGAAGATGTCCAGGATAAGCTGGGTCCGGTCCACCACCTTTTGGCCCAGCCCCTCCTCCAGGTTGCGCTGCTGGGTGAAGCTTAAATCCTCGCCAAAAACGACCACCTCGGCCTTGAGCGATCCGGCCAAGGCGCGAAGATCCTCCACCTTGCCCTTGCCCAGAAAAAGGCCCGGGGTGGGACGTTCCCGGTTCACCCTTTCCCGGCCCACCACCTCCAGGCGGGCGGCCTTGGCGAGCTCGCTCAATTCCTCCATCGAATCCTCCACGGGCCACCGGTCCTGGTAGGCCGAGGCCGTGAACCAAGGTAAAACCACCAGCGCCTTTTCCATCAGTCCAGGGCGCCGGGTTTTAACCCGCGAAGGATTTCTTCCGCGGCCTCATCCGCCGTCTTTCCATCCACAGAAATCCAGACCACCCGCGGGTCCGCCTTGAACCAGGTCCACTGCCGTTTGGCATACTGCCGGCTTCTTTGCTTGATCAGCCCCACCGTCGCCTCCCAATCGGTCTTGCCCGCGAGGAAAGAAAAAAGCTCCTCGTAGCCCAAGGCCTTCCTGGCCGTCCGGCTTAAGGGAACTCCCTGAAGCCTCTTGGCCTCTTCCAGCCAGCCCTGGGCCAGCCACCGGTCCACCCGCTCTTCAATCCGCCGGTAGACAAACTCCCTCGCGCCGGTCAAACCAAAGAGACGAACCTCCCCCTCCCCCGCCAAAAGGGGCTCGGTGGCCTTGTGCCAGTCGCTGATCGGCCTCCGGGTGAGCTGATAAACCTCCAGGGCGCGGACCGTCTTCTTCAAATCGTTGGGATGAATCCTCACGGCGCTGGCCGGATCCACCTCTTGAAGCTTGGCGTGAAGAACCCAAGAGCCCTCGGCTTCGGCCCGCTCAAAAAGCTCTTTTCGCACGGAGGCGGACCCCCCGGGTGCGGGGCACAAGCCGTCCAGAAGGCGTTTCAGGTAAAGCCCTGTCCCCCCCACCAGGAGGGCCAGCCGCCCCCTTTGGTTGATTTGGTCCACCAGCGGAGCCACCGCCGCCAGGTACCGGCCCACGTTGAATTCCTCCTCCGGTCCCAGCAGATCCAGGCCGTGGTGCGGGATCTCCTCGCGGACAGAAGCGGAGGGTTTGCCGGTGCCCAGGTCCATCCCCCGGTAGACCTGCATGGAGTCCACGCTGATGATCTCTGCCGGAATCTTCCGGGCGATCCGGATGGCGACTTCCGATTTCCCGATGCCGGTGGGGCCGACGATCCCGATCGAGCTAGGGAACAATCTTGGTGGGAAAGCCTTCTTGAGCGAGGTCTCGCGCCTTGGATTCGGCCTGCGGCCGGTCGGCATACTGCCCGACCCGCACCCGGAAGAAGCGCTTGCCGTGCATCTGGGCCTCGGACACATCCGCGTCGTATCCACGGCGCTTAAGCTCCTCCGCTAATTTCACGGCGTTGGCGCGGGTCTGGAAGGCCCCCACCTGCACGGAGAAAAGAACCGGCTCGTCCGAGGGGGTTTGAACCTGGCTTACGGCCAGCTTGGCCTGCGAAGAAAAAGGGCTCTGGGGGTACCGGGTCATCAGCTCCTCCAGAGAGCTTCGGGCCAGCTCCGTCTCCTTCAGCTTGAGGGCCGAGAGCCCCTGAAGGTAGAGCAATCCGTCCCGATCGTACCGGGCGCGCGGCAGAAGCCCTTTTGTTTTCTCGACCACCGCGGCGTACTCGCCCCGCAGGAAGAGTTCCTGCAGTGAGTGGAGGTCGTCCGCGGCAAAAGCAGTCGTCAGTGCCAATGTCATTGCGAGTCCGCCAGCAATTGCTGGCGGACGAAGCAATCTCTTCAGGATCGGACCCCGACTGTTTTTAAGCACGGCATCACCTTTCCCATCAGGCTGTGCCCTCGCACCCCTTCCACCCGTACCTTTACCAATTCCCCCGGCTTAACTCCCTCCGCCTCAAAATAGACCTTTCGGTTCGTCCGAGTCCGGCCTGCGCCTGGCTCCTCCACCAAAACCTCCACCTCCTGACCCGTGAACGTTTCATCCTTGGAGCGCGCTATCCCCTCTTGAAGCTTCAGCAGGGTCTGAAGACGCCGACCCTTCACCTCTTGGGGCACATCGTCCACCCAACGGGAAGCCGCGGCAAAGGGCCTAGGTGAATAGGAAAAGATGAAGGCCGAATCAAACTGGGCTTCCTCCACCAACCGGACCGTGGACTCAAAATCTTCTTCGGTCTCGCCCGGGAAACCAACGATCACATCGGTCGTCACCGCCACAGCCGGAACCAACTCCCGAAGGAGCTCAAGCTTCTCCAAATACGCTTGGGCGGTGTAGCCCCGGCGCATCCTCTCCAAGACCTTATCCGAACCGGACTGGACCGGAAGGTGCAGATGCTCGCAGACGCGCGGCAAGTCTCTCATCGCCGCGAAAAGTTCCTCGGCCGCGTCCCACGGGTGGGAGGTGATGAACCGAATCCGCTCAATTCCCTTGACGGCATTGACCCTCTTGAGCAAGTTTGAAAAATTCATCCTGCTCCCACCCGTTTTCTCTGATTCATTCGGTTCCGTTCGTCCTGAGCCTGTCGAAGGACGAACCCCCAGCGGTTCACTGGGCCACCGTCTGCCGTAAGAGTTCACGTTCTGGCCCAACAGCATCACCTCCCGGTAACCCTGCCCGGCCAGCCGCTCGACCTCCCCTATCACCTCATCGGCCGGCCGGCTCACCTCCGGCCCGCGGGTGTAGGGCACCACACAATAACTGCAGACCTTGTCGCACCCTTCCATCACCGTCACCAACGCGCTCACTCCGCTGGCGTGGTAGGAGATATTCTGGAACTCTGCCCGGCGCTTGTCCTGAATGGCTGCCATCGGTTTGCGCTCTTCGTAAATCGTCTCAATCAGCTCCGGCACCTCGTAGAGCTGGGCCGGCCCGGAGATAAAGTCCACGTGCGGCATCCGTTTGAAGATCGTCTCCCGCTGGGACTTGGCCATACAGCCCATCACCCCGATGATCAGTTCCGGCCGCTCCCGCTTCATCTGCCTCAAGGCGCCCACGTTCGACCAGACCCGGTGCTCCGCGTGCTCCCGCACCGCGCAGGTGTTAAAGAGAATCACGTCGGCCTCGGCCTGCGACTCCGTGAGGGCATACCCCCGCTCCAGCAGGAGCCCGGTCACCTCCTCCGAGTCCCTCACATTCATTTGGCATCCATACGTCTCAACAAAAAGCTTTTTCACCGCAATCTCATGTACACCATTTATTGCTTCGCTTTCTCTCGATATTGCGCAGCTAGTTCACCTTTACCGAGACGATCTGCACACCTCGCCGCGAGATCGTAAAGCTTTGCTGTTTCTCTTGCTGGCAAATAGGCACCTCCATCTACCCCATAATTCGCGATCCGCGATAACGTTTCTAACGTCTCTTCATGTGCCTGAATGGCTCTTTGAGAGTGTTGGAGGCATCCACCAAAATCTCCAATATTAAATTTAGAAATTGCCTTTCCGTGCTCTTCCAATATTACAATGGGCTTCCCAGTTATCACTACGCCAAATCTCGACCTACCATCGGGAAGCCGCTCAACTTCTTGCGTTTTACGCTCCACGTCCCTAAGGATCATTCTTTTCGCTTCCTCGTCGCGGTGTTTAGTAACAGATAATGCAGCCACAATAAGCAGCAAGATAATGAGCAGTACATCAAGATGACCGTCAGTAATGCCCGGAAATGATTTCTGGATAAATCTTCTAATTAGGGCCCGTGAAATCAGCCCCATTAAGATTCCGAGGGTAAGTGTTAACCAGAACATGCGGCGGTCCTCAGCACCACAGTACGGGAGCTAACGGTACCGGGTACCAAGGGGACAGGTTACGCGTCACGTCAACGAGGCCTCTTCAAACGACGACCGGATAAAAGAACAACCTTTCCGTCCCGCCAAATGGCCGCAGGGACCCCCGCCAATTTATGCTGTGCCAGCGCTCTTTCCACCGCTTTCTTAAGCGCCTTGATCGCCCCCTTATGAAGCGCTTCTACACTCTTCGCACCCTTTGGCTTCATTTTCCCTCCGATAATTTCGGAATCCCCTCATATATTTAGATACCAGTTCCAAACGCGCCGGGTCCGCAGTTCGAAACCCGGCACTCCCGGAAACGGTACGGTTTTACGCGCTGGCAAGAGGTTAATCCTCGGTTCGGATAAGGGTTCCGGAGTCTGCATCCAGCTTGAAAGTGCCGCCGCCGTACCCGGTACGAGAGTGGATAAAGAAACTGCCCTCTTTTACGGTGGGTTCTTCCCACCAGAAAGCCTCTATCCCCTCTGCGGAGAACCACTTCACCAGGGAGCCATCCATCCGATGCAATGACCAGCCCTTTTGGGTTTTACAGACGATTCCCTCTTTTGGAAAAACAAAGATGGCCTCGGCCAGGGGATCGTAAGGGCCGGATCTAAACGGCTCATCCAAGGGCTCCGGAAGGGAGAGCTCAATCCTCTCGTCCTCTCGCAGGCTCACAGTCACCTTCTTGCCAGCCATCGTGTAACAGCCGGTCAGAAACGACGGCGTCAACTCTTCCGCCGGAATCGCGTGCCAGCCTTCGGCTGAAGTCTGCAGGGTAATCCGGCCATATCGATCCGCGTAGGATTGTTCGGGAGAGTTCCTCAACCGGTCAGCCTCCTGGGTATCCTCCAGAAGGAGATAAACAAGACCCGGAACCCGAGTGAAGAAGACGTTCAATACGCTGGCCGGATATTCGACGGACCGCTTATTCTTTAGCTGAAAGATACCGCTTTCCTCGCCATACCACAAAACCGTGCCGTCCGTTTCGATGGCCACCAGACTGTTTTCATCCTGATAAAAGGCCGCTCCAAAAAGCCGCTTGGGGTCAGGAACCATCTCAAGGGATCTTCCGGATCCATCCTCTAAGGTAAGCCTTCCATCTTCAGCCGCTCGAAGGCCAAAGGAGTGGTTCTGCCCCTTGGAATCTTGGACGAAATAGAATGGGCGCGGCGGAAGCGGTTTGTGTTCTTCCCGCGCGTAAGACCCCGACGCAAAAAAGAGCGCAGCGCACCCTATAAGAAATACCTGTAACCGATGAGGCGCCACCGTCACTCCAGCGCCTGGCAGATTCTGCCGGTCCGGTCACCCCAGCGTTCGGTGAAGACAACCTCCTTAAGCGCCAGCCGCGGCAGCCACCCCGCCTTCTGCAGCTCCGGCTCCTCCGGGAAATGCGTCACGTACCCGAGGCACAGGTAGGCGATGGGCACCACCTGGGAGGGGAGACGCAGGATCCGCTTCAGGTCCTTTGGATAGACGATGCTGACCCAGCCCACGCCCACCCCTTCCGCCCGCGCCGCCAGCCACAGGTTCTGCACCGCGCAGACCGCGCTGTAGAGGTCCATCTCACGCTGGCAGGTGCGGCCGATCACCACGGGGCCAAACCGGCTCCGGTCGCACGTAACGCAGACATTCACAGGCGACTCCAGGATCCCCTCCAGTTTGAAGGAGCCGTAGACCGCGCGCTTGGGCTCCGGGAAGAGCTGCTTCGCGGCGGCGTGGGCCTTCTCGAAGGACTCCTTGACCTCCCTACGGGCCGCCGCGTCCTCGATCACAATAAAGTTCCAGGGCTGCATGAACCCGACGGAAGGGGCGTGATGGGCCGCGCGGAGAATCCGCAGGAGCACCTCGTCCGGGATGGGCTCCGGCATAAACTGCGAACGGATGTCCCTGCGGCCGTAGATCGCCCGGTAGACCCCTTCCTTCATCTCCCCAGAAAAGACCAGCTCATCCGTTCCAGGCATCTTTTCCTCCCAGGTGCTTCATCTTGGTGAAAACGTCCTCCCGCTCGGCGCCGCTTAGGTGCTCGTCGATGAGGGGATAGAGGATCTGCTCTTCCTTCTGGTTGTGCGCGGAAAGCACCTCCAGAAGAGCGGCCTCTTCGGCGTCGCTGGCCGCCTCCTGGCGCTCAACCTTTTGAAGAATGGCATCCAGGAAGCCCCGGATCTGCTGATGCTCCATCCGCATGACCGCCGTGGGGCCAACGTCCCGCATGCCGGTCTTGTCCTCAAAGAGCGGGAACAGGATCTCCTCTTCCCACACAATGTGCCGCTTAAGCCCCGCCATGAATTCCCGGTAGGTCTTCCCTGCCGTTTCCGGATCGGAGCGCTTTCCAGCCTGGAACTGCTTAAACAGGCCGTCCAACCGGTCGTGGTCTTGCCCGTAATAGGAAACAATCGAGGGTTGCGTCATCTGAAGTTTCTCCTTTTCATTCCGCCTCTATTCTACCCTGGGGAGGCGGGCGGGAGAAACCTTTAGGGAGCGGACTTTAAATCAGCAGACGCGGAGGTCGGACAGGGCTGGGGAGATGTCGAGGGAAGGGGTGCCGGTGGCAGGGTCGTAGATCGGAATGTTGGAGGGGCTGAACTGCTTGAGGGCTGGGACTCTTTCCTTCAGGCGGTCCTCGTAGGTGGGGAGGTTAACCTGGTAGAAGATCCCTACCGGAATCCGATCGCCCCACTCTTGGGACTTCTGGAAGGCCTGCCCCTTCTTCTGGCAGATTTCTTCCGAATCGTCGGGGTTGTGGACGACCGGGTCGAAGCCGGTTTCGGCAAGCTTGTAGATTCGCGGGGCCGCGGGCTTCTTGACGCCGGTTTCCTCATCCATCTCCAACCCCTCGTACCAATCCTTGGTGTTCACCGTGTTGTAGGTGGGGCACGGCTGAAGGACGTCCAGCAGGGCCATCCCCCGGTGGTTGATCCCCTGCCGGATCAGCTCCCGCAGGCCCTTGCCGTCGTAGGCGTACCCTCGGGCGATCCAGGTGTAGCCGGCAGCCAGCGCCACGGCCAGGGGGTTGATCGCGTCGTTGATGTTGGGCATCGGAAGCGACTTGGTCTGGACGTTCTGCTTTAAGGTGGGAGAGGCCTGGCCCTTGGTGAGGCCATAGACCCCGTTGTTGAAGACCATGTAGAGCATGTCCAGGTTGCGGCGCCCCGTATTAAGGAAGTGCCCTGCCCCGATCCCGTAGCCGTCGCCGTCGCCCCCCAGGGAGATCACGGTCAGTTCCGGGTTGCCCAGCTTGGCCCCCACCGCGAAGGGCAGCGACCGGCCGTGAAGGGTGTGGCAGCCGTAGGTCCGGACAAAATGGGGGGTCTTGGCGAAACAGCCCACCCCGGAGAAAAGAAGAACCTGCTCCGGCGCGAGATCCATCTCGGCCAGGGCCTGCTGGACCGCGGAGAGGATGCCGAAGTCGCCGCAGCCCGGGCACCAGTCGTTGTGAGCGTCGGTCTTGTAGTCGGAGGCCTTATACGCCATGGGTCAGCACCACCTTCGACTCGTGGGCCTTGAGGATCCTTTTCACCCCGTCCACGATTTCGTTCTGGGAGATCGCCCGTCCGTTCCACTTTAAAATCGAGGCGTCCATCGCCATGCCGGTTTTCTCCCGGATCACCTGGGCGAGCTGGCCCGAGTAGTTCATCTCCACATTCACCCGGCGCCGGGCGCGGGCCAGCACCTGCGCCACGAATTCCGTCGGGAACGGGAGGACCAGGTGCACCTGCAGAAAATTGATCGAAATCTTCTCGGCCTTCAGGAGCTCCATCGCGTCCAGGATCGCCCCCTTGGGCGACCCCCAGGAGACCAGGGTGATGTCGGCGTCCCGGTCGCCAAAGAGGTTCACCTTCTTCTCGATCGGGATCTCCCGGGCGGCGGTTTCGAGCTTGCGCATCCTTTTGACCATCATCCGGGTCCGGTTTTCCGGCTCCTCGCAGATGTGGCCGGTCTCGTCGTGCTCGTCCCCGGTGAGCCAGAAGATCCCCTGCTTCTGTCCGGGGCGCGAGCGGGGGGAAACCCCCGATTCCGTGAATTTGAAGCGCTTGTACCGGCCCTCCGAGGCCACCTGGACGGCCAGCTCCTCATCGGAGAGAAGCTGGCCCCGGTCGATGTGGACGCCGCCCAGGTCGTACCAGGGCAAGGTCTGGGTGGAGTTGGCCACGGCCTTGTCGCCCAGCACCACCACCGGCGTCTGATACCGCTCGGCATAGTTGAAGGCGTCGATGGCGTCGTAGAAATACTCCTCCAGGTCGCCGGGCGCCAGGACCAGCCGCGGAAACTCCCCGTGGCTGGCCGAGAGGGTGAACTTCAGGTCCCCCTGCTCGTGGCGGGTGGGAAGCCCTGTGGAGGGGCCGGCCCTCTGATAGTTGAAGATGACGACCGGCACCTCGTTCATGCCGGCCCAGCCCATCCCTTCGGCCATCAGGCAAAAGCCCGGCCCGGAGGTGGAGGTGGAGGCGCGCACCCCGGTCACCGCGGCGCCGATCGCCCCGGTGACGGCCGCGATCTCATCCTCGCTCTGGATCACCGTGACGCCGAACTCCGGATGGGCCTCCAGGTACTCCGACTCATCGCTGGCCGGAGTGATCGGGTAATAGGTCTGGAACCGGCAGCCCCCCACCACCTTGCCCAGGGCGGTGGCGGTGGTGCCGTTGATCATGATCCGCTTTTCTCCGGCAGGAACCGCGATCGGCCTCAACCGGTGCGGGTAGTCCGTCTGGCGGCGGCCCGCCGCGAATTGGTAAGCTTGCTCGGCGGCCCGGATGTTCATCGGCGCCAGGGCGGCCCGGCGCCCCTTAAAAACCTCCTCCAGCGTCTTCTTCAGAAGCTGGAAGTCCAGTCCCACCAAGCCCAGGGAGGCGGCCACCGCCACCACGTTCTTCATGATGGCAAGCTTCATCAGCTCCTTTTCCCGGTGAAACTCGCGGGCGGTCGCCTGGATGATCTCCTGATAAACCACCGGGATCAAAAGGCAGTCGGGTCGGCCGATCTCCTCGGGCTTCACGATGGCCGGGTCGTAAAGGATGGCGCCTCCTGGGACCACTTCGCCCTTATGGACCGTGATCGTCTCTTTGTCGAAGGTGGCCAGGAGATGAACCTCGTCGATGTGGGAACGGATCGGGCGGTCGGAAACCCGGATCTGGAAGTAGGAGTGCTCACCCTTGATGTTGGAGTGGTATTCCCGTTTGCCGAAGACCCACAGGCCCCCGGCCGCGCAGGCCCGGGCAAAGGTGGTGGCGGAGGAGTCCACCCCGGAGCCCTGGGCCCCGCCGATCATCCAGGAAAAATCCAGGCTCATGGGATTAGGATACCACAACCCTGTCCGGCTTCGCCAGGAAGCGGCTCACCCCGAAGGGAGCCAGCTCCGGGTGATCTTGGGCTTGCGTCACCCAATCGGCGGCCACCCGGCCGGTCAAGGGGGCCAGAAGGATGCCGTTTCGGTGATGGCCGTAAGCCAGCAAGAGGTTCTTCAAGGGGGCGGGGCCCAGGACCGGCCGGCCGTCCGGCGTCCCGGGCCTCAAGCCCGCCCAGCTCTTTTGAACTGGAAGCCTCCCGACGCCCGGGGCAAGCTCCTGGGCCCCGGAGCGGATGGCCGCCAACCCCTCCTCGGTCACCCGTTTGTCGAAGCCGGCGTATTCAACCGTGGTGCCGGCAATCAAGACGCCGGCGGCGCGCTGAACCAAATAGGCGCGGGGGCTAGCGCAGACATGGGATATAAAGGAAGGGCTTGTCTGGAACTGTATCATTTGCCCCCGGACCGGGACGGCAGGGATCGTGAAGGCCAGGCCGGCGTCAAACCCGGCCCAGGGGCCGGCGCAGTTCACCACGCGATCGGCGAAAAGCGGTCCCTCCGCCGTCTCCACTCCGACCACCTGATCCTCTTTAAGAAGAAACCGCTTCGCCGGGGAATTCACGCGGATCCGGGCCCCCTGGGCCTGCACCACCTGAAGGTAGGCCTCCACCAGGCGCCCTGTGTCCACCTGAAAAACCTCCGGATAAAAAAGGCCCGACCGCGCCGCCTGGCTGACCCGCGGTTCCAGCTTCCGGACCTCCAGCGCCGTGAGCCGCTGGCAGGCAATCCCGGCCGCCCGATGCCAGCCTTCCTCTCTGGCCAAGTCCTCCTCGTCGGCCGGCTGGAAAGCCAGGGAAAACATGCCTGATTTCCTAAAACGGAGATCAATCCCTGTCAGTCGCGTGAGCCTCCGGGCAGCCCCCGGAAAAGCGTCGTAGCCCCGCTGGATAAGCTCCTGGAAAGGGCCTGGCCCTTCCTCGTTGGTGTGGGCTGGCAAGATACCGGCAGCCGCCGACGAGGATTCCTGGCCGACCCGGGGATTTCTCTCCAGAAGCTCCACCGAAATCCCCCGCTGGGTCAGCTCGTCGGCCGCGGCCAACCCCACCACGCCCCCGCCGATCACGATGACCCTCACCCCACCGCCTCCGGCTCTTTGGAGGGCTCCAGAAGCTTGGCCACCGCCTCGTCCCCCACCCGCCGGCAAAAGGCGTTGAAGCCCTCACCCGCCCCGCGCAGTTTCTTGTAGCCCGCCAAGAGCTGTGTCAGCCGAATCTTGACCTCATCCGCCGGGATCTTGCGCGCGACAAAGTGGTTGAAGGTCCGGTCGCGCCCCAGCTCGCCGCCCACCGCCACGTCGTAGGCCTCCACCAGCTCCTCGCCCACCTTGAGGCGGGACCCCTGCAGGCCGATGTGGGCAATGGGCGACTGGACGCAGGTGCTGGGACAGCCGGTCACGTGGATCCGCAGGGGCTCCTCCAGGTGAATCCGTTTTTCAAGATGCTCCACGATCTCCCGGGCCCGGGCCTTGGTCTCGGTGATCGCCAGCTTGCAGAACTCGATCCCAGTGCAGGTGACCACCCCGCGCGCGACGGGAGAGGCGTTCACCCCCAGGCCGACCGACTCCAGGCCCTCCAGCACCTGCGCCACTTTATCCTTGGGGACATTCAGGATCAGGAGATTCTGCCTGACGGTGAGCCGGATCGAGCCGTCCCCGTACGTTTGGGCCAATTCCGCCGCCCGGCGCATCTGCTTATCGGTGACGCGCCCGATCAAGACAGGCGCGCCGACAAAAAAGAGGCCCGGCTGTTTTTGCTCATGGACCCCGGTGTGGTCCTTGTAACTGTCCGGCGGGTCCTCGAGGGCCCCAGGGGACTCCAGCGGAAAATCCAGCTTGTCCTGAAGCGCCTGACGGAACCTCTCCACCCCCCAGTCGGCCACAAGGAATTTCATTCTCGCCCGAACGCGGCTCTCGCGATACTCCGGGGCGTCCCGGTAAATCTCCGCGATGGCCTTTAAGGTGGGGACCACCTGGTTTAGACCTACGGCGGCATCAAGCCGCTTAGCGAAATAGGGCCTGGTGGACAACCCTCCGCCCACCCGGAGGTCAAAAGACGGCGCGAGCGCTCCCTCCCCGCCGCGCTCGAACCCGACAAAGCTCACGCAGTGGATTTCCGGCTGCTGGCATTGCTGCCGGCAGGCCGAGATGGAGACCTTCAGCTTCCGGGGGAGATTGGCGTACTCGGGATTTCCAGCGAAGAAATCGTGCGCCTGCCGCAGGACCGGCGAGGCGTCGAAATATTCCGAGGCATCCACCCCGGCCACGGGGCAGCCGACGATGTTGCGCAGGGTATCCCCGGAGGCGCCCAGGGTGGTGATCCCGATGGAGGAAAGCTCGTTCAGGATGCTCGGAACCTCCCTCGCCGCCACCCAGTGAAGCTGAATGCCCTGGCGGGTGGTGAGGTCGGCGAACCCCTTGTTTTGCTCGGCGGCGATCTTGGCGATCGCCTTGAGCTGGAGAGCGTTCAGAACCCCATTGGGGATCTTAAGCCGCAGCATGAAGAAGCCGGGCTCCTGGCGGTGGGGGTAGAGCCCGTACCCCTTGGCGAGAAACCGGTCGTTTTCGGAGAGGGAGGGGTCGGCATCCATCTCCCGGGCTCTAAACGAGCTTGTTGGTCGGCTTGCGGGGCGGATCGTTGGAGGCGCGAGGGGTAACCTTGGCGTTCCCCTTGAAGGCGGGGGAGAGCTCCTTGTTGACCTTGGCGAATTCCTGGTCGTAATCCTCGGATTCGACAATGGCGCCGATGGGGCAGACCGGCAGGCAGGCCCCGCAGGTGATGCAGATCTCCGGGTCGATCACCATGAACTTCTCACCCTTGTGATCGCCGGGGTAGATGCAGTCCACCGGACAGACCTCCACGCACGAGGCGTACTGCTCGCCTAAGCACTTGGCCGTGATGACATAAGCCATGGGGCCTTTTCCTCCTTAGACTTCGATTTCGATGTCGCTTCCGCTGACGCGGACCTTGTAAGAAAGAACGTTCTCCCCCGCCGGAGCGGAGAGCACGTCGCCCGACTTGATGTTGAACCGGGCCCCGTGCCATGGGCATTCCACCGCCTCGCCATCCACCGCCCCTTCCGCCAGGGGCCCGCCCACGTGGGTGCAACTGTTGTCGATGGCGTAGAAGCTGCCGCCCAGATTGAAGAGGGCGATCATCTTCCCTTCCGGCTCCACGCACTTGGCGCCGCCGGGCGGGATTTCACTGGTCGTGGCCACCTTCACAAACTTGGGCATGAGGTTAAACCCTCCATGGCGAACGACTAATTTCTCACAACTTTAACGCGGGGTCAATCCACTTCGTGGTCAGATGCGGCTTGGGCGTCAGCCACAGCTGGGTGAAGACAAGAAAGGCGCCCAGCGGCAAGGCCGCGGAAACCACGTTCCCCGCAAGCCCCGGCCGGAGGACCCAGAAGCAGGCCCCCAGCCCATTGGCCAGCGACAAGGGCACCATCACCTTCCAGGCAAATCCCATGAGCTGGTCCATCCGGAATCTTGGAAAGGTTCCCCGGATCCAGATCATGACAAAGACCATCCCCAAGGTCTTGGCCGTCATCCAGAGGGCGTTCGTCCACCGCGCCGGCACCACGCCTGCGGCCGGCCCGTCCCAGCCGCCCAAGAAGAGAATTGCCGCCAGGGCCGCCAGCGCCAGGGTGCTCAAGAACTCCGCCATGTAGAACAGGGCGAACTTCATCCCGCTAAACTCGGTGTGAAAGCCGGCCACGATTTCGGACTCCGCCTCCGGCAGGTCAAAGGGGGTGCGGTTGACCTCCGCCAAACCGGCAATCAGGGTAAGAGCCAGGGCGGTCAACCCCCACGGGGTGGCGCAAAACCACCGGAAACCCTCCTGGGCCTTGACCACCTCCACCAGGTTAAGGCTGCCCACGACCAACGGAATAACCGCCAGGGTCAAAAGAAGCGGCACCTCGTAGGAGATCATCTGGGCCGCCGAACGCAGCGCCCCCAGCAAGGAGAACTTGTTGCGCGAGCCCCAGCCGGCCATGAAGATGGCCAGGGTCTCCGAAGAGCCCGCCGCCATGAAGAACAAAAGGCCTGTCGCCAGGGGGGCCGCCACCGCGCCCGGCGCCAGAGGCAAAACCGTGAAAAGGAAAAGGGAGGGCACCACCATCAAAATCGGCGCCAGCAGATGGCAAAAGCGGTCGGCCCCCTCGGGGACCAGGTCCTCCTTCGTGAACATCTTGATTCCATCGGCGATCGGCTGGAGCAATCCATAGGGGCCCACCCGGTTGGGACCAAAGCGATCCTGCATCCGGGCAATGACCTTTCTCTCATACCAGGTAAGCCCCATCATCCCGATGGGGGCCGCCGCCAGGATGACGATCGCCGGAATGAGGAACCCTAATCCCACTCCAGCACCCCCTCCTGCCAAGCGTAAGCCAGCCCCAGGGCCAGGATTCCAAGGAAGATCGCCATGGCCGCGAGCCCGGCCATTCCCATCTCCCTAAAAACCACCGCCCAGGGAAAGAGGAACAGGGCCTCCACGTCGAAAACCACAAAGAGGATCGCGAACAGGTAATACTGGACCCGAAACTGGACCCAGGCGTCGCCAGAGGTCTCCACGCCGCACTCGTAAGAAGAAAGCTTTTCCTTGCCCGGCTTCCTCGGCGCGATGAGGCGGGCCAGCCCAAGCGCCAAAACCGGCACCGCGCAGGCCCCCACGAAGAAAACCCCCAGAAACAGATAATTCAGGTGGTAGCTCACTTCACCGCCTTCTTGCGCCTGGCCTCTTCCTCCTGGGCCCAGGCTTTGGGGTGGGTCTTCGCGTAATACTCGGTGGAGACGTGGAGCTTGTCGATGTCGAAGATGTGCGAAACCTTCCGCTCTTGTCCCCCCAGCTCAAAGGTGTGGTCCATCTTGATGGCGTCGAAGGGACAGAATTCCGCGCACAGGCCGCAGTTCATGCAGACATCCACATCGATGAAAAATTCCGAGGCCTTAGGGGTTGGCTTGCCGCTGGCCGGGTCTTTGGCCTGAACGATCCAGATGCACTGCGGCGGGCAAACCTTGGCGCAGATTCCGCAGGCGGTACAGCGCTCGGCGGCCGGAGTCCACTTTTCCCCTTCCTTGCCGTTGAAGATCAAAACCGGCAGAACCCGGAAGCGCTCCGGCACCCGGAGTCTCTCCTCGGGATACTGCACCGTGAAGATTCCACGCTCGCTGGGATCCTGCCGGACCTGGCCCCGCAGGCGGTTGGCGAAGGTGCGCTTGAAACCCTCGGTGTAGCTGGCGATGAAATGCCCCAGCGTGACGGACAGCCCCCGCAGCAGCTCCAGCCCGTAAATTCTCACCGGTCGGTTTCTCCCAGCACGATGTCAATCGAGCCCAGAATCGCCACCACATCGGCCACCAGGTGCCCCTGGCACATCAACCCCAGAGCCGTCAGGTTAATAAAGGAAGGGGCCCGGACGTGGTACCGGTAGGGGTGGTCGGTGCCATCGCTCACCAGGTAAAAGCCCAGCTCACCCTTGGGGCCTTCCGTTCGGCCGTACGCCTCCCCTGCCGGAACCCGGAGGTTCCAGAGTTTCTTGCCGGCCTGAACCTCTCCGGCCGGAAGCCCCTTCAGGGCCTGCCGGAGGATGGCCAGCGACTGCCACATCTCGGCGATCCGCACCCGGTAGCGGGCGTACACGTCCCCGTCCGGGAAGGTGGGAATTTCGAAGTCAAAACGGTCGTAGATCGAATAGGGGTCGGCTTTGCGCAAATCGTACTTTACCCCGGAAGCCCGCAGGACCGGGCCGGCGGCCGAATAGGCGATCGCCGCCTCGCGGGGCAAGACCCCCACCCCGCGGCAGCGGTTGAGCAGAATCTCGTTGCGGGTAAGATACCGGTCCATCTGCTCGATGGCCTTGGGCAGACGGCCGTTCACCAGCGCGGCGGCCAGCGGCAGGAACTCTTCCGGAAGATCGGCGGCCACCCCGCCAAAGCGCAGGTAGTTGCACATCATCCTGGAACCGGAGGCCATCTCAAAGAGATCCAGAATCAGCTCCCGCTCTTCGATGGCGTAAAGGGCCGGGGTGAAGAAGGCCCCCAGGTCGTTCAAGAGAAAGCCGATCGCCCAAAAATGGTTGAGGATCCGGGTGAGCTCCGCCATGATCACCCGGATGTACTCGGCCCGCTCGGTCGGCTTGATCCCCATCATCTTCTCCACGCTTATCGCGTAGGCCAGATTGTTGGACATGGAGCAGAGGTAATCCAGCCGGTCGGTGTAGGGGAAGTTCATCAGGTAGGTGTTGCGCTCGCCGATCTTCTCGTGGTTGCGGTGCATGTAGCCCATGACCGGCTCCAAAGCGACGATCCGCTCGCCGTCCACCACGATCCGCATCCGGAAAACGCCGTGGGTGGAGGGGTGCTGGGGCCCCAGGTTGACCACCAGGGTGTCGGTCTTGAGCTTCTCGAGGGTCCGCGAGGCCACCGGTTGAAACTCCTCGGCGCTCGGCCTCCAGGCGGCAGGGTCAAACCCGGCCGGGTATTTGACGTTGTCGGCCCAGGGGACCCGCTCTTCCGCCCGCTGGTGGCGCCCTTCCTTCCAGCGGCTTGGGAAGATCTTGCCGGGGGCTTCGTAGTAGGGCTCCAAATAATCCCGGCGCATCGGGTGGCCCTCGAAACCTTCCCACATCAAGATCCTCTTTAAGTTGGGATGCCCGTCGAAACGAACCCCGTAGAGATCCCAGACCTCCCGCTCCTGGAAGTCGGCCCCCGGCCAAACCGGGGTGAGCGAAGGAACGCGGGGATCCTCTTTCCTGGCTCGGACCTTGAGGGTGATGGGGGGCGACGGGCGCCGGGTGGAGTAAAGGTGGCTGACCACCTCGTAGCAGTCCTGGTAGTCGGTGCAGGTGAGATTCGCCAGGTAGTCGTAGGCCAGATCCGGTTGAAGCTTCAGACGCTTGGCCGTCGCCAGGAGCTCCTCCGCCTTCACCAGGAGCGTATTCCCGGGGAGAGGTGCCGGGATCATCGTCGGTAAGACTGCCGGCTTCGTTTCTTCCAACCCCGCGCACTTGGCCTTGATCTCCTGGCCGCGCCTCACATCCAGCAGGTCCGGCCCCAAGGCGGGTACCGGGATCTCGGAGTCCGTCTCTTTCCGGTACCACCGGACGCTGGTCAGGGATTGGCCGTCAATCTTCTTTTGCAGACTGATCAGAGCATGCAGAAGGGCCTGCGGGGTGGGGGGACAGCCGGGAATGTAGACGTCCACCGGCAGGAATTTATCGATGCCGGAGACGACGTTGTACCCTTCCTTAAAGGGGCCCCCGGCCGTGGCGCAGGCCCCCATGGAGATCACGTACTTGGGCTCCGGCATCTGGTTGTAGAGCCGGACGATCATCGGGACCATCTTCTTGGTGACGGTGCCCGAGACGATCATCAGGTCCGCCTGCCTTGGCGAGGCCCGGAAGAGCTCGGACCCGAACCGGGCGATGTCGAAACGGCTGGCCGCGGTGCAGATCATCTCGATGGCGCAGCAGGCCAGCCCGAACTGGAGGGGCCAGATGGAGTTGCGCCGCCCCCAGTTGTAGACCGGGTCCAACAGCTTCAGCAGCCCATCCCACGGAGTGATCAGGACGTGCCGCCGGACCTCCTGCTCTAAGACCTGTTCTTCGTTCATCCCTTTTTGTAGTGGATCAACCGCGTAACCGGTTGGCCGCCAATCAAATGTGACTGAACAATCTCCGGGATATCCTTCACGGTGAAGCGAGAGTACCAGAGGCCGTCCGGCTCGATGTAAAGATTCGGGGCCAGGTTGCACAAACCAAAGCACCCGCGGGGGATCACTTGGACCGCCTGCTCCAACCCGGCCTTCCGGAGGGCGTCCAAAAGAGCCCTCAAGAACTCCTGGGACCTCTTCTTCGGACAGGTCAGGCCGCCGGTATCAATGTAAATCTTGCGTTTTTTCATTCTATCACCCTGCCCCTTACGAAAGCTACATCCGGCGGGAGAAGGCCCACACGGCCAGCCGGACCGCCAACAGCGCGAAGAGGGCCAGGACCGTCAGATCCAGAAGGAAGCCCCAGCTTACCCCGCCCCTCATCAGCCCGCGCAGGCCCTCCACGGCGTAGGTCATCGGATTCACCTTGGAGAGGATCGAAAGCCAGCGGGGGGCCCGGTCCAGCGGGAAGACGGCGCCGCTTACAAAGAACATCGGCATGATCACAAAATTGGCGATCGTCCCGAAACCCTCAAAGGAGGTCATCCGCGCGGCCACCAGAAGCCCCAGGGAGGTCATCGCGAAAGCGATCAGGAACATGAAGGGAAGCGCCAGCGCGACCCTTGCCCAGGAGACCGACACCCCCACGACCGGAATAAACAGGAGCACCAGGCACCCCTGCAGGGTGGAGACGGTGGCGCCGCTGGCCGCCTTGCCCAAGGCGATGGAGGCCCGCGGGATCGGGGCCACCAGCATCTCCTTCAGGAATCCGAACTCCCGGTCCCAGATGATGGAGATCGCCGACAGGAACGAGGCGAAGAGCAGGTTAAGCGCAATGATCCCCGGAAAGAGGTACTCCACGTAACGTCCCGAGCCAAACCCGGAGACGGAGGAGCCCATCCCGAGCCCCAGGATCACCAGCCACAAAATCGGCCTGGCCAGAGAGCCAGCGATCTGCGCCCGGTCCCGTGAAAGCCGGATCAAATCCCGCTTCCAGATCATCCCCAGCGCCGAAAAATCCAGGAAATTCGTCATCGCCACCGCTTGAGTCTTCGCACGCGGGTGCGCAGCATTTCATTCTCAGAGGCGGCCTCGTCCCGGAGGCCCCGGCCGGTCAGGTTCAAGAAAACCTCCTCCAGATTGCGCGCCCCCTGCCTGGCAATCAGGGCCTGCGGCCGGTCCAGGACCAGGAGCTTCCCATGGTCCAGGATCGCCACCCGGTCGCAGCGGGTCGCCTCCTCCATGGAGTGGGTCGTCATGAACAGGGTGGTCCGGCGCTCGGAGCGAATCCGCTCGATTGCCTCCCAGATCCGGCAGCGGGTCTGCGGGTCCAGGCCAATCGTCGGCTCATCTAAAAAGAGAACCCGCGGCTCATGCATCAGCCCCCGGGCCACCTCGAGGCGCCGCTTCATCCCCCCGGAGAAGGTCTTCACGATGTCGTGGCGCCTCTCCCAGAGGGCGACCAACCGGAGCACCTCCTCCATGCGCTGGCGCCGAAGAAGCTTGGGGAGATGGTAGATCATCCCGTGGAATTCCAGGTTCTCCCAGGCGGTGAGCCGCTCGTCCAGGGAAGGATCCTGGAAGATGATCCCGATCGCCCGGCGGACCTCGCGGGATTGAGCCAGGCAGTCAAAGCCGGCGACGTGGGCCGAACCGGAGTCGGGAGCCAGCAGGGTGCACAGAATGTTGATGGTGGTGGTCTTGCCCGCCCCGTTGGGCCCCAGGAAACCGAACAGCTCCCCCGCCGGGATCTCTAAGGAGAGATCGTCCACGGCCGTCAGGCCGTTGTAGGTCCTCACCAGGTGGGAAACCGCTATGGCGGGCGTCACTGCCTTCGAATCAACGCGCGGATCTCCGAACCTTCTTTTTCAATCGAGACCAGCTGGTGGGGATGATGGCGCAGCCAGGCCTCCAGATCCGGGCCAAACCATTCGTCCGTGGCGATCACCTGAAGAAGCTGGCCCGGACGAAGCCCCTCCAGCGCCTGGGCCGTCCTGCGAACCGGCACCGGGCATAAAAGACCGTAACAATCCAAGGTTTGATCCGCGGCCATCACACTTTCCAAACAGGGCCGCTTGGACCGGTGGAAGCGGCGGCCGCGGCATTCACCTGGGCCGCTAGGTTCTTCGCCGCCTGCCCAAAGGCGGCCGCCGCCGGAGACTCCGGATCGGTCAAGACGATGGGACGCCCCTGATCGCTGCCCTCCCGGATCTTCGGGACCAGAGGCACCGCGGCCAGGAACGGGATCTTCAATTCCTGCGCCCAGCGCCGGCCCCCGCCCCGGTCAAAGATGTCGGTGGTCTTGCCGCAGTGGGAGCAAACGAAGCCGGACATGTTCTCCACCACCCCCAGGAGGGGAACCTTGACCTTCTCGAACATGGCGATCGCCTTACGGACATCCTGCAGAGCAACCTCCTGCGGCGTGGTGACGATAAGCGCCCCAGCCATCGGAATGGACTGCGAGAGGGTGAGCTGAATGTCCGAGGTCCCAGGCGGCAGATCGCACAAGAGGTAATCCAGTTCCCCCCAGAGAACCTCCTTCAAGAACTTGTTGATCGCTCCATGAAGCATCGGCCCCCGCCAGATCACCGCCTCGCCCGGCTTCACCAGGAAACCCATCGACATGACCTTCACCCCAAAATTCTCCGCCGGAACGATCCGCCCCTCTTGAAGCGGCGGCAAGGCCGACAGACCCATCATGAGGGGAACGTTGGGGCCGGTGATGTCGGCATCCAACAGGCCCACCTTGGCGCCGCCCTTGGCCAGAGCGCAGGCGACGTTCACGGCCACGGTGGTTTTCCCGACACCCCCTTTGCCGCTGGCCACCGCGATGACGTGCATTGCTAAACCTTCAGGACGAGCTTGCCGAAGAAGTTTCTGCTTTGCATCACCGCTTGGGCCCGGGCGGCCTCCTTGAGCGGGAAGACGGTGTCCACCACCGGCTTCAGCCGGCCCTCCGCCGCCAGCCCCAGCACCTGGTCCAGCTCCCGGCGGCCCCCCATGTAGCAGCCCATCACCGAAAGCTCGCGGGTGAAGAAGAAGCGAAGATCTAGCTCCACCAGGGGGCCGGTGGTCGCCCCGCAGGTGACCAGCCGCCCGCCCCGGGCCAGGCATTTCATACTGCCGCGCCAGGTGGCCGGGCCGATGTGCTCGAAGACAACGTCCACCCCGCGGCCCTCGGTGAGGCGCTGAACCTCCTCGGGAAAATCCCGCCTGTTGTAGTTGATCACCCAGTGGGCCCCCAGCGCCTTCGCCTTCTTCAGCTTCTCATCCGAGCCGACCGTCGCGAAGACGGTGGCCCCGGAAAGCCGGGCCACCTGAATGGCGGCCGAGCCCACGCCGGAGCCGCCGGCATGGATGAGCACCGATTCGCCGGCCTTGAGCCCGGCCCGGGTCACCAGCATGTGCCACGCGGTGACAAAAACCAGCGGCACGGCCGCCCACTCCTCCGGCTTAAGCTTGGAAGAAACCGGAATCAGGTTCTTGCCCGGAGCCGACACCATTTCGGCGTAGCCGCCGTCCCGCTGAAGACCCATGATCTTGAATTCCCGGCAGAGGCTGTCGCGGCCGCCCTGGCAGGCCGGGCAGGAGCCGCAGCTTATCCCCGGCGCCGCCAAAACCCGGTCCCCCTTCTTCACGTGGGTGACCTTGGCTCCAACCTTGGCCACCTTCCCCACCACCTCACAGCCCAAGATGTGCGGCATGGGAACCTGAACGCCTGGCAAACCCTGCCGGGTCCAGAGATCCAGATGGTTGATGCCGCAGGCCTCCACCTCAATGAGGGCCTCGTCCTCCCCCATCCTGGGAGCCGGAACCTCCAGGTATTTGAGGACCTCCACGCCGCCGTGATGATCAAACGCGATCGCTTTCATTCCGTCCCTCCATGGTCTCTTAGGGTACAGCCGCCAGTTGCGATTATAGCATCCCTCCTGCTACAATCTGCCCCATGCGCATCGCCCTGACAGGCTCGAGCGGGTTCGTCGGCTCGGCCCTCGCCAACTTCCTCATCCATCAGAGGCGCCACGAGGTCATCCGCCTCATCCGGGCACCCGCTCAAAACCAGGAAGGAACGGCCTTCTGGGATCCGGCCGCGGAGAAAATCGATCTGGATAAGCTGGAGGGGCTTGACGCCCTCATCCATTTGGCCGGCGACAACATCGCCAAGGGCCGCTGGACCCCCGCCAAAAAGGAGCTCATCAGAACCAGCCGGGTTCAGGCAACCCAATTCCTCTCGGAATCGCTCCCCAAACTGAAGAAACCCCCGGCCGTTTTCTTAAGCGCCTCGGCGGTCGGCATCTACGGCAGCCGCGGGGACGAGACACTCAACGAGGACAGCCCGGCGGGAAGCGGCTTTCTGGCGGAGGTGGGCCAAGCCTGGGAGGCCGCCACCCAGCCGGCGTCACAGGCAGGAATCCGGGTGGTGAATCTTCGCTTCGGGATGGTGCTGGGCGCTGCCGGCGGGGCCCTGCCGGTGATGACCTTCCCCTTTCGGCTGGGCCTGGGAGGCACCATCGGATCGGGCAGGCAGTACATGAGCTGGGTCGCCCTGGACGACGCGGTGGGGGCCATCCTTCACGCGATCGTGATCGAGCAGATCCAGGGGCCGGTGAACATCGTCTCCCCCAACCCGGTCACCAACCGGGAGTTCACCAAGACCCTGGGAAGGGTCTTGTGGCGGCCGGCCCTTTTTCCCCTGCCGGCCTTCGCGGCCAGGCTGGCCTTCGGCGAGATGGCCGATGCCTTGCTTCTGGCCAGCCAGCGGGCGGTCTCGGCTCGCCTGAAATCCACCGGCTACCCCTTCATCTATCCGCGCCTGGACTGGACCCTCCGGCACGTCCTCGGCACCGGCTAAGTCAAAGGGATCAAGCCGCTTGGCCTAGGAAGGTCAGGTCGGCGGCCATCTCCTCGAGACCAGCCGCAATCGCCGCGTCCGGAATCCCAAGACCCGCCAAGATCTGCCGAAGCTGAATGGAAAAACCCTGCTCCTTAAGACCAACGATCTGAAACGTAAGCCCGGCATCTCTGGCCACAAAGGTAAGCTTCTCCCCTTCTTCCAAGCCGCCAAAGAAGGTCACCCGATCGCCCCAAGCGGCGCCCCGCTGAATCAGTTTAAAGGCCGTCTCTGCTGGATCATCCCCATCGATTAAAATCCGTTCCTCCAGCCCAGCCAACTGCTCAAGCCCGGGAAACTGTCCCGCAACTCTCTTTCCAATCACCACCCAGTCCAAGGTCAGCGCCGCCGACCTCATCCCATCCAACCGCTCCCTCGCCGCCGCCTCCCGCGCCTCCTCCAACCCTGCGGGGGACGGTGGAACGGCCGGCTGGGGCATAGAGACCCCCAGGACCTGGTCTACCCTCTTCGAGAATCTCGCCAGGAGTCCCAAAGATGGCCCGACAACCCCGTAGAGTACCGCCATTTTCTCTTCATCCGTCTGGGCCCCATCCAGAATCTTCTCTCTGGCGCGAAGGAAGGCCTGCTGGATGGGACCCCAGTCCGCCTCTTGCCGCTTACCGTAGGCGCTCAAAGGATGTCCCTTGGAGTCCGCGCCTTCTGAAAACCATGGAAGCTCCACCGCCGGCTTCGCGTAACTTTCCACAAGCAGCTTATCCGCTTCTTGCACAAATTCTCGCCAGACATCGGCCAGCCTCTCCCGAAGCTGTTTGGGCATTTGGCTTGGAACCGTCCCCTGGGCCGCGTGAAGCGCCAACGCCAATCGCTGATAGGCCTTAAGCTTGATCGGGTAGCCCTCTGCCAATTGGACCTCCTCTGGCGTCATGAGAAGGAGAAAATCGGTGCGGCCCTCGTTACCCCACAGAGGGTTGATCGGCTTGTTGGCTTGAAGCCCGTCGTGGACAAGAGGCCCAATCTGAAGCCACGTTTTCCAGCTATCGGTGCCTGTGCCTATTGCCTCCAGGTTCATGAACTGCGTGGGGGTTGCAAGAATGAGGAGGGCAGCCACATATTTAAAGGGGTCTGTCAGGCGGCCCTGTACCGTCATCTGGTGTATGTTTTGTGCCCCGAGTACGTTTACAATGTCCTTCATCCTCCTCAACTGTCCCTCAGCGGTGAGGTGTGTTCCGAAGACGCCGAGATTGTCGCTTTTCATCCCCCCCGCTTCTTTCCTCAGCGCCACAGGCACCTTGCTGCCGACAGGGGGCAGCCAAAGAAGTTTCTCTGGCCCGGGAGAACCACGGCTGACCGCCGCCAGGATATCTTTCTTTGAGAACCGCCGTAACATGGCCAATGGAATCCCTTCGTCATCCGCAACCAGCAACCCACCGAGCAGATAAGGAAGAGACCTCGGAATTACGCGCATCAAGGCCGACATCGCCGCAGCTTGCAGGGTGGGATCTTGATCAGGATCCATGGCTACCCTTCTCAACCAATCGAGCGCTTCGGGAGAGCTCACATCGGCAAGTTGAAAAAGGGCCCGTTCCTTTCTCTTGGGGTCAACCTCTTTATCGACGGCTAACCTGGCCAGGAAATCAAGCCCCTCCACGCCGCCCATTTCTCCAAGCCCCTGTATGGCCAAAGTCCAAGACCAGCCATTCCTGGCAATTTGCTTAAGGTATGGAAGCGCCTCATCGCCGCCGATCTCTATGAGTCTTAGAGCGGCAGCTTGCTTGTCACCATGCAGGAGGACGTTCTCTCCCTCCTCCTGCGCCAACTTAGCCAAATGCGGTATGGCGTGCCGGCTCTCCACCTTGAGCAAGAGGTCAATCACTTTACTCCTGGAAAGAACCAGCATTCCCTTATCCGTTGCCAGTCTGCCTAAAAGAGCTACCGCTTCGGGCGTTTTTATCGTCGCAAGGCCCTCCAGGGTGCTGGCCCAGAAAGAGGAGATCCCATCCTCAACCCTCAATACCTCCGCGAGCTCTCCAACCGCCTGGGGGCTGCCATTCTTGACCAGGCCTTCAACCGCCTTATCCCGCAAAGAGGTGATCTTCAAATCCCTGGCCATTTCTCCCACGAAGGCAATCCCGTCGGGGGAGCCGCCTTCCGCAATCCTTTCCAGAACGGTGGCCTTAAATTCATTGGGAACCCTTGAATCCAACATCAGTTGTTTCAGAGAGGGAATCGCCCTCTTCGGATTTTCAATTTCCGTCAGCACAGTTTGCGCCATGAATCGAAGGAGCTGTACCTTGTGGTGCGATGCAAATCCCCTTAAGCGGTCCAAGGCCTCTTGGCTGCCGATCCTTCCCAGTGCCTCAAGCGCCCAGTAGCTGGGCGAGCCATCGCCCAGCCACAGTTTCTCCGCCACCTTGCCAAGGTACCCCACCGCCGCGGTTCCCCCAGCTTTCCCCAGCGCCCTGATAACATTCTCATAATCCAGCGGCGAGATTTCTTCTTTCCATAACGCCTTGATAACATCCTCATGACTCTGCGGGGGGATTTCTTCTTTCCCCACCGCCTGACCAAGGTACGCAACCGCCACGTCCGTGGCCCCCAAATCGATCATCTCCCTTGCTGCCACCACGCCAGCCGCAGTTTCTGTCTTTGGATCCTGAAGGATTTCCCTAAGCAGGGGCACGAGCTTCTTGCTTCCCATCCTGGCCAAGTGCTTTATTACCGCTTCCCGATAACTCAAATCCCAGCCAGGAGAAGAATCCCACTTGGCGCGCAACCTCTTGTCCCCTGTGATAGAAACGACTTCCAAGGCATCCAAACGTCGTTCGTACGGGTTATCGTTGGGATTTTTCAGGATCTTCATGAGTTTCCGCTCTGTCACAAGCCGACTCGGGAATTGAAACAGGCGGCCAATCAGCGACAAAGCCCATCCCCTCACCCGTCCACCCGCCTCCTCCTCTTCCAACCCGGCGGGGGTGCGGAAGATGCGGTTAATCACAAGCGGAATCAACTCGGTCCTGCCCATCCCCTCGTAGCTGGTCGGCTCAAGATCCCACCCCTCTGGAAGGAGTTTCTCCTTGAGGTGTTCGGCTGTCAGCCGGCGCAGAGGTTCCTCCTGCTCCTGAACAACACGGGTCTGCAAATAGGCGCTGCCGCCAGGCTTAAGCAGGACAGCGAGCCCGGTGATGGCCTCCCGGATGACTTCAAAATGCTCGCCGGCACTTGTCATGTAGGAGGCCCCATCCCCAGGCAGAGGATCCTGCCTCTGGGTGGGATTGTTGCCAATCATCACATCGAATTCACGTAGAGCGGTGATTCTCCACAGATTGCCATAGACATCGCTGATCCCGAACGTCACCCGGCCCCGGATTTCCGGCGGCCAATCCTGGCGGTTCCTTTCAGCGAGGCGAATCGCCGATTCAGAGACATCCGTCGCCACCACCGTGGCCCCAACCGACGCCAAGGCGTACGCCAGCACACCGGAACCGGTGAAGGGCTCCAGAACCGTCTTATCCCTAAAGAGACTCGGGTTGGAGAGGATGAAATTCAGGTAGAGGTCGGAACCGGCATTGTCCGGAGAGATGACCTCCTCATCCGCGAAGAAAAAACGCCCCAGCCGCGGTACCCACACCCGGTTCTGATAGGGGCTTTGGGCAGTAGGGCGTTCCACTGGGGTAAAAAGCCCGGCCAGATGTTCTGAAGGAAGCTCTCCCCGGAAGAACGTCGTTCGGACCTGCTGCTCCATTTGAACGACACCCTCCAGGAAGGGAGACTCATCGCCAGGCATCAGGACCGCCGCGGCCCCAGCGGCGACGTAGGCGCGCAGCAGGGACAGGAACTCCGAGTCCCTTAGGGTGGAGAATGGCCTCTGGGACGCCTCCGTCTGGGCGTATTGGCGCAACAAACCGGCCAGACCGGCGTCCCCTGCCCCTCCCGGGCCGACGACGGAAACCGGCGGCACGTTGGCGTAGGCTGCACGCTCCTTGTCGATCAGCAGAGCCCCCCTGTCTCCGAGCGAAATTAGGATCATTGGGATATCGGTTTTCGGCCGTCCGATCAGCCGATGGGCTGCAACGATGATCTGCTCCGGAGTCTGAAGCTCTTCGAGAGGAAGGCCGACCAGCACAGAGAACTCTTCCAGGTTCGGCGTGATGAGGTGGGGTCCTTCAGCCACGATGGCGCTGCGGATCTCCGGATTCTCCAGGGTGTTCGTCTTGGGATCATAGACCACGAACAGGCCTCCCTTCTTCCCGATCCGAAAGAGCTGCGAGAGAAAGTCTGAGGGGGCGTTGGCCGGAACGCGGCTGGTCACCGCCAAGGCCCCGTGCGGTCTTCCCCCTGTGGCGAGCTCTTCAGTGACCCGAGACACCGCGCCGGTGTAATTCGACAACTCGGCATTCTTCCAGGGAGGGAGAGGCGGGATGAAGCGATAATCAAGCCCCAGCGTGCCAGCGGACATCGTGGGGACGAAATCAACATCCCCGGAGACACGGGGCCATTCCTGGGGGTCAATCCCTACGGCCCCGAGGAGCTCAAAGAATATTTGGTGAACCGGCGCCCCATCGGCTCCGCGCATGCCGATTGACCGGAAGGGAGTCCCCAGAAACAGCAAGGTCTCCATGACGTTCGTTGGGGATCCGTTGGCCTTCAAACTGGTCGCGCCTGGATCTACGACGAGCCGCTGGGAATCCTCCGGGTCCGGCATCCAGCCAATGTTGAGGTTCAGGTTCACGGCCGGTCCAACGATGACCACGGAGGGCTCCACATGGCCTGGGGGCAGGGGCCTGGCGGTGGCGGCTGTCTCTTGGATGCGCTGTCGAGCAAGCTTGCGGAGGGACGGCAGGTAGATCTCCCAGAATCTTCCGAGGATGCCGCGCTTCTCCTCGCTTGGGGCCCTGTCGAATCTTTCCTGGAGGCGCCCGAGCGCTTCCCTTGTCACCTGCTTGATTTCAGAGCCGCCAAACACGTCGTTGAGCAGCTTTAGCGTCTGCCCCTTGAGTTCTTCGGCCACCTCCTCCAGCCCGGCGGCACCTGGCAAGCCGGTTCCAGGTGCCCGTGATCTTTTTTCCAAGACACTCTTGATCTCGGCGGCCTTCTCCGGAGAGAACTCTCCAAGAAGTTGAAGCAGCAGGCGTTCCTCCTTCGATCCAGCGTCTCTCTTAAAAATATCTTGGCTAAGCGCATTCACCGCATCAGACCTAAATGGATTATCCAAAGCCTTGAGCGTCTTGCCATCAAACCATGCCTGCCGGTAGGCCGTTAAGACTGGAGGCGGAATGCGGGAGACGATTGCTTGATGAAGTCCGTCGAGGTCGGCATCCTCGGGGAACGGATAATAAGGGCGTGTGCTATCCAAAGCGAGGAGATCGCTCCTGGCCGAATCGCGGATGGATTCATCTGGATTCATAAGGTTGCCCAGGATGGCGGGGATAACTCGAGTGACGTATGCTGTCCACAATTCCAGGTAGTGGGCAAGCCGAAGGAGAACCCTGCTGGCCTCGTTGCGGATTAATGGATCCGAATCCGAATAACCGGCAGCCAGTAGAGGGATAACTCGGGAGTTGAATGTTCCAAGGTAGGCAGGCACATTCAGGAAAAGAAGATAGATACTCGGCTCAACATCATGTCTCCTGTAGAGATTGGCCGTATCGCGTAAGAGGTTGGGGTTGGCGAGGCACTTTTCCAGTACCCGGGCTTTCTTAATGGCCTCAGCGAACTTCTCGAACCCAGCAAGGTAATTCAGGACTGCTAGGCTGGGCAGGCGAACGTCCCCATCTGAAGACGAGAGCTTCTCCGCCAAAATGGGAATCACTGAAATGAATGCCTCATTGAACTCTCCATAGGAGACAAGTTCTCTAAGGGTATCGTAAGCTGCACGGTAAACGCCCGGCCTAAAGAGATTGGGAACGCTCTTCTGGACTACCTGGGCGTTGTTCATGGCTCGAAGGAAGTTCACCTTGGCGGGATCGCTATTTTGCTTATCGTCAGCAATCTGGGTAAGAGCCATTTGGGCGTTCCGCCGTTCCTCTTCTAAAACACTCTCCAAGTAACCAACCACCTCGGTGATGCCTTCTGGCTTCTCACCCCTAGCAATGAGGTCTCTGGCAGCAACAGCCCGTGGGCCTTCTTGCGCTTTCTTGTCTTCAAGAACCGGTTTTCCTGAAACAAAGCCAAACCGCTTCAAAGCACGCTTTAGCCATCCCTCCTCCAGCCCGGCGGGGGATCGGGGAAACCTCTGGATAAGCGAAGAGGAAGCAATGAGTTTCTGAAGTTCACCCAAAGAGATTTGCCTTTGCCTGACGAAGAGAGAACCCTCTAGAAATCTTTCTTCCCGCGTCGTCTTTTCAACCATCACGTCCTTAAGATGGATAAACCAGAGGTTTCCTGGGGGATCCACCAACGAGATCTTTTCACGCCTATTGGTGCCGCCATGTCCCACCCACGTTTCCGCCGCCTGCAGCTTCCCCAGTCCTTTGAACTGGCCCAGTTCCTTTTGGGCTTCATCGGGAGAAAAACGTGTCAGGGCGGCGAACGGATAGGGGACCCGATTAAACAACTTTATTGAATCTAGAAAAAGCTTCGGCAATTTCGAGTAGCCAGCGCCGCTTGGACCCGTTATAATTTCAACATCTCTTTTAGCCGTACTGAGTTGAAATGGCCCCTTGGCGGGCCAGCGTAAGGCAAGCCCCAGAACCCATTTTGCCGCACGATCTTCCGTACTCACCCAATCTTGTCTAATTTCGAGGATCTTCCCCGCCCCATTCAGGGCGAAATAGAGATGGGGTCTGTTCTTTTCTCCCCTCACAAATGGTTCAGGAACAACGGCACTCTCCATAAGAGGGTACGCCTGCCTTAGCATGGCCAAATTTCCCCTCACCACCTTCTCCAGCCCGGCGGGGGTGGCTGGCGCTGGGGTGTCCAACGCTGGCGGCGGTTCACCTAAGCGTTTTATCCAGTCCGATATCGTTTTGATCTCGGCCTCCAATGCCCCCCTCCCCTTCATCTCGATCCGGTAAGCCTGACTCCCCTTACGAATAATCTCGTCCTGAACCTTTCGGAAGGCCGCCAGCATAACAGGTGAAGAGCGAACGATGGCTTGGTATATTCTGAACCTGTTCCCTGTGGCGGGATCATCGATGAGAAGGAAGGAGACGAGGGACGTTAAGAAATCCTCTGGTTTCAAACCCAGCGGGATTCCAGTCCGTTCGCCCAACGAGAACGTCCGGATGGTTTGGCGCGTTTCAAGAGGCAGAGGGAGCCGGGTTTCAAAGACGGCTTCCAAGACGCCCTCCCGAGATGGAAGCCTCGACCCAAATGCCGCAAAGACCTTCTCAATTCTTCCCAACTCTTCATCCAGCTCGCCCAACCGCTGGAAGGACTTTTCGTCTGATCGGAGGTGATGGATGGCAAACGCTTGTGCGAGGGCCGGGTCGACGCGTAACCCTTTCTCCCGAAGCAGATCTCCGATGGATTTGCTTACATCCGCTTCATATCTCAATTTCTCCCATGCGGCATAGAGCAAGCCGCAGGCCTCAAGGTCTTCCAACTTGCGTAAGGGAGTTAACTCCGCAAAAAGTCTTTTTAACTCGGAGAAATTTCTCGCTGTCATGGAAGCATAGAGAAAGGCGGAACGGGGAATGCCTAGCTGTTCGGCTATCTCCATAGCGGCGGCGGAAAAATCCCTCGCATCGCGGGTCGCCTTCCGAGCGTCTGCGGATAGGTCACCTGTCCCCTCCAGATAATTCAGTAACTTTGGTTCTACTCCCGCGAAATGTTTATTGGCAGCAACGATATAGGCGCTAACCTCGTCTCTAAAACCATCAAAGGCTTTACTCCTGCCCACCGATGATTCCTTTGTTTCTCTTAAGAACCCGCTGCGCATGAGGAGATCCCAAACGAGGTGATGAAATTCATGGCGAACATCAGGGTCATCCGTAAGGTATCTCTCGTTTGCCAGGGCCTTTTTCCAAAGCTGAGAATTGTCTGGCACTATAATAAAATTGGGTAAATGATTGCTTTCACTTGGAACGTAAAACGCTGCCCCTGCCCAAAGCAGCAGCCCACGATTTTGCATCAAACGAATGAGTTCTTCCTGGACCTCAACGATGAGAACACCCCGCGTCGGTTCTAAAAGGCGTGTGGACCCTTGACGAACCGGGTGAGCTAAGACTTTTTGCAGATCAAGTTCGATCTCATTCATATCCTTTTTCTTCTCAAGGCCAGATGAGACGATGAACGTGGTGAGAAGATAATCCGCATCATTCATTTCCCTGCTCAAACTCCGTTCTAACACTCCTCGAACAGCCTTTATCCTCATCGAAGGTCTTGCTGGATCTTCCTCTAAACTCAAGGCCAGACGCGAAAGAAGTCCGCGGACTCCTTCTTGTCTAAAATCCTCAAGAAGAGCATGGTTAGCTGCAAGTCCTCCTAGAAATCTCCGATATCCTTCAAGGTAACCTTCCTTCATGCTTTTCGGAAATCCGGGGGGGAGGTCTCGAATCTGCTGCTCGACCCTCTGGTTTTTCTCCTCCAAATCTCCTGGTCTTAAGAAGATATCGATCAATGAGATGTAGAGAGCGCCATGACCTTTGGCAATCTCCATCCGCCTCTTAAGCGAGGTCCCCTCCTCCAGCCCAGCGGTGGGGCCAGACACCGGAGGAGTTGATTTACGAGTGAGGGCCGTTGGGGTGAAGGGAACTTTACCGTTGCCGCGGGCCGCCCAGAACGTCCGCGGCTGGTTCGGCGGCTGCGTCTCCGCCCTGCCCAGCCCGGTGGGGGTTTCTAGCCCTTTTCTGCCAGGCACCGTGGGCTTGGGCGGCGCCGGGGGGGGTTCTAATCTTTTTTGAATCTCACGGATGACCTCAAGGAGGCGTTGATCGGCCGGCGTCCTTGGCTCATTTGACAACTGCTGGGCAACCTCCAATAAGAAGGCCTTGAGATCCCTAAGGACCTTGGGGTCCGCGGCAGGTCCCCCTTTTGTCTCATATGGCTCTTGAACCTCCCGATGAAAGACCGACGCGTCCCTTGAAACGACTGCAGGTTTCCCAACCGATGTCCTCCCGCCTCTTCTGACGTCAACCTTCCGCCGATAGATCACCTCCCGGATTCGATACTCCACATAGACCGCCCTCGGATCTTCCTCTCCCTTGTGGAATATCAGGAATTCAACGGCCGTCTCCTCTCCAAACCTCTGCCGCTCCATCCGCTCGATCTTTGCAAGCGCTTGAATCCTCCGAGAGGCCAGCGGCCAGAGGACCTTCGGGGGCCTGCCCAGCTCGTCCGGAAAGAAAAGACCGCCTTGGCCGATCACCAACCCGGAGAAAAGCCCAAGCCAATGTCCGTCGGAAACATGCCGCAGGCCAAAGAGATCCTCCTGAAAAATGAGATACCCCATGGGCTGAATCGCTCCAGGACGTTGGGTTTCGGCAAATGGAATGGCTGCCTGAATCAGGTAGGCGGTGAGCTCTTCCATGGCGAGAGCGCTGTCCGCCGGCTCTTCGTCCTTCGTGGAGGGGAAACGCCCTCTTTGGCGATGGGTATTGTGGACCGCCTCATGAGCCAAGATTCCCGCGAGAACGCGAGGACGATCCTGGCGGGGCATGGCGTGAAGGTGCCGCACGGTGGCATCCGCGAGAAGAACATTCCCCTCTCCCAGCGCTTGAGCGGTTAGGATGTCCCCTTCCACCAGGATGATTCGAGAGATCCCGGGCAAGACGTACCGCTCATAAATCCCAGGGTGGTTCTCCTTCAGGTAATCCAAGGCCTCTTCGACCATGGGCGGGAGGTCGGGAAACTTGGCCAGCATCCTCTCGTATTCTTCATAACTCTCGGCAAACTCCCCAACCGCCCAGCTTCTGGCTGGCGACTTCAGAACGCCTTCGTAGGTCCCTCGACCGATGGAAAGCAGGCCGCGCGCTCTCTGGCTGGAATCGGATGGAGGGGATACCGGGCCGGCTGAAGATATAAGCGGGGGCGAAACCGCTTCTTCGCCCCTGCCTCCGGCGCACAGGAGCAGGAAGGTTCCCAGCGCCAGGAAGAACTGGCTCATCTGCCTCCGGGCCCCTTCAGCCATCTTGGTGCCAGGCACCGGGGTTGAAAACATCTTCCCCTGAAGGGCTTCTTCCAAACCGGCAAGGGTCTTTCCGGCGGGGTCTTCTCTTAGCTGGTTAACGCGCAGGGCCCTTCGACTAAGCTCTGGGTAAACTCCGGCAGGGTTTGGCAGGGCAAGCTGGAGCGCCAAGGCAAGCGAGATGAGCGATCGTAGTTTTTTCATCTTTTAAGGCTCAAAGAAGCCCAGAAAGAAAAAGGGCTCCGGGTTAAGCCCGGCATCCCATTTTACTGTTTCACCTTAAGTATGGCCGATCTGCCGGCCAAAAACAAGTCAAAATCTGGCTATATATAAATATTAACCAAGCGCGGACCGGGATTCCTCTACCTCTTGCCGATAACGCTCCACCTGCCGGTTCACCTCGCCCGCGGACCAGCCCAGGAGGCCGCCCATCGTCTCGGCGGCCGCCTGAAGCCCATCCAGGCCATGACAAGGAGAATGGCCCACCTGAAGGCGGCGCCAGAGGAGATCGCTCAAGGTGACCGCCATCTCTTCCTGGACTGCGCGGCGGACATCCTCCTGGGTGAAGGGATGGTGGGGGCACAGGGGCGGCGCCTGGACAGAACCAGGCGTGAGGGCCTGACCTAACGGAGATCGCGCAGTACAGCAGGAAGCCAGTTTCTTTTCCGGGAAACGCTTGGCCAGGAGGTCCACCACCTCTTCGGCGACCCTCCTAAAGGTGGTGAACTTTCCGCCAGCCAGACTCACTAGGCCATTCTTGTCCTCGTGGATCAGGTGGCCCCGGCCGACCGCCCAGGGGTCCTTCTTTTCCTGTGCCATGAGCGGGCGCACACCGGCAAAGGTGGAGATCACCTTTGTCTTTTCAAGCCGCAGGCGCGGCAAGAGACGGTTGGTTTGAGCCATCAGGTACTCCACGTCCTCTGGGGCGGCCTGGGCCTGGCTCGGGTCGCCGGAATAATCGGTGTCGGTGGTGCCAATCAGGGTAAGATTCCGCCAGGGAATCAGAAAGAAGATCCTGTGGTCCTGGGGCGCCGCCAGCAGGAGGGCGTGCTTCAGTCCCAGATCCGGGTAGACCAGGTGAATCCCCTTGGAGGGGCGAACGATGGGCTGGGCGGCCGGATCGGCCAAACGCCTCAAGCGATCCACCCAGGGGCCGGCGGCGTTGACCACGGCGCCGGCCTTCACCGTGTAACGCCTGCCGCTTACGCGATCCTCCACCTCGGCGCCGCTCACCTTCCCCGCCTGCAGGATCCAACGGACGACCGAGCAGTGGTTGACGGCCTGTGCCCCGGCGGCATGGGCGGCCTGAAGGACTGCCAGGACCAGCCGGGCATCGTCCATCTGGGCATCGTGGTAAAGGGCGCCGCGCGCGGCCGGCACCCCGGAAAGGACCGGCTCCTCATCGGTCATTTCTCCCGCGTTCAAGAACCGGCGGGCCCGGACGCGGTTTTCCCCGGCCAGGAAATCATACAGGGTAACGCCGGCCCAGACCCATGGCCAAGGGCGCGGCGAATCACCCGCAACCGGAATCAGAAACGGGAGCGGCTTGACAAGATGAGGCGCGATCTGAAGAAGCCTCCCGCGTTCCCGGATTGATTGGCGCACCAGCCCGAAATCGAGCTGTTCCAGGTAGCGGATGCCGCCGTGGATCAGTTTGGTGGTTTTGGAGGAGGCACCTCCGGCAAAGTCCCCCTGCTCCACCAGGGCGCAGGAGAGGCCCCGCGACGCGGCGTCCCAGGCGATCCCCGCCCCCATGATCCCGCCGCCGACGATGAGCAGGTCGAAGGTTCGGGAGGCGAGATGGGAAGGGTCGCGGGTCACAACGCGCGCGAAACCGCGGATTTCCAGCCGGCGAGAGCGGCCCGACGCCGGCTTCTTCTCCAGGCCGGCTTGAAGATTCGATCCACCGAGCGCATCCGGGCCAAATCCTTCTCATTCCAGAAGCCGACCCCCAAGCCCGCCAACTGGGCGGCCCCCAGAGCGGTCGTCTCGATGACCTTAGGGCGCACGACAGGAACACCGGAGAGGTTCGCCTGGAATTGAAGAAGGAAGTTGTTCCTCGACGCGCCGCCGTCCACCTTGAGGAACTTAAGCCTCACACCGGAATCGCCGCGCATCGCCTCGATCAGCTCCTGGGATTGGCAGGCGACCGCCTCCAGCGCGGCGCGCGCCAAGTGGGCCCGCGTGGTGCCCCGGGTGATCCCGCAGATCAGCCCCCGGGCTTCAGGCCGCCAATAGGGGGCGCCCAACCCGACGAAGGCCGGCACAAAATAAACCCCTCCCGCGTCGGGAACCGAACGGGCCAACACCTCTGATTGCGGGGCCTTTTCGATGATCTTCAAGCCGTCCCGCAGCCATTGGATCGCCGCCCCGGCGATGAAAACCGAGCCCTCCAGCGCGAAGGATGGCTGTCCCTGGGGATCGCAAGCGGCCGTGGTGATCAACCCGTGCCTCGAGTAAACGAGCCGCGAGCCCAAGTGCATCAGAAGAAAGCATCCGGTGCCGTAGGTGTTCTTGGCCTGGCCGGCCTCGGTGCAGCCCTGCCCAAAGAGGGCCGCTTGCTGATCCCCGGCGATCCCGGAAATCGGAATGCCGCCGGCCAGGGAGCCGATCTTGGAGGTCACCCCAAACGTGCCGCTGGCGGGAAAGATGTCCGGAAGCAGGGCCCTGGGCACACCCAACAGCTTAAGCATCGCGGAAGACCAGGCCCCCTTGCGAAGTCCATACAGAAGGGTCCGGGAGGCGTTGGTGAAATCGGTCGCGTGAACCTGGCCGCCGGTCAGCTTCCAGAGGAGCCAGGAATCCACGGTCCCGAAGGCCAAGCGGCCGGAAACCGCTTTGGCTCGGGCGCCCGGGACCTGGTTTAAAAGCCAAGCGGCCTTGGTCCCGGAGAAATAAGGATCAAGCACAAGGCCGGTGATCTCCTGGACGCTGGGCCCCTCTTTCTTGAGGCGCCGGCACATCTGGGCGGTCCGGCGATCCTGCCAGACGATCGCCCGGTGGATGGGGCGCCCGGTCCGGCGGTCCCAGAGGATGGTGGTCTCCCGCTGATTGGTGATGCCGATGGCGGCGATTCGCGCGGGAGGGACGCGGGCTTTGGAAAGGGCCCGGCCGATCACCCGCAGGGTGGAGCCCCAGATCTCCTCGGGATCATGCTCCACCCAGCCGGGTTTTGGGAAATATTGCCTGATCTCTTGGTAGGCCCAGGCCGCCGGCCGCCCGCCTCGGTCAAACAAAATGGCGCGGGTGCCGGTGGTCCCCTGGTCTATCGCGAGGATGTAGCGGGTCAGCGGAGGGCTTCTATCAGCGCGCGGCCGAAGGCCTCGGCCGCGTCCGGGCCGGATCCGGTGATGAGCTTGCCGTCCTGCTCAACCGGCTTGCCGGTGTAGACCACCCCTTTGGTCTTGAAGTCGCCGGCCGCGTCCTTCCAGATGGTGGCCTTCTTGCCCTTCAAGAGTCCGGCATTGGCCAGGGTCATGGGGGCCAGACAAATGGCCGAGGTGGGTTTGCCGGATTCCAGCGCCTTTCTCGCCAGGGCGTGGGCGGCGGGATTCTCCCAATATTCGGTCGAGCCCAGGCCCCCCACAAAGACGACGGCGTCGTACGCCTCCATCCGGGCGCTTGAAAGAAGAATGTCCGGCTTGACCTTAAGCCCCAGCATGCCGGTGGACTCTGCCAAGCTGGAGGAGGCCACGGTGATCTCGGCCCCTTCCCTTTCCAGAAGCTCGCGGGGCTTCTGATATTCCTCATCCCGAAACTTCTGGGAAGCGATGATCACGAGCACCTTCTTGCCGCTTAAGCTCGCCATGACAATTCCTCCTTAAACCAGGCTCTCGCCGCCGTCAATCACCAGCACCTGGCCGGTCATGTGATCGGCCGCCTTGGAAGCCAGGAAGACAATCGCGCCGGAGAGCTCCTCCGGCTGGGCGTAACGCCCCGACGGGACCCGGGAAAGATAGTCCTCGATGGTCTTCTTGTCTTCGGTGTATTGCCGGGTCATATCGGTGGCCACCATCCCCGGCGCCAGACAATTCACCTGCACGCCAGCCCGGCCCAGCTCGATCGCCATCACCCGGGTCATCTGGATCACCCCGGCCTTGGAGGCGCAGTAGGCGATCGCCTCGGGGCTGCCGCGCAGGCCCAGCACCGAGGAGATGTTGATGATCTTGCCGCTTCGCTGTTTCAGCATGAGGCGGCCCACCGCTTTGGCCGTCAGAAAGACGCCGCTTAAGTTCACGTTCATCACGTGGTCCCACTGCTCCTTGGGAAGCCGGAAGAAATAGGTTCCCTCCCAAACGCCGGCGTTGTTCACCAGAATGTCGATCCGGCCCAGGGCCTTGACCGCCAGCCCCACGAATTCTTTCACCTGCTTTTCATCGGTGACGTCGCCGGCGGCGGCGACGGCCTTCCGGCCAAGTTTCTCGATCTCCTGAACCGTACCCTTTAACGATTCGGCCGCCCGGGCGTTCACCGCCACATCACAGCCGGCCTTGGCCAGGGCCAGCGCCAGGGCCTTGCCGATGCCGCGGGAGGCCCCGGTCACCAGGGCTGTCTTTCCGGTCAGGTCAAAAAGGGAGTCCGTTGCCCCGGTCATTCGCGATGTTCCTCCAGGTAGCGTTCGCAGTCGATCGCCGCCATACAGCCCCAGCCGGCGGCGGTCACCGCCTGCTTGTACCGGATGTCGTGAATGTCCCCGCAGCCAAAGACCCCCTCCACCGAGGTCTGGGTCCCCTTCTTCAAAACGAGGTACCCCTTCTGATCCAGCTCCACCTGCCCTTTCAGAAACGAGGTGGATGGCTCGTGGCCAATGGCGACAAAGATCCCCTGGCAGGGGAAATCCCTTTCGGCGCCGGTGACCAGATCCTTCAGCCGAACCGAGGTCACCTGCTTTTTGGCTGGGTCTTTGATCTCCACCACCGCGGAATTCCAGACCCAGGCAATCTTGGGGTTGGCCCGGGCCCGCTCCTGCATGATCTTGGAGGCCCTTAGGGCGTCCCGCCGGTGGACCACCGTCACCTGGGAGGCGAACTTCGTGAGAAAGGTCGCCTCCTCCATCGCGGTGTCGCCGCCCCCCACCACCACGACCTCTTTCCCCTTAAAGAAAAAGGCGTCGCAGGTGGCGCAGGCGGAGACGCCGTGCCCCACAAGGGCCCTCTCGGAAGGCAACCCTATGTATTTGGCGTTGGCGCCGGTGGCCACGATCAGCGACCGGGCTTGATAAGATTTATCCTCCACCTCCACGGTGAAGGGGCGCGCTTTCACGTCAATCCTCGTCACATCGCCGGCCACAAACCGGGTGCCGAAGCGGGCGGCCTGTTTCTTCATCCGCTCCATCAGCTCCGGCCCCTGGATCCCCTCCGGGAAACCGGGATAATTCTCCACCTCGGTCGTGAGGGCCAACTGCCCTCCGGGGGAGGAGCCCTCGACCAGCAGGGGGTTCAGGTTGGCCCGGGCCGCGTAGACGGCGGCGGTCAAGCCGGCACAGCCGGAGCCCAGGATGATCACATTCTCAATGCCCGTCATTGTAGTCTATCCATTATAATGGTAGAGGTCGCCCTATACCAATAAGGAGGTTAGCGATGCCCGATCTTTACAGCAACGTCCATCTGATCGTCCGGTGGCTGCACGTGATTGCCGGCATTACCTGGATCGGCCACCTCTATTTCTTCAACCTCGTCAACGTCCCCCTGCAGGGCTCGCTGGACGACGCCGCCAAGAAGGCGGTCAATCCCCAGCTCATGCCCCGCGCCCTCTGGTGGTTCCGGTGGGGAGCCATGGTCACCTTCCTCGCGGGGTTGGCCCTCTTTGTGCTGACCTACTTCTACACCCCGGGAGTGGGCCTGGGGGCGACCAGCCTCCTCATGGAAACCAGCCGGATGACCCAGCGGGCCATGTGGATCCTCTTTGGGATGCTCCTGGGGACAGTCATGTGGTTCAACGTCTGGTTCATCATCTGGCCCATCCAAAAGAAGCTCTTGACCGGAAAGGCCTCGCCGGAGGAAGCCCCCAAGCTTCGCAAGCTGGCCGCCTTGACCTCGCGGGTCAACACCTTCTTGTCGGGCCCGATGCTCTTCGCGATGCTCGCCCCGTCCCATTATGGAGCGATGAGCTTTCCGGCTCTGGGGATGGCCATCGGCGTTGGGGTCTTGGCCGTTTGGTTCGGCATTCGCTCTTCGTATCAGGTCGGGAAGCTTTAGCCGGAAGAAACACCCTGTCATCCTCGCGCAAGCGAGGATCTAAACAGAGGGGCGAGAATTTTCACCAGCTGCGGGTGAATGGCCGCGTTGCCGGCGGTGATATTGCCGCTTTCGAGGTATCGGCCGCCCCCGAAGAAATCGCTCACCCTGCCGCCGGCCTCGGTGACCAGCAAGGCGCCTGCCGCCATGTCCCAGGGCGCCAGGCACATCTCCCAGAAGCCGTCGGCTCGGCCGCAGGCGGTGTAAGCCAAATCCAGCGCCGCCGATCCGGCCCGGCGGATGACCCCAGTTTTAAGAAAGATCCGCCGGAAGCTGGCCAGGTAAAGATCGATCCTTTCCTTCCCCTTCACAGGGAAGCCGGTCGCCAGCAGGGTTTCGGAGAGCCTGCGCCTCTTGGAAACATGGATTCGCCGGCCGTTGAGGTAAGCCCCGCGGCCGCGCCTCGCGGTGAAGAGCTCCCGCCGCAGAGGGTCAAAGACAACGCCCGCTTCCAGCTTTCCCTCTTTCGCGAGGGCAATCGACACGCAGAAGGCCGGGAAGCTGTGGATGTAGTTGGAGGTTCCATCCAGCGGGTCCACCAGCCACTGGAAGGCGGCAGCCGATTCCCCCGGCGAGGACTCCTCGGCCTTGACGGAGTGATCCGGAAAGGCCTTCTTCAAAATCCGCAGGATCACCGCTTCGGAGGCGTGATCCGCCGCCGTCACCCAGTCGGTCGCCCCCTTGCGATTCACCTCCGAGGCCGAAAGCTTGCCCAGCCGGGCCAGCAGGATCTTGCCGCCGGCCTGGGCCGCCTCAACCGCCGCCGCCAGGCAGGCGGAGGAATCAGACTCGCGCATTCCGGGTATCCTCATCGAGCAATCTCTGAATGATCGGCCCGCTGGCCGGCGGGAACCGGTAGCGGCCCAGCTCGCTGGGGGCCACCCAGCGCCAAGCCGCGCACTCGATCGTTTGCGGCTCGCCGCCCACCACCCCGCACAAGAAACAATGCAGCCGCAGGGCCCGCTGGGGATAGCGGTGGTCAATCACCATGAGCTTGTGCCTGACCGTGATCGCCAGCCCCAGCTCTTCCTGGATCTCCCGAACCAGGCACGCCTCGACCTGCTCCCCCGGCAGGAGCTTGCCCCCGGGGAATTCCCAGTGACCGCCGAAGGAATCGTTCGCCAGACGCTGGCTGATGAGATACTGCCCGTCTCGCTCGATCACCGCCACCGCCACATCCAGCGGTGTGTCGTTAGGCAAGGCGCCGCCCTCCGTCCACCGGCAAAACCACGCCGGTCACAAAATCGGATTTGGCCAGGTACAGAACCGCTTCGGCAATCTCCCGGGGGCCGCCCGGGCGCTTGAGCAAGGTCCGATCCAGGGCCCGCCGGCGCTCCCTCGGGGCCAGGCCAGGCGGAAAAAGGATGGGCCCGGGAGCGATCACGTTCGCTTGAACGTGAGGCGCCAGCGCCTTGGCCAGCCCCAGGGTCAAGGTGACCAGCCCTCCCTTGGCCGCGCAGTAAGGAAGGTAGTCGCTCCACGGAGACTCGTAAGAGACATCCGCGATGTTGATGATCCTGCCCAAGCGCCGCCGCAGCATTCCGGCCGCCGCCGCCTGGGCAAAGCGCCAGGGCCCGGTGAGGTTGGCTCCGATCATCTCCTCCCACTGCGCCTCCGAAACCCTGGAGAGCGGAGTCGGATAAAAGGAGGAAGCGCTGTTGACCAGAATGTCCAGCCGGCCGAAATCCTTTTCGACCCTTCGGACCGCCTGCCGGACCTCGCGCCCACTCCTCTGATCCACCCGAAGGGCCAAACCCTTTACGCCGAGGCCGCGAATCTTCCGGAGGGTCTCCCTCGCGTCGGAAACAGAGGTCCGGTAGGTGATCGCGACCTGGGCTCCGGCGCCGGCCAGCCCCAGGGCGATCTCCCGGCCGACCCTTTTGGCCCCGCCGGTCACCAGGGCAACTTTGCCTTCAAGTTCCATCTAGCTCTCCACGAATTGCACCGGCACCCGCCGCGGGGTCAAGCCGGCATCGGCCGCCCGGTCCAGCATAAGCTGCATCGCCTGCTCCCCCCGGGGCCTGCAGTCCAAGCTCAAGTGGTTGACGTACATCCCGACGAACCGGTCGGTCAAGGAAGGCGCGAGGCCCCGCGCGAAGGCCTGCGCGTAAGCCAAGGCCTCCGGGCGGTGGGCCATGGCATAATCCAGGCTTTCCTTGAAAAGCCCCGCCGCCCGCCGGAGATTTCCCGGGCCCAAATCCCTGCGGATCACGTTGACCCCCAGGGGAACCGGCAGGCCGGTTTGATCCCGCCACCACTCGCCTAGGTCCAGGATCTTCTTCAGGCCGGAGGCCTCGTAGGTGAGCTGTCCCTCGTGGATCAGCACGCCGGCCTCCGAGCGCCCCTCCGCCACGGCAGGGAGAATCCGATCGAACGGAAGAATCTCCGTCTCCAAGGACCCAAAGGCCATCCGAAGCAGCAAGTTCGCCGTGGTGAACTGCCCCGGGATCGCCACCCGGACATTCGCGATCTGCTGGCGCGTCATCGGCTGCCTGGCAACCACCACCGGGCCGTACCCCTCGCCGATGCTGGCCCCTCCGGTCAGCAGAAGGTAGCGATCGGCGCAGTAAGGGTAAGCCGCCAGCGATATGGCGGTCATCTCCAGCTCCCCGGAAAAGGCCCGCTGGTTCAGCGCCTCAATGCCCTCCATCACGTGCGTCACCCGGATCCCGTCCAGGGGGATCTTCCCCTGGGTCATGGCGTAAAAGAGGAAGGCGTCGTCCGGGTCCGGGCTGTGGCCGATGCGAAGGAGCATCTTAAGAGGAAGGGTACAGCTCGTCCAGGAAGCGGGTGAGGGTGCGCTCCAGGGTCTGCTCGTGCCGGTCCACGTAGATCAGGATGAGGTTGCGCAGCATCCTGGCCAGAATCTCCCTGGGCCCCACCCCATCCAGGAATTCCGGCTGGTAGGGGTAGCCGGCCTCCACGAGAGACAGCACGCACTCGGGCCGGGTCAGGAAGCAGCCGGCCTGAAAGGGGTCCACGTAAACCTCGCCGCGCGCGTCCTTGAGCTTCACCATGAAGTGGCCCGGAAGACCCACCCCCTGCACCGGCAGCTTCAGCCGCTTGGCCACCAAGAGGTACAGGATGGAAAGCGATATGGGTATCCCGAGCTTTCGGTCCAGCACCCGGTTTAAGTAGCTGTTCTGCGGGTCGAAGTAATCCTCCTCGTTGCCGCGGAACTTCTCGTCCCTGAACAGAACCCGGTTGATGGAGGCGAGCTTTTGCTTCAGGCTCTGGTCGTCCTTCAAGAGGGGCAAGACGCGCTGGGCCAGATCATCCAGCCGTTTCTGGTACGCGGGGGCGTCCACCTCCGGATAAGAAACCTTGGCCAGCAGAAAGATGCTCTCCTCCAAGTCCAGCTTCTCATCCGGCCGATGGGCCGTCTGCTTCCACTGCGAACCGACGTCGGCCAGCCGGATCCGCTCCAAAACCCCCTGGGCCTCCACCCGCACCTTGGGGTCGGCATGGGACCGGACGGCCTCCTTTAAGAGGGGCAAGGCCTCGGCGGCCTGCTCCACCAGCTTCAGCCGCGCCACCTCCACGATCTCGGCGTGGTCGTCGGCCAGCAGGTCAATGAGAGCTCTAAGATCGGAGTGGGATGGGGACATGCGTGAAGGGATAGATTATCGAAGCCCGGCGGCCAAGTCAACCCCGCCCCTCCTCGAAGTCAAACCCCTTGTTCCAGCTCGGGCGCCCTTCGGATCCTTTCTTCCAACCCCTTTTCGGAGGCCTCCTCCAGCCCGCCCTGGGCAGCCGGGACTGTCTCCGACGAGGGCGCGGCTGCCTCCGGAGGGGGCACCTTAAACTCCTGCTTCAGCAGCGCGCGATAAAGGGCCTCCCACTCTTCCCGCAGTGCAACCAGGCGCTGCATGAGAACCGGATCATCAATGCCAAGCTGCTCCGAAAAACGCCTTCGGAGCTGGGCCTCTGTGGGGCGGGTGGCCAGGATCTGCTCCAGGGGCGGCTGGGCAGGATCGGCTCCCAGAGCCTTCCAGATTCCGCCGGCACCTTCCTTGGCGCTTCTTTCTCGCTCTCCCCTGTCCGGCAGCAGATGCCCTGGCGCGATCTCGGCCAGATACAAAAGAGGCGCCCGCCCAAAACCCATCACGACCGCGTAGGGAAGGTATTCGCCGCCGCCTGCTCCCCAGGCATGAACCCATTCGTGAAGAAGGGCATCCAGCGCGACGGCCCAAAGGCGTTTCTTCTCATCCAGAAGCTCCGGGTTTTCTCCCACCGCCTGCCGCAGGATGCTCGTCTCCCAATCGCGAAACCTTCTTGTGGTGGAGGCGTCCCCCACGCGCGTCGAGATCCGGTAAGGGATCCGCTCACCCCCCAGTCCTTCTTGAAAGGCGCGGTTGACGGTAATGTAGCGATGGAGAAAAATCACCGCTTGCCTCCGGGCGGAGAAGGAATAACCTCCCACCAGGACATAAGGGTTATAGCCATAGAGGTTGTGCACCACCAGGATTTTCCGATTGTCCAGCATCCCCTCATAAACGATCCTGGTGATCAGCCCCGACCAGACCGCGCTGGGGACCCTGGGGTAGAGGAAGCCGGGATCGGTGACGAAAAGGGGCTCCACATGGAAGCCCCTCGGTTTCAGGCGCGCGGCAAGCGTCTCCAGGGCCTTCCTGACATCGGCCGTTGCCTCTCTTCGGCTCGCGGCCCAATCCAAAAGAGCTGAAAGGGGCTCCTCCAGCTCCTGGGCCGCCGCCACGGGATGCCGCAAGAGGGGCCCAAGCCGCCTGGAGGCCTCCTGGCCTGAGACGATCCCCCTGCTCACCATCTCGCAGAGAACGGGCAGTCTTCCCAAAACAACCTGCAGGGCCTCCGGCGGGGTCGTAAAGAGGGTAATCTTTTCTTCAGCGGGAAGATAGCTGGGGCTTGCCAGCCGCGTCCGAAGGTGTCGGGCCGTCCGCAGGGTATTGAGCTGGAAGACCTCGCTTGAGTTATGACCCAGGTCGTAAAAGATCTCGAAGAGGGCAAGGACAAACCGCCGGCGCCTCGGCTCATCCTCCAGAAGAGCCCTGACATAGCCAGGGGTGGGCCGCCCCTCCTTCTCCGACCTCATCTGAACCGCCCTGAAGTGGATCTCCCAGTCTGAAAGAGCGGCGGAAAGAATGGCCTTGTCGTTTTCCTTTAAGACGTCGTCCAGGAAAGCCAGCAGATCCTCTTTGGTTTCCAGGACCTCGCCGCTCGAACCCAGGAAGAGGGCGCAAAAGCCGGGCTCGCTCGCCCAATAGGCATCCCACGGCTTCCCGGCCGCCTGCCCCTGGGACCAGGCCCACTGCCGCATCTTTTCCGACCGGAGGATCTCCCGCATCTTGCCAGGCAAAAACCGCTCATCCACCACCTGCGGGCGCGCCTCCTCTTCAAGCCGTCGGATCAGCCGGACGAAGCGGGCTCGAAACTCCGGCGAAAACGCTGGCCTGGCCAAGACGGTCCACCGGATCTTTTCCTTGTAGCTGGCGACCGCGCCGGCCAGGAGGGCCTCCCAATCCTCCAGGTCCTTGGTCTTGTCCAAGAGGACAAGGCCGTAGCGCCTCAACTGGACGGCGTCCAGGAACTGGTCGGCCGCGTCGTACAGGTCGCCCCAGACGTCGAAAAGCCCGGCGTACCGCTCTTGCCACTCGGCGGCGCTGGCTTCGGCCGGCGGGGCCGGTTTGGGAGAGGGCGGTGGCGCAGAGGGGAGGGGAACCGATTCGGCCTGGACCCCTCCTTTCAGAGTCATTAAGCCCGCCGCTGTGACGCCTGCAAAGCGTCGGGCTGCCTCGTTAAGAAATCGGCGCCGCGTTCCCCTCCATTCGGAGGAGGGGTTGTCTGGCTCGCCGCCCAAGGCCTCTTCGAGACCAGTCTCGATCTTCTTCTCCACCATGGGCCGAAGAACGCTGCTTAAGAATTCGGAAGTTCCAGAACTCACGGAAGAGCTTGAGAAGGCCATGAGGGTTAGACCCCAAAGGAGACTTTTCATAACAAGGTAATTATACCTTCAAAAATAAGCGTGGATAAAATAAACATATAACTTTATATTATTACTAACGATTTGAACGGCGGGATTACCGGAGAATCACCCAGAGGTAGGCGCCAGCCAAGACCAGGTAGGCCGCGTAGGAAACGGCCAGGCCCGCGAGGGCGAACCTTCCCGGCCTCAAAGGCCGCGGCACCAGCTTGGGGAGCACCCGGTAGCTCACCCCGAACAGCGCCCCGGTGAAGAGGACCGTCCCCGCAAAACCGAGCACCGCCGAAAGAAGGATGAGCTTCCCTGGTTCATCCAACAGCACGGTGACGGCGGTCACGACGCTCAAAAAGGCGAGCCACCCGAAATACCAGGCCCTCGCCGTGAATCGCCGGGCCTTCGGGAAGAAGCTCAAGACGCAGTCGGTGTGGATGCGGCTGACCGCGTCGGCCGTGGCCAGCCACGTGTCGGCCAGGAAAGCCGCCGCCACCACCAGGAACAGGGCCCGCCCGATCAGCCCCCATTGAACCTCGAAGAACCGGCTCTGCACCGCCGCCAACTCGTAATGCTGGGGAAGGATCCCCTCCGGGAAAAGCAAGGCAAAGCTCAACAGGCAGGTCATCAGGGTCGTGAGGATGTTCCCGCCGATCCCGACGGCGCTGTCGGCCAGCAGGAATCTCCTCCAGCGGCTCCAGCCCTTGGAAAGCTCCGGCCCATCCGGCGGCGCGAAGCCGCTTAAAGGGATCTGCTCCAACCGTCCGGTCAAGGGGGAGGTGATGTGCCCGGCGTGGGCCGCCATCCCCGATCCCTTCTCCCGAAGCCAGTAGGAATAAAAGAGGGTCCAGAAACCTCCGAGGCCCGCGAAGGTCACCGCGGTCAAAAGCTTTGTGGCGTCGGCCGCCTCCCAGGGGCGCGGCGGGGGCCAGGCAGGATGGACCAGCCCTTTCAAAAAACCGGGGACCGCCTTGACCACGGCAGGATGGGCGCAGGAAAGAAGGAGGCCCCCAAAGGTGACCAGCGCCACCACCCACATGAAGCGCTCCACCACCCGGTAAGCGACCTTCCCGATCAAAAGGGACCCCAGGAAAAAACCCATGGAAAGATAGGCCCAGAAAAGGGTCTGCCCCCTCACGCTCCACCCGGCCGGAAAATGGGTCAAGGCCGCCAGGGCCGTGCCGCCGGCCGAGGCGAAGGCGCCGAACCAGAAAAAGGCGACCGCCATCAAGAGCCATAGGAGGCCGGCGAACCAGCGGTTCAGCCGGATGAAGCCCTGAAAGATGGACTCGCCGGTGGCCAGGGTGTAGTGGCCAATGTGATAGTTAAGCGGAAGCTGCAGGAGGCAGGCCGGCACCAGAAGAAACAAAAAGGCCAGGCCGTACTTGGCGATGAGGTACGGCCACCAGATGAGCTCCCCGCTCCCCTGCGCCAGGGCCAGCCACACCACCCCCGGCCCCAGCGCCGCCCACCATCCCGGAAAGGCCGGTAAAGGTTTAGTTTTCAACAAGGGGGGTCAGACCCCTTTTGTGGATAACTCTTCGCGGAGGGTCTTGGCGTCGGTGAAGCGGTGGGTCATGAAGCCCATGGTCTCGGCCGCCTCGATCAGGTCGGCCCGGTCATCCACGTAGAAGATCCGCTCCGGCGGCAGGCCGATCATCTCCAGCGCCTTCTGATAGATCGCCGGATGCGGCTTCAAGACGCCGACCTCGTAGGAGAGGATCCAGCCGGAGAACTCTTTCAGCACGGGGTAACTCTCTCGGCAATGCTCAAAGTGAGGCGGGTTGGTGTTGGAGATCAGGTAGCAGGGGTAGCGCTTCATCAGCTTCCTCACCAGGGCCGTGGACCCTTTGTCCTCGGTGAAGATCCCGTTCCACGCCAACAGGAACTCTTCAAAGGTGGCCCCGATGTTCCACTTCTTCCTTAGCTCTTCGTAGAAGGCCCGGGTGGAGATCTTTCCGGTGTCGTGATCGATCACCAGGGGAGAATCGAAGAAGAGGCGGAAAAGTTCCTCCGGGTCCACCCGGGTGCGCTGGGCGATTTGCCGGGCGGCATTCAGATGGTCAAACCGGACCAGGACGTTGCCCAGATCAAACAGGAAGGCCCCTATCCCGTCGCGAGAGGAGGGCACCCCTTCGTCATTGCGACCGCGAGCGCCAGCGAAGCGGGAAGCAATCTCGTTTTGGACCAATGGCTCAAGGTGCTCCGCGATGATCCGGTCCGCGTCAGCCAGCGTCACGTGGTGGTACCATTGGTGGTCCGGGTAAACCATCACGTTGGGCCCCTGGGCGCACAGATCCATACAGCCGGACTTGCTCACCCGCGCCCTGCCCTTCAAGCCGTTGGCCTTCACGTAGGCCTTCAGCTTCTCCAGAATCTCCTCGCTGCCGCCGGCGGCGCAGAAAGTTTCTCCGGGGTCGCGCCGATTCACGCAGACGTAAATGTGCTTCAGGTACGGCGAGCGCTTCGACTCCATTCTATCCGTTCAGGCTTTTCCTCTAAGGAGGGCGAGCTTGACCTCGCCGATGGCGCGGGTCACGTTGATGCCGCGGGGGCAGGCCTGAACGCAGTTGAAGACGGTGCGGCAGCGCCAGACGCCGTCCTGGGTGTTCAGGACGGCCAGCCGCTCTTTCTTGCCGGCGTCCCGGCTGTCAAAGAGGAAGCGGTGGGCCTGAACAATGGCCGCCGGCCCCGCGTAGTCCGGGTTCGACCAGAAGGAGGGACAGCTCGTGGTGCAGGCCCCGCAGAGGATGCACTTGGTGGTGTCGTCAAAACGCTCCCGATCCTTCGGGGATTGGAGGCGCTCCTTTTCGGGCGGGGGGCCGGACTCGATGAGGAAAGGCTTGACCGACCGGTACTTGGCGAAGAAGGGCGTGAGATCCACCATGAAATCCTTCACCACCTTGAAGCCGCGCATCGGCTCGATGGCGATGGGCTGCTCCAGGTTCTTCACCAGCACCTTGCAGGCCAAGCGGTTTCGCCCGTTGATCAGCATGGCGTCCGAGCCGCAGATCCCATGGGCGCAGGAGCGCCGGAAACCCAGCGTGCCGTCGAGGCGGCCCTTGATCGCCTCCAAGCCGTCCAGCACCCGGTCGGTCGGCTCCATCTCCACCTGATAGCTTTCCCAGTGGGGCTTGGCGTCCCGCTCCGGGTCAAACCGCAGAAGCTTAAAAGTGACGTTCATTGCACCCTTAAGTCATCCTCACGAAAGTGAGGATCTGATTCCCCCTTTCGGGGGAATGACAGGGATCCCCGCTGTAGTTTACCCTCGCGTAAGCGAGGGCGGGGATGACTCCTTAGATAACTCGTCATTGCGAGGCCTTTAGGCCGAAGCAATCTCGCTTTTAAGACGAGATCGCCACGCCCCCGCCAGGGGCGGGGGCTCGCGATGACGGTTTTGAAACGTGCTCTTAGTATTTCCGCTCCTGGGGCTGGAACCGGGTCACCACCACCGGCTTGTACCCGATCTCCACCCGGTCTCCCCGCTTCCAGGCGAGCGTGTGCTTGAACCAGTTGGCGTCGTCCCGCTTGGGGAAGTCCTCGCGGCAATGGGCCCCGCGCGATTCCTGACGGTTCAAAGCGCAGGTCACGGTAACTTGAGCCAAATCCAGCAGGCACCCCAGCTCAAAGGCCTCCAGGAGCTCCATGTTGAAGCGGCTCCCCCGGTCTTGGAGCGCTGCCTTTTCATACCTCGCCTTAAGCCCGGTCAGGACCTCCAGCATCTTTTGAAGCTCGCCGGCGGTCCGGAAGACCGAGGCCTTGTCCGTCATCTCGGCCTGAAGCGCTTCCCGGATAGAGGAGACCCTCTCCGGGCCCCGGCCCTCGCGCAGCCTTTTCAGCCTCTCGCGCGTCTGGCCCTCCGGGTCTGCCGGCAGCCCCGCCGGCGCCGAGCGCTTCACATATTCGCCCAGGGCCTTGCCGCTCCGCCGCCCGAAAACGATGATGTCCACCAGGGAGTTGGTCCCCAGGCGGTTGCCCCCGTGCACCGAGACGCAGGCGCATTCCCCAGCGGCGTAAAGGCCCGGCAGGGGCGTCCGGCGCTCGTCGATCACCACCTCGCCGTCGGCGTTGGTGGGGATGCCCCCCATCGCGTAATGGGCGGTGGGCTGAACCGGAATCGGGGCCTTAACCGGGTCGATCCCCAGATACGTCTCGACAAAATCGGTGATGTCCGGAAGCTTGTCGTGGATCACCTGGGGGTCGAGGTGGGTCAGATCCAGGTGAAGGTAATCCTTGCCGCCGATTCCCCGGCCCTGCCGGATCTCCGTGTGCATGGCCCGCGAGACCATGTCCCGGGGGGCCAGATCCTTCAGGTTGGGGGCGTAGCGCTCCATGAAGCGCTCGCCGGAATTGTTCCGCAGAATGCCCCCCTCCCCGCGCGCCCCCTCGGTGATCAGGATCCCCATCTTGTAGATGCCGGTCGGGTGAAACTGGAAGAACTCCATGTCCTGCAGGGGGATCCCCCGCCGGTAAACGACCCCCATCCCGTCGCCGGTCAGGGTCAAGGCGTTGGAGGTGATCTTGAACATCCGGCCGCAGCCGCCGGTGGCGAACAGAACCGCCTTGGCGGCGAAGGTGTGGAGATCACCGGTGGCGATCTCCACCGCCGCCACCCCGCGGACGGCCCCGCCGTCCAACAGCAGGTCCACCACATGAAACTCGTCGAAGAAGGTGACCCCCTGCTTGATGCACTGCTGGTACAGGGTCTGCAGGATCATGTGGCCGGTCCGGTCGGCCGCGTAGCAGGCGCGGCGCACCGCCGCCTTGCCGAATTCCCGGGTGTGCCCGCCGAAAGGCCGCTGGGCGATCTTCCCATCCGGCGTGCGGGAGAAGGGCAGCCCCATGTGCTCCAGCTCGTAGACGGTGTCCACCGCCTCCCGGCACATGATCTCAATGGCGTCCTGGTCGCCCAGATAGTCGCCGCCCTTGACCGTGTCGAACATGTGCCACTCCCAGCGGTCCTCTTCCGAATTGCCCAGGGCCGCTCCGATCCCGCCCTGGGCCGTCCCGGTGTGGGAGCGGGTGGGGTAAAGCTTGGAGAGCACGGCGACCTTGGGGACTGTCCCCGCAGGGGACTGTCCCCTGGTTGCCTGCAGGGCCGCCATGAGCCCGGCGCCGCCGGCGCCCACGATCACCGCGTCAAAGGTGTGGGTCATAGGGGCTTGAAGAAAAGGATGACCCAGGTGCCAAGAAACAAGAACAATGCTCCCCCCAGGTACAGCGCCTTGACGGCCCATCCCCGCGCGGGCGGCCGCAGGTAATCGTCCAGCAGGGTCCGGGCGCCGTTGGCCCCGTGTAGCATCGCCAGCCACAGCATCGCCAGGTCGTAGGCCCGCCAGAACCATTGGAAATAACGCTGGGCCACAAAGTCGTAATCAATCTGGTGGATCGAGTTCACCACATGCATGATGAAGAAGTGCCCCAGGGCCAAAACCAAAAGGAGCACCCCGGAAAACCGCATGAAAATCCACGCGTACAGCTCCGCCCCGCCGGCAGGGCGCTCGTGTCCTCCGTAACTGCCGCTCACCTAGGCCCCTCCCCGAAGGATGTGCCCCAGCATGATCCAGGCCACCGGCAGGAAGATCGCGAGAAAGAGGGCCATCTCGATGAAGAACATCTGCTTGTGGTAGAGGGTGGACTCCACCCAGAAATCCACCAGGATGATCCGGACGCCGTTTAAGGCGTGGTATAAAACCGCGGCAAACAGGCCGATCTCCATCAAACCAAAGACAGGATGCCGGTAAATCGCGATGATCTTGTTGTACCACTCTGGGCCCAGCAGGATGAGCGCGGTGTCCAGGATGTGCGTCAGGAGAAAAAGGAGGACCCCGACTCCGGTCACCCGGTGCAGGATCCAGGCCCACTGGCCGATGCCGCCCCGATAGAAGGACCTCACGCGAATCTCGCCGGGTCGGCCATGCCAGCCTCCTTAAATCCCTTCTTTCGCTCCGCGCATTTTTGACAGCGGCCGCAGTGGGCCGCCCCCGCCGGGCGCAGGCAAGAAAGGGTGCTCCCCCAGGGAAGCCCCGGCCAACGGCCGATCACCTGGGCCTTGGTCAGCCCCCGAAACGGCGCCGCGATCCTGATGGGCCAGCCCAGCGTGTCCCGCAGAAGCCCTTCCATCCGGCGCAGGAAACCGATTTGGGCGTCCCGGAAGGGATTCCCCTTCAGGGTGCCGATCCAAAGGTTCGGGATCCTCCGCGAAGAGCAGAAGAGCCCTCCCAGCGACAAGAGCAGGAGATTCCTTCCCGGCAGGTAGACGGCCGAATCGGGCGCCCGAAAACCTGGCGCCGCGGAAGAGCCCACAGACCAATGGGCGCCGTAGACGGCGGCGACAGGGACCGGCAGGATGGTCAAATCGGCCAAACCGTCCTCTTTAACCTGGGCCAGCAAACGCTTCAAGACCGCCAACTCCTCCCTTTCCCATCTCAAGCCTTTCTTCACGTAGAGGGGGTAAACCCGTTCGTAAGCCCCCAGCGCCTGGGCCAGAAGAGCGGCGCTCTCCACGCCCCCGCTCACCAGCACCGCCGCGCCTTGATCCTTCCGCCGCCTCATCGTATGATAGGCTCGTTGTGTACAAGGTAACCAAAGAGATCGAATTCTGCTACGGGCATCGGCTCTTAAACCACCAGGGCAAGTGCCGCTTTCTCCACGGTCACAACGCCAAGGCCGAGGTGGAGATGGCCGCCGAGCGCCTGGACGGCCAGGGGATGGTGGCCGACTTCCACGACATCAAGAAGGCCCTTCAGGGCTGGATAGACGATTCCCTCGATCACAAGATGATCCTCCACGAGGCCGACCCCGCGGCCAAACTCCTTGAGCCTTCGAAAGAGCCGATCGTCCGCCTCAAAACCAATCCCACCGCCGAGGCCATCGCCAAGCTGATCTTCGACCAGGCCAAAAGCCAGGGGTTTCCGGTCACCTCGGTCCGCCTCTGGGAAACCCCCACGTCGTTCGCGACTTATCAACAGGAGGGGTCAGACCCCTCCTGTGGATAACTACGCCCACGCTGGCCGCTCCGGGCACGGAGAATTTTCTCACCCGCACCCGAACCTGCCTCGGCTGAAAACGCTTCAGGAGCCCCTGGGCCACCGCCTCGGCCAGAGCCTCCGCCAGCTTGAAGGAGCGCCGCCGGATGATCCCGCGCGTTTCGTTGGCCGCCGCCAGGTAGTCCACCGTGGCCTTCACCTCATCCGACCGGCCGGCCCGCTTTAAATCAAGCTCCATCTCCAGGTCCACCAGGATCTTCTGCCGTTTGCGGCGCTCCGCCTCGCCGACCCCCACATGGGCCAAACAGCGCAGACCTTCAATCAAGACCTTGTCCACCCTGCCGCCTATCCCCTCCGGATGGCCCCCACCAGGTTTAAGAAACCGTCCAGGCTTTGAGCCTTCAGAAAAGGGTTGTATCCTTTTTCCTGGCTCAAGGTGGAGGTGGCGCTGGCGGCGTAGTTGTGCCCGGGATGGACCACCATCCGGTCGTCCAGGCGGCTCAACCGGGTCAAGCTCTTAAAGAGCTCCTCCGGGTCGCCCCCCGGCAGGTCACAGCGGCCGCAGCCGCCCACGAAAAGGGTGTCGCCGCTCACCAGGCAGTCGCCCGCGGTGATGCACTGCGAGCCCGGGGTGTGCCCCGGCGTGTGCAAAAACGAGAGGGTCACCTTCCCCACCTGGATCTCGCTGCCCCCCTCCACGGTTTTCAAGTTGGACGGCTCCACCGGAAGCTGGCCCGTCTCCTTCTTGTGGACCAGCACCTGGGCATCGGTGGCGGCCACCAGCTCCCCCACCCCGTTCACGTGGTCGAAGTGGGTGTGGGTCACGATGATCTGGGTGATCCGCATCTCATCCTGCTTGGCCGTCTCCAGGATCTTCGGCACGTCCCAGCCCGGATCCACTACAGCGGCCTGGTGGGTTTCCAAACAGCCAATCAGGTAGACGAAATTTTGCAGGGGTCCCAGCTCAATCTGCCGGAGGTAGATGCTCATGACTCCGTCATCCCGAGCCAACTTCCGTCATCCCGAGCGAAGCGAGGGATCTCGTTTTCTCTTCAGCACGCGCCGGGCGGCCTGAACAATGCCGGAGGCGGTCAGCCCATACTTCTCCATCAGCTCCTCCGGCTTGCCCGACTCGGCATAGGTGTCCTGGATCGCCACAAACTCCATCGGCACCGGATGGCGCCTCGCCACGGCCTGCGAAACCGCCGCGCCCAGGCCTCCCCAGACCTGATGCTCCTCGGCCGTCACGATGGCGCCGGTGGCCTTCGCCTGCCGCTCGATCAGCTCCTCATCCAGGGGTTTGACGGTGTGCAGATCCACCACCGCCGCCGAGATCCCATCGGCCGCCAGGGCTTCGGCCGCGGCCAGCGCCGCGCCCACCAACAGCCCGTTGGCCGCGAGGGTCACGTCCTTGCCTTCCCTTAATAGGACTCCCTTGCCGATGGCAAAGGAAGAATCCGCCTCATACACCAGGGGCGCCTTGGGCCGCCCGGTGCGCAGGTAAACCGGCCCATTCATGCGGGCGGCGGCCTTCACCAGGGCGCGGGTGGCATGCTCGTCGGCCGGGACGATCACCGTGAAGCCGGGCAAGGAGGCGGCCAGGGCGATGTCCTCCACCGACTGCTGGGAGGCGCCGTCCTCTCCCACGCTGATGCCGCCGTGGGAAGCCACCACCTTCACGTTGGCGCGCGGCACCGCCACCGCCATCCGGAGCTGGTCGTAGCCCTTGCAGATCATGAAGCAGGCAAAGCTGGAGATGAAGGGGATCTTTCCGGAATGGGCCAGGCCGCCGGCCAAGCCCACCAGGTTGGCCTCGGCGATGCCGACGTTCAGGAAGCGGTCCGGGAACTCCTTGGCGAAAAGGTTCGTCTTGGTCGAAACAGAGAGGTCGGCGTCCAGCACCACCACGCGGGGGTCTTCCCTGCCCAGCTCCAGCAGGGCCTGGCCGTAGGCGTCCCGGGTGGCCAGTCCAAGCCTCGGGGTCATTTGCCGCCCATTTTGATCTTGCCGGCGGCGACGAGCGCCTTCGAGAGGGAGGGGTCTCCGTCCAGCTCCTTCAGGGCGGCCTCGGTTTCCTCGGCCGTCGGGGTGACGCCGTGGAAGTAGTTGTTGTGCTCCATGAAGGAAACCCCCTTGCCCTTCACCGTGTGGGCCAAAATCACATGGGGCTTGCCCGGCGCCGCCTGGGCCTGCCGGACCGCCTGGACAATCTTGAGGATGTCGTGCCCGTCAATCTCCTGCGCGTGCCAGCGGAACGACTCCCACTTCTTGGCCAGGGGCTCCAGGTCCATGATGTCGGCCACCTTGCCGTCCAACTGAAACTTGTTGTAGTCCACCAAGGCGATCAGCCGGTCCAAGCCATGAAAGCCGGCAAAGGCCGCCGCCTCCCAGGTCTGTCCCTCCTGGGTCTCTCCATCGCTCATCAGGCAGTAGACCCGGTGATCCTTCCGGTCCATCTTGGCGGCCAGGGCAATCCCGCAGGAGATGGAAAGCCCCTGCCCCAGCGATCCGGTGCAGGCCTCCAGCATCGGCAGGAACCGGGTGTCCGGGTGGCCCTGCAGGCGGGAGCCCAGCCTGCGCAGGGTCAGAAGCTCCTCCTTGGGAAAGTAGCCGGCCAAGGCCATCGCCGCGTAAACGCCCGGACAGCCATGGCCCTTGCTCAAGACAAAGCGGTCCCGCTCCTCCCAGGAAGGGTTGGCCGGGTCGTGGCGCATCAGGTGGAAGAAAAGGCACGTCAGCAGGTCGGCCTCGGAGAGGGAACCCCCCGGATGGCCGGAACCGGAACGGCCCAGCATCCGGATGACCTCCTTGCGGATCGCCAGGGCCATGCGGGGCAGTTCAGGCAGGGTAAGCGGCACAAACGGCATGATGAGTTTGATGATACCGATTTTTTTCAGGCCGGTCAATTCCCTTCTGTTGCGGGCTGCCACGCAGCCTTAAGAGTGCCTTTCACCTGTGAGGGGTGGTATACTTTGGTATGGAGAGCGTTGGAGGTTGTAATGGAGCCAAGGCTCCAACTTCAAGTTAAACCTTCCGTACAGTTGCGGGTGACGCCGCAGCTCAAGTTGTCCCTCGCCATCCTCCAAAAACCGATCCTGGAACTCAAAGGCTTCATCGACCAAGTCTTGACGGAGAATCCGTTCCTGGAGGCCGAAGGGTCTCCGGAACGAGAACTCTCTTTAGAGCAAATGGCGGAACCCTTCGGTGACACCCTGGACGACTGGATTCAAGGGGAAACCGATCCCTCCGCTGCGGAAACGCTCCAGGAACGCCGCGATTATCTTCTTACCTTAGCCGCCCCTCCAGCTTCCCTTCGCGAGGAACTATCCAGACAGCTTCAACTAAGCATTTCCTCGCCTGAAGAACTCCAAATCGGTGAAATCATCATAGGGAACCTTAACACCCATGGATACCTGACCAGTTCCATCGGGGAAATCGCCCGGGAGCTTGGGATCAAAGAAGAAAAAGCCTCGCGGGTGCTCGCGGTTATCCAATCCCTCGAACCGGTTGGGGTCGGGGCCCGGAATTTACAGGAATGCCTCATGATCCAACTGAAGAGAAAAGGGCGCGAAGGGAGTCTGCCCTGGAAATTGGTGGGCCATCACTTCGAGGATCTGGCGGGGCATCGCTTTGATCGAATCGCGAAGCGCCTCAAGGCACCGGCGGATTTGATCCAGAAAGCGGTGAAGGAGATCCGCACGCTTGACCCCAAGCCGGGAAGCGCGTTCGGAACCTCGGCGCAACCGATGGTGCCAGATCTGTCCGTGGAGAAGGCGGGCAACCGATTTGAGGTGGAGTGCATGAATGGCTATCTGCCGAAGCTGAAGGTTCGCACCGATTACCGATCGCTGCTGCGCCCAAAGACAAAAGACGCCCTTTCAGATAAGCTTAAGGAGAAGCTTCAAGAAGCCCTGGGGCTTGTCAAAGCGCTTGAAGATCGACGGCGTACCATGGAAAAGATCGCGGAAGCGCTCCTCAAGGAGCAGACCGAGTTTTTCGAGAAAGGCCCTGAATACCTCAAGCCCCTGACCGCCAAGGAACTTGCCCGGAAGGTGGGCTGCCACGAATCGACCGTCAGCCGGGCGATCGCGGAAAAGTACATCGCAACCCCTTGGGGGCTGCATCTCATAAAGGATCTGTTCGCGAAGAAGGTTTCGACGGCAAGCGGAGAAGAGTTCCTTAGGTCCCAGCTCAAAGAGAAGGTCCGGCAAGTCCTTATGCAGGAGAATCCTTTGAAACCGCTTACAGATCAAGGGATCTCGGAGAAACTGAAGGCGGAAGGGATCGCCGTGGCCCGGCGGACCGTGTCAAAATACAGGGAGGAACTTAAGACCCTGCCGGCTCACTTGAGGAGGTAGGTGGGGAAGGTTTGAACTCGCGCTTCTGAAATCAATCCTCAATCTGGGGCTTGCCGCTCCGTGATGGTGACCTGAAGGCGTCCCTTCTTGTCGATCAGGATGCTGATCAGAAAGCTCATGAGGCTGAAGAGGAACGATCCCGCCACGGCCGGCCAGAACCCCGTCACGGTGAAGCCCTTGATCACCTGCCCTACCAGCCAGAGAAGAAAGCCGTTGATGAGGAAGGTGAACAGGCCCAACGTAATGAGGTTGAGCGGCAGTGTCACCAGGATCAAGGCGGGCCGAAGGAAGGCGTTGAGGATGCCCAGAAAAAGCGCCGCCACGACAACCGCAACGGGATTTGCGACTTCGATTCCCCGGACCGTGTGGACGACAATAAGAAGGGCCAAGGAATTAACTCCCCACCGAACGAGGAGGCCTCTCACCCCACCACCTCCTTCTTTCGCTGCCTTCGGCAGCGAAATGTTTCCGAAGGAAACATGAAACGGAGTTTCATTGAATGAGGTGGTGGGGTCACCTAATCGGCCAGCTTCTGGGCTTTTAGGATCAGTTCGGCGGCCTGTTTCCGAAGATTCAAAACGGCTCGGCAAGCTTTTCCAGCGGGATCGCCCGCCTGGCCATGCTCCTCCAAAACATCCTCCGCCTTCGCCAGGAGTTTTCTGGCAAAGTAAACCTTATCCGTGACAGCCCTGGTCTGATTGATTTGCCTATTCAGCGAGTCAAAGAAAGGATTCGCCCTCTGACAGATGGGGCAAGGAATCGTTCGATCTTGGCTTTCCATCAATACCCTCCTTCTTCAGCCTCCTATTTTCTCGCCATCGACACCAGCGACAACCCCCTTGCCGGAACAGCTATGGCAAGAAAGCCGGCTCCTGTCTTTGCGGCCATTCCCATGGCAAGTTGAGCAAGTGACGAATGGCTCAACCACCGCGTGGGCCCCTCGGCCGCGGCAAGAAGGACAGGTGGTACCGGTGCGAAGCTCCGCCTTCCCTGCCCCTTGGCAGTAACCGCAGCGCACAATAGGTTCCACCATCACATGCGTGCCTCGGCCGCTGCAGCTTGGACAAGTTGCCCCACGGGAGTAGTGGCCGTTTCCCTGGCAGAAGCCGCAACGGATGGTCGCTTGTCCTTCTTCCCGTTTGAGGACGGCGACCCCTTCCCTATAGAAAATCCCATCGCTTAGGTACTGGCTTAAACGCGCCGATCGCCAACGCATCGATTCCCCTTACCCGTATCGGTTGATGAGTTTGAACAGAAGCTGCCCGCACTTCGTAGACTTGGTCTGCTTGAGATCCACGGGATGCACCTCGTTCGTCAAGACATGGAGGCAAACAACGCGGAAAAAAGGATCCCTCTTGGAAGGCTTGAGCTTCCTCACCTTCAGGGCCCGGGCAATCTTGACTGCCTCTCGGACCGTTGGGGCATATTTGTAGATTCCTTCCCCTTCCTTCCGGAAGGCCCGCACGAGCTTCACGACTTTCTTCGCATCCGCCTCCGTTATCCCCGCGCGGCTTTTGACAATAGCCGCCTCGGTTTCTTCATCGAAGTACCCCATATCAATGGTCACCAAGCGATTCCGGAGGGCATCTTGAGCGGTGTAGACACCGGCATACTCGGCGGGGTTGGAGGCAAAGATCGCGCGGAACTCCGGGTGCACCTGGAGGTAATTCTCATCGCCGCCCGCCGGGGGCAAATCCAGCATCTTTTCCTCCAGGATGGCCAACAAGACATTGTTGGCCTCCGGACGAGAGCGGGTAAACTCATCGTAAATGAGGGTAAAGCCGTACTTGCAGGCCACGGTCAGGCGATTGTCCGTCCAGCGCTTGACCACATCTTCCTCAAGCTTAGTGACGGAGTGGATGTACTGATCTCGTGTTCTTTTTAACCGAAAGCCGTACTCGGCACCCACGAGGTCAGCCGTCTTGAACTCCTCATCCCCGTGCATCAGGACAATGGGGCGCTTTCGTTGAGCCGCCACATACAGGGCCAGCGCTGTCTTGCCGGTTCCGGCCGGACCGGAGAAATGAACCGGTAGATCCGCCTTCAGATACGTCAACGCAAAGTCGGCCAACTGTTTCACATAGGGAGTGAGAACAAAACCTGGATCAGCGATCGGTTCGAGAACGCTCTGGGACTCTGTGTTACTGGTCTGGGTCATCGTCACGCCTCAATGGTATCGCCCCGCTTGCGAAGCCTGGTTCGCGCAAAGTCGAGGACGTCGCCAGCTTCATCCATCTTGACCTCATACGTACCCAAGATGTCCATGGAGTCGGGAATGGATTTTTTCTCGATCAACTCCAGGGTCACCATCCATTGCCCCCCCTCCTCCTGGGCCACCCCAATGACACTGGAGGCCTTCAGACCTGTCACCCGCTCCAGTTTTGTCTTGGCTTTTTCCGCCAGCACAATCATGTCCGCCATGGTTTTTTCCTCCTCTCATTCACTTTTGATCAACCGCCCTTCCTTCTTTCCGTTGATTTAAGCGCTGCTTCAATCCGGTCCAGTCGATCCCGCAACAGCCGGTTCTCCTCATGGAGTTGTTTCGCCTTGGAGGAAAGCTCAAAATCGGATGTCCACCAGTCGATCCCGATCTCTTTGGCCCGTTCCACCGAAGAGATGAGCAACCGGATCTTGATGGTCAGAAGCTCCACATCAACGAGCTTGACCTTGATGTCTCCGACAATGACGACCCCTTTATCCAGGACCCTCTCCAAGATGTCGGCCAAGCCGGCCGGCTGCAACGCATGGATCACTTCTTGCTCTGCCATAGGTGCCTCCCTAAACGACCTTCCCCAAGGGTCCAAGGTCGAGATTCAGGTCTTCCTCCTTGAGGTCGAATTGCTTACAAAGCTCTTTGATTTGATCGTCCAACTGCTGGAAGGCCTGACCGGCCCGCTCCAACTGCTCTGGGTTAAGGGTCCCCGCCTCCATTCGCCGAATGGCCTGCCGTTCCATCAGCTTTCGCAGAAGATGGATGAGTGTCATGGCCAGCTTCGCCAGTCCCTGCGCCGTTTTCTGCGGATTCAGCTCCAGCTTACCTGCCTTGCGGCTTTCAGGGAGGGCAGATGTTCCACCCAAAAGAGGCCTGTCTGTAAGGGTGTCGTCGGCCGGCAAGAGTTGAGAGGCTGCCTCCCTTAGAGTTTCGACTTCCTCCAAAAACCTACGGGTCTGCCTCCGTTCGCCTTCCACCGCAAGTTCAGGGACCCCATCGGAAACAACCGGAATCTTCGATCCGCCATCCACGAACCGCGATCCGCCGTTTTTACTCTCCAGCGCGCCGATGGAGGAAAGGACCGCCCGCAGGTTGAGATACACCAGATCCAGATCGGCAATGGACAACACGATGTCCCCGTAGGCCACCACCCCCTTGCCCAAAACCCGATCCAACAGGTCAAGCAACGTGGCCCTTCTCTGGACTCCCTGCGGAATCTGGACCGCAATTTCAGTCATGCGCTTGCGCTCCCTTAAGCTCCAAATTGCAGAAGTAGTATGGCGGAAATGGGCCCACCTGCTGAATCTCAAAGCCCTGGGCGTGCCGCTGGCGCGCTTCCTGGAGGACCGCTTGGGTAAATCCAGGCACCCTCTCCTGGGGCACCAGGAAGGCCATCTGGAAGATCAGCTCCTTGTCTTCCGGATCGTCGGCGCCACGGACCGGCTCGGCAGTTGTCGAAGCTTCAGCGTATCTCATCATATGAGCAAAGAACTCTTGGAGCATCGCATCAATCGTTCGCTGGCCAACTTCTTCCGTCAGGAGCTTCAGCCGCTCGGTAAGCAGGTACGCGGTACCCGGCGGCATCTTCTCGATGGTCGCCCTAAGCCGCTGAATTTCAGGGTCTTCAAGCGCAGCCGCCTCTTGCAACCGTCCTCGATCCACGGAGGCCCGGACCGTCCACTCCTCACGACCCTTAAGCTTCTTCAGCAATTCCCGAACCGTCTCGTAGCGCTCCTTGAGCATCCCCTGGGCAGCCTCCACCGTACGAAAAAGAGCCCCCCATTTGAGCGGAACAACGGTACAGGCCTTCATGATCCGTTCTAAGGCCTCTTCTTGCTCCATCAACTGCACCTTAAGCCACTTCGTATCTTTCAGACGCTCTTGAAGCGCCCCTTGGGCAAACTCTTCCTCGGAGACGCGGCGGGCCAAGCAGGCAATGTCCAGGTATGGAATGAGAAAGAGATGGCTGGCTGGGAATCGAAAATCCCCTCCCCCGTACTCCACAAACCCATACAACTGCACAAGCTCTCCCATCGGCCCTAAACCTCCCCTTCCGTCTTGGCTTTTTGACGCTCCCTGGCTTCCTGCAGGGTTTTCAAGAGCCGGTCTTCCCTTCGTTCGAATTCCTGGTTGCTCAACTCACCCGAATCGTGCTGCTCCCGGAGTTCCTCCAGGGCTGCCTTTAGGGCCTCCACATCGTAAAGTTGCTTCTCGGCTTGCTCCTTGACCCTCTCCGCAAGCCAGACGGTGAAGTTCACCGGAGACATCAGGATGTCATCGATGAGGAACATGGGCTTCCTCTCCCCAGGTGATACGTACCTCCACAAAATGGAACGGGGCACCATCGGGGGTGTATTTGAAGACCAGATTGCCGTCCGATTGAGCGCCCAATGTCTCGAGCGCCTGAACGAACTCCGCGACCTTCGACTTGTTTACAAGGAAGGATGCGTTCAGGATCCATTTGTCACCGTAAACCGGATCCTGCCGCGCCTCCGCCGCATGGATCTTAAGGAACTCCACGACCCGTCTTCCCTCCCGCTCCCGGTAACTCTTCAGGGCCGCCTCGATCTGTTTGCCCAGATCGATCTGCTCGTAATATCGGGCCGCCGGAGGACGCTTCGCCAGTTCATCCCTCAAAGCCCGAATCCCCGGTTGCTCTTCCAGGATCTTCTTAAAAACCGGTTCCTGGGCCCGCCAGTAGGTTTTGACGCCGATCTCATCCTTATCCTTGACCCAATCGAGGAGGTCCAGGAATTCCTGATATCTTGGCCGAAGGACCTTTTCAATGATGGATTGCTCTGTCTTGGCAATGGTGTTAAAGCAAACCGGCAGCAGGGCCGGGAAATGCTTGCGTACCGCTTCAATGGCCCGATGATGCGCCATGGTGTATTCTCGGCTGACCGGGTAGTCATCCAAAACAGAGGCGCTCACCACACAGGCCAAGTTCTGCCAATGCACCGTGGTCAGGGGGTCTTCCCTTCCCCCGATCCCCAGCGGCCCAAATTCTTGAGGTTTCTCCGCTTGGATCACACAGTAGAGGTACTTACCGCTGGCTCTCATCTCACACCCGTAGACTCAACCCGGTAAAACTGTAGGGGGGCAACGGACCGCTGTACTTGAAGTCCAGCCGTCCATCCAGGCGTTTCCCCAAAGCCTTTAGGGTCTGTTCAAATCTGGGGAAGTCGGCCTTTCGAATTAAGAAGGCTGCATTTAAAACCATCGTGTCTCCGACAGTGGCGCCCTGGCTTACATCGGCTGCAACTCGCTTCAGGGTCCCCGCGAGACTGTTGGCTTCCCGCTTGCGCTTCTCGCCTAACGCAACGGCCACCATCTCGCCGAGCTGAATCCGGTCCTGGTAGGTCTCCTCCGGGGGCTTGGAGGCAATCTCCCGGCGATAGCGGGCAATCGCCGTATGCTCCTTTGCCACTTCTAAAGCGGCGGCTTGCAGACTTTTCCAGAAGGCCTTCACCCCCACCTCCACCCGTCCATGGAGGCGCCTTAAAGCCAGCTTGATACCGTTTCGATGGCGAGACAGAAGCTTCACCACCTCGGCCTCCGTAGGCGCCACGGTCCCAAACTCAAAGGGAAGGATGGTGAAGCGCTGCATGATCGCCTCCAGAACCCGCTCATGGGCCAGACAGTGCTCGGCATCCGCCCTGATCTCCCTTTGCGGAGGGTAGCCGCTGACGCAGGCGCCCAGGTCCCGATGGTGTATCGTGTAGACCATGGGATCGCCTCCCGGCAATCCCACCGGCCCAAATTCGATCCGCTTGGCCGACTCGATGATTCCATAGAGATAGCGCCCTTCTCCATTCATGGTTACGCCCATTCCAGATGTTCCTTGCGGCCGAACTCTTTTGCCACAAGAAAGATCGTGTCCGGCAGGGCGCTCTTCACAAACTCCCCTTTGCACTGCGCGAAGAAACGCTCCAGAAGCGCTCCGGCTGTCAACAGCCGCTTGAAGCGTTCGGTAGCCGAGGGATCTCCCGCGTTTCGGTCGGGATGCCAAGCCAGTGATAATCTCCGGTACTGGTTGGTAAACTCCTCCCGGGTAAACCTTTCCCCCAACCCCAGGGTTTGCCTGACTTCTTCCAGCATCGCCGGCGTGACCGCGGCAATTTCGCAGCCGGTGAAGCTGTAGGGGGGCAAGGGCCCTGCATACTTGAAATGGACGGCATCCTGGAAAGATTCCCCAAGGAAATAGAGTTTCTTCTCGAAGGCTTCTGTTTGCGTCTCTCCAACGAAAAAAGCCATGTTCATAAAGAGATCCTTGTCCCTCCCCACCGGAAGCGGTGCGGACTCTAAGGCTACCTCGCGAAGTGCCTCCTTGATCTGTTGGCGGTACAATTCCGCTTGGTTTGTGACCGCCTCGGCCACCAATTTCCCAACGGCCAAACGGTCCCCCATCGAAGGCGGAGTGCCCTGGTTGGCGACGCGCTCCTTAAACGCCTTGATCTTTGGATCGGCCAAGGCAATCTTGGAATAAGCCACCTGGGGGTTCCAGCGGGCCTCCACGTCGAACTCCACTTTCCCATTCAGGTGATCGAGAACTGGATCAATGAGATTTAAGAGGGAGCCAAGGAGATGGCGCGCATCTTCTTCCGTTTTGGCTACCGTTCCGAACCGGATCGGAAAAACCGGCCCCACGTTCATCAGCTTTGAGAGAACCTCGAAGTGGCCAAGAAGCCCTTCTTGAGTCGCCCTAAAAATCTCCTCCTGGGTCGACACGGCCACAGCGCCAAAGTTGTCCTTGACCACCGTCAATATCTTCTTTTCAGGGAAAAGGGCCGCTGGATCAACCCTTGCCAGGTCCTCTTCCCGCATGATTCCGTAAATGTAGAGACCGCTCATCGTGGTGCTTCCTCCAACTGATATTTCTTCAGTCGATTCCGAAGGGCAAATCGGCTAATCCCCAGAAGGCGGGCTGCCCGTGTCTGATTTCCTCTCGAACGCTTTAATGCCTCCCCGATCATCTGGCGTTCCATCTCATGGATGGACAGATCGCCAAAGAGGGAGGCCTCTCGAAGACCCAACGCCTCCTTGACGGCGTAGGTCATCCGTTCCACATCAATCCGAGGGAACGCGGCCCCCTGCTCTCTGGCTGCCTGAAGCTTCTGGCGGAGGCTGGAGGTATTCAGCGGAGCCACAACGATCAGGTCGCGGAGTTTACCTTGGGCCAAGGCGAAGGGTTCTGACTTAAGCTCTGTCATGAGGTGGACCCCATGAGCTCCTTCCATGTTGCTGCCCAGAAAGACAAGATCCGGGCCGTTTAAGTCTATCTGCTCACGGGCCTGCGTTTCATCCTCGGCTAAGGAAATTTGAAATCCCTCCTTCTTGAAAACCTCCGTCCAGAAACCCCTCAAGAGGGGGTCTGCCTCAATGAGGAGAATTTTCAAAGTGCTTCCTCTCGATCTTCAACCTCTTTGGCTCTCCCTTTTGCGATTCGACGCATTCCCGAATCGCTTCCATGGCGGCTCGGCGGCAAAGGTTTTCGATCTCGGCGCCGCTGGCTCCCTCGGTCTGCTTGGCCAGCAAGCCGATGTCCACATCGTTGCCTAAGGGCTTGGCCTTCAGGTGTACCTTTAAGATCGCCTGCCTGGCCTTGAGATCCGGCAACGGCATCTCCAAGATGAGATCGAACCGCCCGGGACGCAGAAGGGCTGGATCCACCAGATCCATCCGATTGGTGGCGGCCAAGACCAGGACCCCCTTGAGCTCCTCCAACCCATCCAGCTCGGTCAAGAACTGGCTGATCACCCGCTCGGTGACCATGGAAGAGTCTCCTGTCCCTCGCCGGGGAACCAGGGAGTCGATCTCATCGAAAAACAGGATCGTGGGGGCCGCCTGCTTGGCTTTTTTGAAGACCTCCCGGACTCCTCGCTCCGACTCCCCAACGAATTTGCTGATGAGCTCTGGCCCCTTGACCGAAATGAAGTTCACTTGGGATTCATGAGCCAGCGCTTTGGCCAGGAGGGTTTTCCCGGTGCCCGGCGGACCATGAAACAAAATTCCCTTGGGGGGCCTGGCCTTCGCCTGCGTGAAAAGGGCCTCATGTCTCAAGGGCCACTCCACCGCCTTCTTGAGCTCCTCCTTCATTTCCTCCAAACCACCGACATCCTCCCAGGTGACATCCGGTGTTTCCACGAACACCTCCCGGATCGCGGAAGGCTCCACCTCCCGAAGAGCGGAGAGGAAATGCTCCTGGGTGACCTCCAGTTTCATGAGGGTTTCATAGGGAATCTCGGACAAATCGAAGTTGATCGAAGGCAACAGTCCTCTTAAACAGGCCATCGCCGCCTCTCGGGCCAGGGCGGCCAGATCCGCCCCAACGAAACCATGGGTAATAGCGGACAGCTTCTCCAGATCCACGTCCTTGGCCAAAGGCATGCCGCGGGTGTGGATCTGGAGGACCTCCAGACGCGCCTTCTTATCCGGGATCGGGATGGCGATCTCCCGATCAAACCGGCCGGGCCGCCTTAGGGCTGGATCCAGAAGATTGGGTAGGTTGGTGGCCCCGATGACGATGAGCTTGCCCCGGGACTCCAAGCCATCCATCAACGCCAAAAGCTGCGCCACGACCCGGCGTTCCACCTGGCGCTCACCCCCCATCTCCTCCCGCTTGGGGGCGATGGCATCGATCTCGTCAATGAACAAAATGGCTGGGGCGTGTTCCTGGGCCTCCTCAAAGACAGCCCGGAGTCTCCCTTCAGACTCCCCGTAAAATTTGCCCATGATCTCCGGACCGCTGATGTGGGTAAAATAAGCTTCCGTTTCATTGGCGACCGCCCGTGCGATGAGGGTCTTGCCGGTACCCGGCGGCCCATGAAGGAGCACCCCTTTGGGCGGCTCGATCCCCAACCGCTCGAAGACCTCCGGGTATCTCAAGGGAAGCTCGATCATTTCCCGAATCCTTTGGATCTGGGAACCCAAGCCTCCGATGTCCTCATAAGAGATCTTGACCGCTTCACCGGCCTCGGTGGGCTCCCGGGACTCCAGCTCAACCTTCGTGGAGGCCTGGATCACCACGACTCCCTTAGGAAAGGTCGCCGCGACCTGGAATTCGCGGGTTTGCGTGCCGATCAAGGTGGCGCGAACGCGATCCCCTTCCACAAGCGGCAGGCCAGTCAGGAGAGATCCCAGGTATCGCTCGTCGCCAGATGAAGCGCGCGTGAGGGTCAGGGGGGCGAGGACAATCTTTTCAGCCAGCTTCCATTCACACCTTTGGATCTTGATCTTCTCGTCCAGGCCCACCTTGGCGTTGTCTCGGACAAGCCCGTCGATCTGGATGATTCCTTGGCCTCGATCTTCCGGATACGCCGGCATCAATTTGGCCACCGTATGGCGCTTGCCCTCCAACTCGACGAGGTCTCCAACGACGCACCCAAGCCTTTCCATCTCCTTCGGATCCACCCGGGCAATTCCACGCCCCACATCTTGAGCCCGGGCCTCCTTCACTCGGACGGTCAGCGTTCGCGGTTCACGAACTGTTGATCGCGGCTCGGTCATGGTCGCTCGCTTGTGCTGTGCATTTTCGCACCTTCCAAGTAAAAAAATTTTGGGCTTCTAACGCCATTTAGGCCTTCTCCAGCTCGATCTCCAAGATACCGTTCCGGTAAGTGACCTCAAGGCTCTCCGGCTTGACCTTAGCCGGCAAAAGAACCTCCTTGGTGTACTTCTTTTCGCCGGTGCTGGCAATCGTCAGGATGTCCCCTTTTAGCTCCGTCTTAACCTCGGCTTCGGTTACCCCCGGAAGCTCCGCGATGATCTTGATCCGGTCTTTTTCGTCAAACAGATCTGTCAGCGGCTCCCGCACCTCCTCCACCACGGGCCCTTTTGGAGTCTTCTTGACCACATTCCCAAAGGTTTCCACCACCGGCTTGCCGCCTGCCAGAGTCCGGATGGAGAAGCCGTAGATCCCTTTGATCTCCTTTCCGCCGACTTGGCCTGCCTTGAAAGTCCCTTCCTTCTTGATCTCCCCGGCTTTTTCCTGAAGGGTGCTGGCAAGGTCAACGAGCTGCCCCAAACCCTTGAAGAGCCCGCCGAGGCTTAGCTTGCCCAACCCAAAGTCCAACTCCACAGGCTCCTCGCCCCCTGGTTTCTTCGACTTCTCCTTAGGTTCCTTAGGCATCCATCATCTCCTTGAATTAGCAGTGGCGGCGAAGAAGACGTTCAACGAGCTGTCGAGACTGCCCCAGCTTCTGTTTCAGCCCTGAACCGTTCCGCCCTGCGTGATTCGTTGAGGCCAAAACGTCCCCGCAGATCTCTCTAAAACGCTCATCCCGGCGATCGATCCTGGCCTTGCGAAGCTTGGCCACCTTGCCAATGATGATGCAGGCCCGGATGGTGGGAGACGCCTTGGAGGGGCCCTTCTGCCGTATGGCACGAACCAGTTTCACGATCTTGGCCGCCTCTGGTCGAGTGAGTTTCGTCCGGGACATCGTGATGGCAATCTCCGTCTCTTCATCATAGTGGAAAAGCTCAATCGTCACCAGCCGGTCCCGAAGGGCATCCTGCGTTTTATGGACCCCGGCGTACTCCTCCGGGTTAGAGGTGAAGATGGCGCGGAAGCTGGGATGAACCTCCAGATACGCCTCTTTAGCTTCACCGCTGGCCGGCGGCATGGTCATTACCCCTTCCTCCAAGACGGAAAGAAGAACGTTGTTGGCTTCAGGGCGGGAGCGGTTGAATTCATCGTAGATCAGGGTGAGACCATTCTTGCAGGCCTCGGTAAGGCGCGCATCCACCCAGCGAGAGGTCACATCATCTTCCATCTTCAGGACCGAATGAATGAAGCGATCCACCACCTTCTTGCGTCGGTAGCCGCACTGGCCACCCACCAGGTCCGAGGAGCCGAACTCATCATCACCCACCATAAAACAAGCGGGGCGCCCTAAGGTTCTGGCCAGATGCATCGCCAGCGTGGTCTTGCCCACCCCGGCGGGGCCGCTGAAGTGAACCGGGTAGCCGGCCTTCAAGTACGAAAGAGCCCGTTCGGTCAAGCGCTTAATGTTCAGAGTCTCCACGAATCCAGGTTCCGGCTCCAGCATAACCCCGCCAGGCGAATCGACGACCTCGGTTTCCCTCAAGATCTCCCTCCGTAGCGCAAACGTCGCACTTTAATCCTTCGTCCCTCTGCCTCGGTGACTGCTCCGGCCAAACAGGGCGCCTTAAGACCTGCCGGCCTGGTGTTTTCCCAGTACTGGCGCTGTAGATCGATCCTCAAGTCCATGATCCGCCGGTTTTTCTCATGGGTGGCGGCCAGTTTTCGACGGAATCCTAAAATCTTGGCCGCGGCTCGTTCCACCTTTTGATACCGCCGGCCGAATCGCCGGCGCTCTTTATCCATCTCAACGGCCAGGGTAGCTTCGTTGACATGCGGGGTAAATTCTCCTGTTCCCTGACTGACGATCCGGCGCATCTTCTGGAACATCGTTGGGGCGGACCGCTTCCCCCTGGCAATGTCCATCCCGGTCACAATCTCACGACAGGTCTTTAAGTTCAACAGGCTTTCTCGTTTCATCAGGCCGCCTTCCCAAAGTGAAATTCCGGGTCAATCAATTCCAGATCCTTAGCCACCTCTGTCGCCAGCGCCAGCAGGCGCCCCTCTCCCGTGCGTCTCCAGACAGAATAGAGATCCAGGAAACGATTCAAGAGTTCCTCATGAAGCTCGTCTCGCTCAAGTTCCTTGAAGGATTCCCCAAACCCGTCCATAGGTTACGCACCTCGTCAGGCCGATAGGGGAAAGGAGCCCGGCCCCAAGGGGTCTCGCCCCTTTCCCCCCGTTTTGTTTATCGCGCAAAAAAGGTGCTCTTGCGCTTGCGGAGATGCCTCTCCCGGCGCATCCGAGACAAAACGCGATTGAGGCTCTTCTCCGGCATGCCCATCGCATAGCTCAATTCCTTCAGCGTCATCCCTTCCCGAGAACCCTTCAGGGTCGACATGATGCGAGCCTGCAAACCGGAAACCTTCGCCTTTAGGATGGCCTTAGGCTGACGCATACCGCCGTCAAACTCCTTCCAGAATGCCTGCGCCTTCTGAAAATCGGTATGAAGAGCCTTTTGAGCTTCTTGGAAACCCTTCCGCATCTGGCCCACATCACGCCGAATGCCGCCGACCTGACGCCGGATTCCGTTGAAGAAAGTCTTCCGCTCCTCGCCTTCCTTTTCGCACGTTGCCTCAAACTGGGAGTGGAACTCCTTCATGAAACGGTTGGTATCCCTATGGATTCTCTGGGCATACCCCTCCAGCATCTGGTGCAGCTCCTCGGCCATCTTTCTTTGCTCCCCTCGGAAACCCCTCAGGAACGATCGGGCCTCCTTGAGGATTCCTTGAGTTTCTTTCCGGGTGTTTTCAAAAAAGGTCCCCAGCATTTCTTGCATCTCCTTGCTCATCTTCCCCCGGTCGGCATGGAAATGCTGGATCAGCACATGGACATCGCTGAAGAGATGCTTGACATCCCCGGCAGTCCGCTTGATCGTGGCCCTGCGCTCCATTCGGTCCTTGGAGTGAACGTTGTGGAGTTCCTTCATCGCCCTGTCCCGATTCGAGCGGCTTTGGGCAAGCATCTCACACGTTTCTTTCATATCATCTGAGAAACCCATTTTGGCTCGCCTCCTTTTTTTGCCTTTCCCGGCTCCCCGGGGGCCCGCCGGTTCTTCTTAACCGGCGGTGCCCCCGAGGGATGCTCGAAATCTGTCCAGCTTGGGCGAATTACGCCGTTGCCCCAGCCGTCAATCCGACCGCCTCGGCATACTTGAGGAACGTCTCAACGGACGCCACAACCACCCGAGCCTCAATGCCAAGCAACTCGATGCCGACCAACGACGCTCTCACCCAGGCATCGATGACGAGACCCTTGTCCAGGATCCGATCCAACACCTCAGCCAGGGAAGCCCCAGCGATGGTTTTCTCAACGGCCATTTGAGTACCCTCCTTTTATTATTCTCTTGCTGTTCATCTACCCTCCAACCTCGAAGGCCAAACGCGCCGCCTTCAAGACCTTCTCCACACGGAATGGCTTGTCCAACACCTCCATGGCGCCCGCCGACTTTGCCTCTTTCTTTGATTCCAAGGTCCCAAAAGCTGTAATCATGAGGATCTTCGTGCGTGAGGAGATCGCTTTGATCCGCTTGAGGAGTTCAATGCCGCTCATGTCTGGGAGACGCAGATCGAGAAGGACCAGTCGGACCGATGGGGTGACTTGCCGAAACTTCGCGAGGCCTTCGGCTCCTGTTTTCGCCGTCACCACACGGTAGCCCGCGTCCGTCAAGATTTGTTTGATCACCCAACCCATGTCTTTTTCGTCATCCACCAAGAGGATCGTTTTTTCAGTCAATCAGAGATGCTCCTTGGACACCCTGCTTCTTCACCACATATTAATTGAGCAATAGCCATGCCAAACCTCGTAAAAGCCTTCAGGATTTCTGGAAAACCACATAACTTAAGAGAAGGCAATGAGTTAGGGACTCAACCAGAGAAAGAGTGTTTGTAGCTTCTGTTTTGAGACACCCAGAGGAATGGGAATTCTATGGAACCAGTTCCATAGTCCTATGGATCGGATTCCATAACCCCCTCAACTCCCACTCTCCCCCTTTGGGGGAGAGGATGACGGTGGGGGGGAAGAAAATCGGCTCGTGTACTGGAAGGGCAGCCGGTGGAAGAGGTACCTCACGGAGAAACTGTTTGGCAGGTAGCGGTCCACCCCATGTTGAATCCCCATGAACAGCAGACCGGTTTCACCCTCACGAAGGGTCTCGGCAATCCGCCGGGCGATGAACCGGTCGCGTCTTAGAAGCAACTGCTGGGCTTGCCATCGTGACCGCAGCCGTTCCCAGAAAGGCTTGGGACGGTTCCCCTCTTCGGCGGCTTCCTTGATCTGGCGATATTCCTTCACCAGAAGTTGAGGGGATTCTGTCCCGATGAGCACGCAACCTTTCTGGACGAGGTCGAGAAGAATCTGGTGATTTCGGCTGCCCCTGGCGGCAACCTCGGTCACAATCTCAAGCTCCTTTCCGCAGAGGGGCAAACCATCTTGGTAGAGTTTCGTTCTCGGAGGGTCAAGAACCAGGGCACCCAGCTTGCGCTTGATGCCATCCCACATCTGCTCGATCGCCTTGACGTGGCTGGCCCACCTCTCCTCTCCGTAGCGGGAAAGATAGGCCTCTTTCAAGGACCCGCCCATGGAACCCATGTCGACCTGCGTGTGGATGACGGGGATGTAGATAAGCTGGCGCACGCAACCTTTACCTTCCGGCCACCGAAGCCACTTCTTGGATAAGATCCCGAATGAGGTCCAGATCGAACGGCTTGGCGGTGTAATCGTAGGCACCCAAGCGCATCGCCTCCTTGGCCGTCTTCAAGGTACCATAGCCGGTCAAAACCACAACCTTGGAAACCTTGGAAACCGTTCGGAGCCTCTTCAAGCAGGTAATCCCATCCATCGAAGGCATCTTGAGATCCAGGAAGATCAAGTCCGGCTGGTCAACCCTGGCCTTGGCAATCCCCTCTTGGCCTGTGGTCGCTGTGGCCACCGAGTGCCCCTCTTCCTGAAAGATCCTTTGAAACACCCAGCAAAGGTCTTTTTCATCATCTACAATCAGCAGTTTAGCCATAGGCCTACCTCATCTCCTCCACCTGATCCTTGGTAACCCCAAAGGCCTTTAGCTTGTTGAAAAGGGTTTTGTAGTCGATGCCCAGCCTTTGAGCGGAAGCCCTTTTGTTCCCATGGGTCTCCCTCAAGGTGCGCAGGATCAGCTGCTTCTCCGTTCCTTCCGCGGCGCGGCGGCTGATCTCCCGAAGGGATCCCGAGGAAAGAGGCCCTCCGTTGCCTGGCAACCCGGCTTCCTCCCTCCCGCCTCTCGCCCCCATGCTCTGAACCTTCTCCGGCAGATGCTCCGGAAAAATCTCCTCATCAGCCAAGAGGAGCGCGCCCTTTACGGTGTTTTCCAATTCCCGGACATTCCCAGGCCAGAAGTAGCTCGACAGAAGTTTCATCGCTTCGTCCGAAATGCCGCAGACCCGCTTGCCCAGCTCTTGATTAAACCGGTTGATGAAAAATCGGCACAAAAGCTTCACATCCTCACCCCTGTGGCGCAGGGGAGGAAGGGTGATTGAGAAAACATTCAGCCGATGAAAGAGGTCTTCACGGAAGAGCTGTCTCTCCATCAGATTTTCAAGATTCTGGTTGGTCGCCGCCAAAATACGCACATGGATCTTGATGGGGCGCTTGCCTCCCAGCCGGATGATCTCTCGTTCCTGGAGGACGCGCAACAGCTTCGCCTGAGCGGCAAGGGTCAGGTTGCCAATCTCATCCAGGAAGAGCGTGCCGCCCTCGGCCTGCTCGAATCTTCCCTCCTTAGGCGCGTCCGCTCCCGTGAAAGCTCCTCGCTCATATCCGAAAAGCTCGCTTTCAAAGAGCGGCTCGGGGAGGCTCGCGCAATCCACCGGCACGAACGGCTTCTCTCGCTTTAAAGACAGCGTATGGATCGCCCGGGCAATCAGCTCCTTGCCGGTTCCGCTCTCTCCCCGAATCAGCACGGTCAAGTCCTGGGGGGCGATCCTGCGGACAAGATCGAAGATCGCCACCATGCTTAAGTGCTGGCCGACCATCTCCTCCGGGGCAACCGGTTCCGGTCGCGTGGGCATCTTGGAAAATGCGGATTGCTCCAGGGCCCGCACCTGAAGCGCCTGACGGAGAATCTGGGGAAGCCGATCCATCGGAAGAGGTTTGGGGAGATAGTCATAAGCCCCGCATTTCATTGCCTCCACCGCCGTCTTGACCGCCTCGTGGCCGGTCATCATGATGACCGCTGTCTGCGGTCTAAGCGCCTTGATCCGCCGCAGCGTTTCGATTCCGTCCCACGTGGGCAGGGCCACGTCAAGCAGGACCAGATCGGGAGCCCTGCGCTCAACGCTTCTAAGGCCCTCCTCTCCCGAGGCGGCGGTCTCTACGGCGAACCCTTGCTCACCCAGAATCCTTGAAAGAATCCGGCCTGCGTCCGGTTCGTCGTCAATGATGAGCAGACGCGGCGGCGTGGTGGGCGGTTTCTGACTCAACGACTTTTTTACCTTGTTTGTCATAATCTCCGAATGAAACAGCGGATGCGCGTGACGACGGCGGCAAGAGATGGGGCCCCTTGACTGGCAATCGGATGGTAAAGCTGGTCCCACGGTTCGCTCCCGAGATGCAACTCTCGACCGTGACGCTCCCCCCATGGTCAGCAATAATCCGATGGGAGATGGCAAGTCCTAAGCCGGTGCCGCCGCTTTCCTTCTTGGTGCTGAAGAAGGGCTTAAAGAGGTCCTCACGGTACTTGGGCAAGATGCCTATGCCGGTGTCGTTTATCTTGATGACGGCTTCGTCTCGCGCCGGATCGTAGGCCGCCTCCAACATAAGTTTGCCCCCCTTTGGCATCGCCTCCACCGCGTTGGTGAGCAGATTGGTGAGCGCCTCATCGAGCATCTCCTCGTCCACCACCACCAGGGGGAGCTTCGAGCTGTACCGGCGAACGATGGCGATCCCTTGGGCTTTGCAGTGAACCTTCATCAGGCTTAAGGTCCGACCCAGGCACCGTTTCAGATTGCGGCGGACCAGTTTAAGCTCTCGGTGCCGGCCGTAGGAGACCAGGCGCTTGGTAACGGCATCCAGCCTCTGAACCTTTCGGACAATGGCCTCGGTGAACTCCCGGCGGGGGTCCTTGGAGAGAAACTTGGATTGGAGGTACTGGACCGACATGGAAATGATGGATAGGGGATTCCGGATCTCGTGCGCTACCGCAGCGGCCAGTTCCCCTGTGGCGAGAACCTTCTCGCGGCGGAGCATCTCTTCCTGGGCTTCCTTCAATTCCTTGACGACCCGATCCAATTCTTTGGCCAGGCGTTCCGCCTGCGCCTTCTCCACCTTGACACGTTCTTCCGCACACATACGCTCCATGGCATAGCGCATGACGCGCGAGAGCATCTTGCCATGCACCTCCCCCTTGACCAGATACTCCTGCGCCCCATGCCTCAAAGCCTCCAGGGCATGCGTTTCATCCGCCATACCCGTCACAACGATGATCGGAATCTCAGCCGCCTGCGCCTGCACCCTCGCCAACGTGTCAAGTCCTTGAGAATCCGGAAGGACCAGGTCCAATAAGACGACATGGATGCCGCCTTTTGCAAGGCGTTCCAACCCTGTCTGGAGCTTCTTGGCGCATTCCATCTCGAAGGAAGGGTTCTTCTCTTGAGACAGCATTTCCCGCAGGGCGTCTGCGCATTCGGCATCGTCCTCGATCAACAACACTTTAATGGGCGGATTGCTCATGGGGTGTTATAAAAATGCGGCGGCCCGTTCGCCATCACTTCTCCTGGCAAACAGGCCGCCGTATCTGCCTTGGGAAAAATCTACAGTTTCGAGGCGCCCCCCCCCCCTGATTTCTAAAAGTATTTATTTCTTGAATTTTATAGCTCCCACAGCTCCCCATCCATGAGCGGTATGTTATCAAGGTTCGCAATCAGCTTCAATCACTTTCAAAGAACACCTTTAAAGAGCGACATCTCCCTGCTTTACCCTCGCAACTTTGGCGCTCTCGCGGTCAACTCTTCCCGCCTGGTGCTTTTTGTTTTAGCTCTTGAGGCGCCTGGCACCTTTTTTTCGAAAACGGCATGATGAGTTTGATGATACCGATTTTTTTCAGGCCGGTCAATTCCCTTCTGTTGCGGGCCGGGATTCACAATTCCCTTCCAAATCTATGCATTATGCATACAATCGTATGCAGATCGACAATTGGCCCGATGAAACAGCTCTTAAGCCAAAACCGGCTTCTTCTTCTTGGTTTGTTCTACACAAACCCCGAGAAGTCCTTCTACATGCAGGAGGTAGGAAGGACCCTGGGGAAGAAGCCCGGGGTTTTTCAACGCGCTCTAAACTCACTGACGGAGGAGGGACTCCTTAAAAGTGAATACCGAGGCCACGCCCGTTTCTTTCAGGCGGATACCCGCCACCCCCTTTACCCCGAGCTGAAAAGGATCGTCGCCAAAACGACCGGCGTGGAAGGAACCCTGCGGAACCTCGTTGAACGGCTTCCCGAAGTAAGGGTAGCCCTGATCTATGGATCCTTCGCGAAGGGCGGCCAGCGGAAGGATTCCGACATCGATCTGCTGGTCGTCGGAAAACCCAGCGTGGAGGATAAACTCGTTCGGGAAATCACGCGCCTTGAGAAGAAGCTCCAGCGGGAGATCAACTACAAGCTGTACAGCGAAGACGAATACCGCCAGAAACGAAACAAAAACGACCCTTTCCTTGAGGAAGTGCTGACCGACAGGAAGATCCCCCTAAAGGGAAACCCGAATGCTGCTTGAATTCACTGACCCACCAGCTCTTAGGAAAGAATTATGCCGCGCTGGTGGAACACTTGGAACCCTCACGGAAGCGGAAAGCGCCCTCAAGGCCGCTTCACAGCTCGTCGGGGTAATCCAAGGAATGATCCAGAAAGAGAATCCCCAGACTCACTTCAGTTTCGACTAGGAAGGGGAACCTTCCGGCCTTCCCGGGTCCCAATACCCTGGATGGTTGCGATCAGGTACCCCACCGTCTTTTTGGGGTTGCTGCCGTGCATCTTCCCCACAACTCTCGCCGCCCGCTGGACCACTTCCGCCCCGAACTCCTCCTCCAGCAGAATCAGCCGCTCCACCGCCTCCACATCGCTGTCTTCGTAGACCAGCGAGGCGTAGCCCGCGGCCTTTTGCACCTTCTTTTTTCCGTAGCGTTCCTTAAGCTCCGTGAATCTGCGTTTCAATTCCCGCGGGTCATACAGCGGGTTGGGAGCGTACCGATTCGCCTTCCGGCCGCTGTAATTCCCGGGCTTGAGCCGATCCGGCCGAACCTCCACCAGATTATGCCGCCGCAGGTCCATAAACCCGTCCTGAAGAAACATCCTTGCGAAACCATGTCTCTTCACCAAATCATCCCCCGATCTGAACCAGGTCGGGGCCGTCCGCGACGCGGAGGAATACATCGTTCCCAGAACGTACATCACCCTTCCCGGAAAGCTCAATTCCTTATTCCAGCCCCATTCCCAGTAAGTGACGGGAATCTCCACCACCTGCGCGCCGGAAGCCAAACCCGGCCCGGTTCGGTCCTCTATCGCCTTCAGAGAAACCACCGGTTCTTCTCCCCGCTTGTAAGAAAGGGTGACCAGCCCGTAGTTGTCTTGCAGCCGCTTCAGGACCCTCCTGACAGCCCGCCCGTTATTCCACTCGTTTTCGCCCCGGATTCCGAGCAGCTCCTTGAGCGCCTCATAACCCGCGATCTCCTCTTTCCCCTCCCCTTTTTTACCCAGGACCTTGAGCAGAAAGAGGTAGGTGTCAAAAGACCGGTCATCATGGGCGGCCACCATCCGTCCCAGCAGTTGCTTACTGTTGAGGAATGCCAGCGGCACCACGACGGTTTCGGAGTTCCCGATCTCCGGCGCGTAGAGCTTCAGCGTCTCGAAACCCTTCAGAATTTCTTCAGCAAACGCCTTGGACCGGATCAGGACGTTGGCTTCCACGTTGCGGGTCAGTGCCGCCTCACTCCAGTTGGTCGAGCCTAAGATCACGGTCTTCTGGTCGGCCACCAGCGCCTTGGCATGCGTGAAGACCGCCTCATCATCGAAGTAGGCCTTCACCCCCTTCTCCCGGAGATACCGGTAGGCCTTCTCGTTCTTCCCGGCGGAATTCCAGAATCCGAGATTGTTATCCTCCGTCCAGGCGATGTTCCGGTCCAGCGCCACCTGAACGTCCACGCCTCTCTCCTTGGCGTCCACCAGCGCGTCCACCAGCCGGTAGACCTTAGAATCCCGTCGGGTTGGCGGCAGAGCAACGAGGTACATGGTGAGCCATATGGAGGATTTGGCCTGTTGGATCTCGTTCAGGGCAACTTCGAAATAGCGATCAGGCGGGATGTTCTCAACGTCGGCGGGACGGGCTAAAACAGCAGTTGTAAAGAGGAGGAAGGGCAGGAGAAGGCTTGGAACAGCCGTAAAAACCCTTGGGCGAATCGTCTTCTAGGTCTCCTCGATCTCAAGGGTTATCTTCTTAATCCCCTTGGGGGCCATTTCATTAGGGTCACTGGGAGGCGTCAGCCTAACCACCATCCAGCATGGCACACCCAGTACCGCCTCCCTTCCTGTTTACTGTCGCACCGCCTCCCTTTACTGTCGCAGCAGTCGCAGGTCGACCTTAAAAAACCGACCGTTGAGGTAAAACTCGATTTTCTCCTGCAGCCGAGACGTTATTTTTCTGTCCCCTAAATCGAATTCCTTGTGATGATTCGGACAGAGAATCAGAATGTTGTCAGGCATCTCTAGCCCCCTGCGGCTCTTGGGGGTAATATGCGCAGCCTCAGCGTAAAACCCGCCGTTTCTTTTTCGGATCTGTGTTTGGCAAAGCTGACATTTAAAGCCGCGCAGAATTTTGAGCTGGGCGATAGTCTTGTTATCCCGCTTGTATGCCTTTGCCCTGATTGTGACCGTCTGAGGATCAGTTGGCCGGAGGCGGCGAAGCTCTTCTGCGATGGACTGCCTTGAGACTTTCTGTATCTGTAGATGGCCGACTATCTCCTCTTGTTGCTGCAGATCGTCGTCCTGGTAATCATCCTGGTAGTTTTTCCCTGTTGCCAGGGAGTAGATATTCTTCAGCTTCTGCAACTCTGGAAGCCGGGGCCCGCCAGCAGTGTGAAGGGCATGGATCTCGTCGCGTAAGATTCCATCCGCCAAAGTTTTTCCAATATAGGTGAAGCCGCATTGGGGAACCAGCCTGCCGTTGGAATAACGGCTGGCTCTAAGGGGGACGGGGAAAAGCATGGACAAGGACTTCTGGGCAGCGACATTCAGCTCCAAAACATTGTTGTGGAACCCGCTGCAAGGAACCTTCCTTCTGTCTGTAATTCGCGCGTTGCCATAGACACCCACGATCTCGCCGCCTCCCGTATCAAGATTCCTTGAATAAAAGAAGATGAAACCGGGAGGCCCGAATTTTGCGGGCGGCCTCGTCCATGCAATGTGGCCATAAACTTCATCCGCTGTATCGATGCCTTTCTTGGAAAAGTCGAAGTTTAACGATTCGTGCCCCGGATATTTTCGAGCGTACCGGTGCCCCGCACGCGGATCCACATAAAGATTTCTCCACCCATGGCGATTCCATGTGATGTTGGCGATCAGGTGTTTAGGAGCAGTGCGGCTCCAATCTTGCGCACGAGTCCCATCCCCATGGTTTACTGTTCCGCTGGGCGAGAATCCTTCCAAGAGGAAGTAGCCCTTTTTCCACCCTGTTACGAGGGCAAGGCCTAGCACCCGGTATCGAGCTTTTGGGCGCCCGCTAACCTGCTTCAGTACTCCGATCGGAACGCGATCATGCCAGCATGCGACTAACGCTCGGTTTGTATATCTGGAGTCGCGCAGATGCGGATCCTTGCCCTCCTGGAAATAGGAATAAGCCCAGGTTCCATCAGCTCTCGGTGAGGGCTCTAAATTTGGATACGGGCTGTTCACAGCTTGCCGGACGCTCAATGCATATTTTGACCAGCGCGGCTTGTAGATCCCTTTTGCTCTGCTGGCGAGCAGCCCGGCAGGAGAAGAACCCGGCCACTGACATTCTCCTCCGGCATTCTCAGAGAACCACCTGAGAGCAGCCTGGTGCTGTGTCGGAAGTCCGGCGATCATCTTTTCATCATTGGCGGTGGCCATGGTCAGCGTATGCAACGCTCCTTCTTAAATTTAGACCCGTCCATCCCGGGTAATTCGCTTAAGGTTGAGAACCCCCGCGCTGCTTCTGCCACGTCCCGAATAGTACTCGCCTTCAAGCGTTCGAAGATTCTCCCCGATAATTAGCCGAGTCGTCCCTCGATGAGTCTGCATCGTAGCGGGCGCATTAGATTTCGGCTCATTTAGGTACTCGTAGCTGAGCATCGCTCCAATCGGATCCTCCGTGAGAAGGCCGCCTATCAAGCTACGCGAAATGGAATCCGGCGCCCTTAAAACCACAGAAATTCGAGACCAGCGTTGTTGGATTTCAACGGTTATCTCGCGCCCCGAGCTATGCCTATCAAAAGAGGAACCGGCTTCGCCCTTCCACGAACCGTTTAGATCTGGGATCTTCACAATGCCAATTTTCCGAAGGATAGGCCATCGCCAAGCCGCCCGATCGAAGAAACCGTGGAATAATCCATAAACACCCATAACGGACGGAGCCTCAGACCACCACGGCAGTTCAATTCTTAGAAAGGCAAGCCACTTGTGAAAAAGCAGAGCACCCAGGATGCTCAATACGGCTAAGAAGAAGGGGACGAATATCCGCTCTTTCGAGTCAGTGCTGTAGGGATGCATACGGGGTTACGAGTTATTCCAAAGACCGACCAGCGCGCCGATCAACTCGGATGCTTGGCTCGTTGACCACTGCTCGGGAGATTCGCCGAACAAGTTTACAACGCCGTTCTGGCATTTGAGATTCTGAAGGTTCGCCTGGTTCAGCCAGTTCAGCACGCCATAGAACGTTTCCTCATCTCCTCCTCCGAAACAGCGGTCAGGCACGTTGAATAGGAGGCACTCGAGAAAATAGGAAGGGGCCAGGCCCTGCCCGATTGCTCCGCCGTCGATCAGTTTGGATCTCGCGTTCTTGAACATTCGTACGGTGTGCTTGTACCACCCGTTGGTTCTGGCAGGACTATTTTTGGCAACGCCGTTGTCATAGTGGCGCTTCGGATAGTTGATGACCGTCCTGTTGTTTTCCGACGGTATATCAAACCTGATTCCCTCGACATAATTTTGGTCGCCCAGGCTTCGGAAGTAAAGATACCTTCGGAAGGTGATGCAGGGCACGACATCGGCTCGCAGCCGATAGGCGGGCGCGACTTTTATGGATTTTCTTCCTCTGGAAACTGCTGTTCTCCCGAAATGGTTTTGGAGCGCGCTTAAAACGCCGGACCGGAAATGCTCCAGCTTATATGCAGCATCTTGATATGCCAGCGCGTAGGCCCTTTGCTGCTCCAACGGCAGTGCCGCGAGGTCTCTCCCGAAAGTTTCGCGGAACTCTACGACGACGTCTACGTCGCTGTCGCTCCGGACATTCGTGTCATTCTTATAAGAACCCTGGAGGTAGACTTCGAAACCTCTAGGGGCAACGGAAGACGAACCGGCCTCTAGGGCTGTTTGAATTGCCCTGTAGGTCTGGCGCGCTGCAGTTATCGCGCCCTGGTGAGCCCACGTGGAAAGCTTCGATTCTGCAATTGGCATCGTATAAGCCCAGAAAAAGGCGACCCGAATTAGCCGATCAGAAAGAAAATCGCGAATGGCCGCCTATTCTGCAGACATGCTACAGCGTGAATGAGGCTTCCGACGCCTTGGCTCCGCGGGTCCGGCTGAATTTGGTTTCAACGGCGCTCACGGCTGCGCGCAGGGCGCTGATGATCTTCGCCGCTTGCTCCGGAGTGTAGTCGTAGCCGGGGCCGGTGAGATTGCCGACCAGCCCGATTCTTTTCAGCGCCACCTGCGTCCGCTTAGTCGCCAGCCGCTGGAACCGCTGCGCCTTCGTTTCTGCCCGCACTGCTTGCTCTGCGCCCATCTTCTGATCCTCCTTGCGTTGTAACTGCTCCGTCCCCGGCAGCATCGCTGGCCACGCTCTCGATGAGGAGGCTGAGGCTGCCCCTGTCCAGCCCGATCAGTTTCTTCGTCCCATAAAGGAGGTTGAGCTCCTTGGTGAACCCTCGTATCCGCTCCCGCGACGCCGCAAAATCCGGGTTTTGGTCCAGATAATCCAGAATGGAGATTAAAATCCGGTTGGAGCGCCCCATCGCGCGCTCCAGGACTTGCTGGTAGATGTCCTGCGTTGCCAGCAGGACCCGCGTGTAATGGTAGGGATCCTTGCGCTTGAGGCCGGCGAAGAATTCCGGATCCCGCTCCCACGGCGCGAAGGTCAGATGCGCCGCCCACCAGAGCCTGGCGATGGCGTGTCTGCGCAGATCGCGGTCGTTGCCGCTTACGAACCAGTGGTCGATGATCTGATTGATTGCCTTGATTTTTTCGGCCTCGCCCTGCAGAACCTTGAATGAGCCGCTTAGGCCCCACCGGACCAGGGCATACTTCCTGAATTCGACATGGCTCAGGTACGCCCACAGGCGCGGGTCGGACGCCTGGGTTTCATCCAACCCTGAGTAATAGGAATGCAGGGCGATCGCATTCTCGAGATCAGCCGATACAGGGTCCCTCTTTGGGGCTTTCAGCTTCGGCATCTTGCCTCTGAGCTCGATGGTCGAGAGCATGACCTCTTTCGGTTTGATCCTGAATGTTTCTTCGAAGTACCCCTTCAGGGCCCTGCCGTCCCGCAGTTCGGACCGGAGGCGCGCTATGGCCGCCCGCCTGAAAATCTTCTGGCAGCGCCTTTCAGCTGTCCTCATGCTCGCTCCCCGGTTCGAGCAGGGCGGAAAAGCCGCTCAGCGCCCTCGCAACAGGGTTTTCGAGGATCTTCTGGGCCGCTTCCAAAGGATCCCTCTCTCGGAGCCCCTTCGTTTCAAGAATGGTCTGGAGCCGGCCGAACCAGTTCTTGCCTTCGTAGTCGGAGTTCGGATTCTGGACGTGCTGGATGGCGCTTACCAGAACGGGAAAGACGATCGCGGCATGGAGGACTCCCTCAGCAGCTTTCTGGCCCCGTATGCCGGCATATTCCCGCCAATCGGCTTTAGACAGCTCGATTGCGATCTTTTCCTCGTCGTAATCGATCTCCATCAGGCCCTCGTGGTGCCGCCCCTCGCGGATGGCCATGAAAGACGATACCGGCGGCCGCAGGGGGTCGAACTCCTTCTCGGCTATGAAAGAGCAGAATCCCCCCGCTGCGAGCACGTCGCCCTTCTCCACGTCGAACGTGGCGCCTTCGTAATCCGGATGGCAGCCGCTCGGCCGGTAGCCCTTGACGTCTTCGTCGGCGCAGACATAGAAGCCTACGGTTACCCGCTCCCGCACCCGCGCCGCCGGGATGGAGAAGCGCTCGAGTGGTTTCCTGGTCGAAAAGCATGTCCTGAAAAAAGTGCTCCGGCATTCCACCTCGGCGAGGAAGGACGCCCTGTTCTTCCTGATGAGCTCCTCAATGGCCGGGCTTTTGATCGAGAACGCAGGCAGCAAGAGGATTTCCTTCCTCCCCAGCTCGTAGCGGAAGTCCACGCTGAAAGAGCCGTCAAGATCGTCTTCGTTGCCCAGGACCGGATGCGGATAGGATTTGGCATTAACCTTCATAAGCTTCGATCCCCAGCGCATACTTCTTGTTCGATGCAAGCCGGACGATCAGCTTGATTGTTTCCCCTTTGCCTACAGCCAGCCCCCGGATGGCTGGGCCGCTCACCGGGTAGGGAGCGCGGGTGTCGGCGTCGACCGCGGATTCCACGTCGGCGGCGTAGGATCCGTCGTCTCCGACTGCCACGAGGTGCATATCCCCTTCGCAGGGCTCGCGGCCGGTGATCAGGACGCGGTATTCGATTCCGCCGCCGTCGCGCTGGACGAAGCTCCTGAAGCGGATGTCCGATGTTCGGATGCGCTTCCCCTCCCCCTTTTCCTCGCCCGGAGGAGGCGTAGGAGACGGCCGTAGTCTTTTCTTGCCCTTTCGGTGGCGCCCCCCTCCCGCCGGGCTTGTCACTACGACGGCCCGCCGCGGGACGCCGTCTACCGATCCTTCGGCCGGTTCTCCGGCCGCTCCCACCTCCCGGCCCGTCTCCTCGGACGTCGCGAGCTCCGACGGCTCGAAGGCATCCGGCCCGCCGGGGAATGCCGGATCCCGGTCGTCGCTGTCCGGCAGATAGCGGTCGAGGCCGGGGATGTCCTGGAGCTCTCCTGAAACGGCCTCTCCCATGCTCTTGAGCGAGCTTCGGATGAAGTGATCGAGCTCCCGCAGAGCCGCTTCCCCGTCCGGGTGGCGCGCCTTGTCCCATTTGTCGTGCGCAGGCGGCTCCAGTTCGCGCAACAGGTCGTTCCCCCGGTCGTCGTCGCATACGAGCACGCTTGCATACGGCTCCCTCAGCGCGCGGAACGGGCGCTCCCGGACGAGCATCCGCGGTTTCCTCACCATCATCACTTCGCTCGGGTAATCCGGATGCTTCCTGACGAAGAGGGAAGCGTTTCCGAAGTACTGCAGGTCTTTCTCAAACGTCTGCGTCGGGTTGGTGACCGCTTCGAAGAAGAATCTCGCGTTTCCGCAGTCGTGTTCGGCGAGATCCTTCGCGAGGGTCGCCTTCGAAATCGTCTTTTCGCGGCCGTCTCTGATCGTTACTTCCAGGTCGCCGTGGTGGATCGCGAGCCAGAAGTTGTAGAGGATCGGCTTGATGAGCTTCTCCAGCCAGTTGCCCTCGATCGCGTAGCTGATGATGAAGATGTCGGTGCCGCGCTCTTTGCGCCCGAAGATGCTTGGTATGAGGGCAGCGTTCCGTATCGCCCGGTGGCCGTCGGTCCCGTAGAAGCCGACCCCCTGGCGGACGTCTCCGCCACCGTCGTAGTGGCTGACGAGCCTGGACTTCCCCTGGAAGACCGGCTCGCCGGCTTCGTTGATGCTGGAGTAGAAGACGGTCCTCAGTGCCGACGCTGCGATCGGCGCGCCTTTGCCGATGCCGAAAGATCCGCCCGCAACGCCTTTCGGCGAACTGGTTCCTGCGGCCCTTACCAGCCGGTACCAATTGCCTTCTTTGTCCATGTCCGAGCCCGAGAGGCCGCAGGTGTTGGAATCGCTTATTTTCAAGACCGGCAGCCGGGTGCCGGTTAAAAACTTGGCTGCGGAATCGAAGAAGCGTTCCGCTTTATCCTGGCCCGCTACGAATTCCCGGCAACGCCGCATCGTATCAAGCAGGCTGGCGTGTCCCGGAAGCGCGGAGACGGGCATGGCGAAGCGCTCGAATACGACCGACACGGGCCTCCTGTAGTCCAGGCGCTGGTCGACCGAGTTCTGGATCGTTTCCCTGGCGACATGCCTCTCGTGGTCGCCCTGGAAGTATTCCAGCTGCGAGTCAGAGAACCCATCGTCCTCGCCATGATCGGTGCTTGGGAAAAGCCAGCATGCGCTTCCCTCCGGCCGCTCAGGGGTCCTTCGGAAAGCCGACTCGGCTTTGGGACGCTTCTTGGCCATGGCTAAATCCTGAACTCCTCGCCGGTTTCGCTCGGGAAGGTGAACTTCGCCCTCGCCTGCCTGGCCCGTTTGTCGATCTCGGAAAAGATCCTGGCGACCTCCTCCTCCGTGTAGTCGTAATGGCTACGATTGGCGCAGTTCCCCAGTATCTTCAAACGCCTCAGTACTTCATTGGTTCTTGAGGCCGCCAGCCTCTTGAAATTATCCCTGCGCCTGTCCATTTGCGCTCACCGTATCACAGGGTAAATACCTGTGTCAATAGGTAATTTATTTATACAGAGAATCATTCTAGGGGATAAAAACGGAGTCCCTGGATGATATTTTAACGTGTACGCATGAAATCAGCGATCTTCCTGCAGGCAAGCTCCGGATCTTCGAGTAGTTCGTGGCCCCATACCTTAAGGACGCGCCAGCCTTGTCGCTTCAGAGCCCTTCGGTGCTTCCTGTCCCGCTTGATATTCGATGCTATCTTGTCGCGCCAGTATTCGCGGGGGATCCGGCGCCTCCAGGCGGAGAAGCGGTACCCGTGCCAGAAATCGCCGTGGATGAAGACCGCCAGTTTTCTGGATGGAACCGCGATGTCCGGTTTGCCGGGAGCTTTGCCGTAGTGGGCCTGGAAATGGACGCGATGTTTTCTGAGGTGCGAGAAGGCGCGCCTTTCTATCCCCGTATTCTTGGCGTGGATGCGGGACATGATTTCGCTCCGCTTCCGCTTCGTGAACGTGTCCGCCATGGGGGGCGCTCAAGACTCGAGGGCGATTCTTATGTTTTCGGCAAGGCGGACGATGAGCGGAACCGTCATCGAATTCCCGATCTGCCTGTACAGATGGGAGTCGGCCTGGCCGGCTGGAAACGCGAACGACTCGGGGAATCCCTGGAGCCGGGCGCATTCGCGGGGAGTAAGCCGCCTGATGCCCTGCGCGTCCCTTACGATCGGGACGTTGTGCCCGCCCGCCCCCATGTTCGCCATCAAAGTAGGGCAGGCGCCGCTTTTATTCTCCCGGACGTAGGTGCGGCGGTACTGGTAGAAGCGGTCTTTCCGGCGGACGGCCGCTTTCAGCTTGGGGTAAATGTACCTGTCTTCTTCCGTGTAGTAGTACTTTTCGGGCACGTGCTTTTCCAGGATCTGCGGCATAGTCCTCAAAAGGGGAATCCTCTCCGGGAAATGGAACTTCATCAGTGTCCTCGGCGAGCGGAAAGCCACGATGTAGATGCGCTCTCTGGCCTGCGGCACGTTGCCGTAGTGCAGGCTGTTCAGGACCTCTGCTTTCATCGCGTATCCCGCGCCCTTTAATTCCCCCTGTATGCGCTGGAAGGTTTTCTCGTCGTTGTGGTTCTTCAGATGTTTCACGTTCTCCAGGAGAACCGCTTCGGGCTTCCTGGCTTTCAGGATCTCTACGACCCCGAAGAGTAGGTCGCCCCGCCCTTCGTCGGAAAATCCGCGCCTGCGCCCGGCGACTGAGAACGGCTGGCAGGGGAATCCGGCCGCCAGGACGTCGAAGCGCTTGGGCACCCGCTTCATGCCTCCGTTCCGTATCACGCTGAAAAGCTCCTCGCCGTCGACTTCTCCGAAATTCAGCCGGTAGGCTTCCGCCACCTTCGGATCGCAGTCGTTGGCGTAGACCGTCTCGAAGCCGGCGGCTTCGAAGCCGATCCGGGCGCCTCCGATGCCTGCGAACAGATCAACGAGCCTCAGCTTCGGTTTCCTCATGCCTCGCTTTTCCTGGGCGTCTCGGCGAACGACAGGCGTAGCCGCTTGTTCCTGTGAGCATGAATGAAATCGGACAGCATCCGCCTGGCTACGAAGGCGAGCGATACATGGTTCTCCCTCGCAATCGTTTCCAGCATCTTGCGCTGGCCGGGAGCCAGCGTAACTGTGAGGCGGTCCGCCCCGTCCTGGTTCTTCGCCTTGCGTTCCGCCATCAGGGCTGGCCGCGGCTGGGTTTCTGCATCATTGCTCATCATTCTGAGTCTCTGCCGCGGTCCTGTCAACGCATCATCGGAGGCGTCTACTGCCCGCGCCGCGCTGCCTTGGGCCTGACACTTCAGCAATGCCTCCCCCTCCAGGGGGCCAACCATCAAGCAGCCAGGCTGTAGTGGGAGGCGTACTGGTCCAGCAGTTCGCGGATCATTCTTTGATATTTCGTGTGATTCTTCCTCGCCTGTAGTTTAAAGAAATCGACGCTCGATTTCCTAAGGGCTATGGTCACCTTCGCCATCTCCCCCTCCACCACAAGCCGATGAGGCGGAGGCAGAAAATCTCTCACGCGGCTTAGCTTACCCACCGGCATCTCCCAGCTACTTTTCCCGCTCATAGTATCTCTTCCCTCCTCTCCAATAGCCCGCGCCAAAGATCCTGATCTTTCCGCTTCTTCTCTAGGTTCCAAATAAAGCTGCCGTAATCTTTGTCCACAGTAAGAGTATACCAGAAGTATGGCTAATAGTACATATCGTATATCGGGGACGCTCCAAAAAGGGACACCCCTCACCCCCCGCCCTCTCCCGCGAGGGGAGAGGGAAAGAGGTACCCCTCAACCTTACCTTCTCCCCTGTGAGGGGAGAAGGACGGGATGAGGAGTGCAAGCGCTCTAAGGTGCCCGGCACCTTTTTGCGGCTTTTTGAGGTAGAATGACCATTTCATGGAAAGTCCCATCCTTTTCTACGGCTTGGCCTTCGTGACCCTCCTGGGAGCCCTGGGTGTCTTGCTGGCCCGGCACCCGGTCTACGCCGTCTTGAGCCTGGTGGCGGCCCTGTTTGGGCTTTCGGGCCTGTTCGTCCTGCTGGGGGCTTTCTTTGTGGCGGCCATCCAGATTCTGGTTTACGCCGGGGCGATCCTGGTTCTCTTTCTCTTCGTGGTGATGCTGCTTGATCTTCGCCCCGACGAGCTGTCCCGTCTGCGCTCGGCCACCTGGCGCGGGGCCGCCCTGGGGCTGGGGGGCCTGCTCTTCTGGCAGACGGCGAGGGTCGCCCGAACCCTTCCCATCCCCGCGGGGGTTCAGCCGGTCGAGGGAACCGTTGTCGCGGTCGGCAAGCTCCTCTTCACCACCTACGCCCTCCCCTTTGAAGCGGCCTCCCTGCTCCTTCTGGTGGGGGTGATCGGCGCGGTCGTCCTGGCCAAGAAGAAGCTGTGATTCCACCCGTCGGCCCTTCCCACTATCTCGTTCTTAGCGGCCTTCTGTTCGCGATCGGCCTGGCGGGGGCCGCCAGCCGCCGGAACATCATCATGATCCTGCTCTCGCTGGAGCTGATCCTCTCCGCGGCCAACCTCGCCTTCGTCACCTTCTCGAAGATCCTCGGGAATCTGGAGGGCCAGATCATGGTCTTCTTCGTGATGATCGTGGCCGCGGCCGAGGTCGCGGTGGGGCTGGCCATCGCGGTGGTGATGGTCCGGCGGACGGGCAAGTCGGACGCCGATTCCTTCCGGAATCTCAAATGGTGAGCGAGGCCGAACCGAAATGGTAGCGGCCTGGGTCTTGCTGTTCGCGCCGGCCCTGGCGTTCCTCGGGATCGTGGGGGTGGGCCTGCGCTCCCGGAGGATCTCGGCGGGGTTGGCCATCGGCGGCCTGGCCGTTTCCTTCTTCTGCGCCGTGGCGCTCCTCCTTCAGCCGGCGGCGCACACCCTGAAGAACGCGGCCGAGAGCTCGCTCACGTGGGTTAAACTGCCGGGCCTCCTGCTGGAATTCGGGATCCTCGTGGACCCCTGGGCCGTCCTGATGAGCCTGGTGGTCACCGGGGTGGGGCTGAACATCTTCATCTATTCGGTGGGCTACATGAAGGGGGACGCCGGGTTCACCCGCTATTTCGCGGTCCTGTCCCTCTTTGCCTTCTCCATGCTGGGGATCGTGCTCGCCAACAACTTCGTGACCTGCTTCATCTTCTGGGAGCTGGTCGGCGCCAGCTCCTACCTCCTCATCGGGCATTGGTACGACCGCCCCAAGGCGGCGGAGGCCGGCAAGAAGGCCTTTCTCGTGAACCGGATCGCCGATTTCGGATTCCTGCTTGGGATCCTCCTTCTCTGGTCCCTCTCGGGGCTGGCCGGAGAAACCAAAACCCTCAACTACCTGGAGCTGGCCAAGCGCCTGGAGTTCCTGGCCGCCTCGCCCGCGGTGAACGCTTCACTGCTGGCCCTGGCCGGCGGGCTCATCTTCTGCGGGGTCGTCGGAAAATCGGCCCAGTTTCCTCTGCACGTCTGGCTGCCGGACGCCATGGAGGGCCCCACGCCGGTCTCGGCCCTGATCCACGCCGCCACCATGGTGGCGGCCGGGGTCTACCTCCTGTCGCGGGCCTTCTTTCTTTTCGCGGCCTCACCCGATCTGATGGCCCTCATCGCCTGGGTGGGCGGCGCCACCGCCTTGCTCGCGGCCGGTCTGGCCCTGGTGGAAAACGACATCAAGCGGATCCTGGCCTACTCCACCTTGAGCCAGCTCGGGTTCATGGTGATGGCCCTGGGGCTGGGGGGGCGCGCCGCCGGGATCTATCACCTGACCACCCACGCCTTTTTCAAGGCCCTGCTTTTCCTGGGGGCCGGCTCGGTGATCCACGCCCTTCACACCAACGACATCCGCCAGATGGGAGGACTGCTCAAGCCGATGCCGGTCACCTCCGCCACCTTCCTGGTGGGGACGTTCGCCCTGTGCGGAATCTTTCCCCTAAGCGGCTTCTTCAGCAAGGATGAGATTCTGGCCGTCGCCTACGCCCACGATCCCCTGCTGTGGAAAATCGGCACGCTCACGGCGGGGCTCACCGCCTTTTACATGGGCAGGCTTGTCTCCATCGCCTTCCTGGGGGAATCCCGGGCGCGCCACCCCGCGCGTGAGGCGCCCCCCATCATGACCCGGCCGCTCCTGGTGCTGGCCTTTTTCTCGGCCGTGGGGGGGTTCCTCGGCATTCCCCACTTTCTCATGGGCGCTCCCAACCACGAGGAGATGAACTGGACCGTCGCCGTCACTTCCACCGTGGTTTCGGCGGCAGGGCTGGGGTTGGCCTTCGCGCTCTTTCGCCTCTCCTGGCGGCCCCTGCCGTGGCTCACGCGTCTCGCGCGGCCCTTCCTTACCCTTTTGGAGCGCAAATACTTCGTGGATGACCTCTACGCCTGGATCAACCGCAACGTCCAGCAAAGGCTGGCCCACCTCTCCAACGCCTTCGAGCGGTATGTGATCATCGGCCTGTGGGTCAACGGGACCGCCAAGATGACCGGGTTAACTGGCAGCGCGCTTCGGCTCATCCAGACCGGGAAGGTTCAGGCCTACGCCCTCCTTTTTCTGGCCGGCCTAAGCCTGCTCACCTTTTTATCATTGGGTAAACCATGGGCCCGGTAAGCTGGATTCTTCTTCTGCCCTTCCTTGGGGCGGCGGCCCTGCTCGGCATCCCATCCCACCAAGTCAAATGGGTCCGCCGGATCGCCGCGGCCGCCACCGGAATTCCCCTGGTGCTGGCCCTTTTTCTGGCGGCGGCCTATTCCAAAGCGCAAGGCGGCTTCCAGTGGGTGGACCGGATCCCTTGGATCCGCGCATTGGGAATCCATTACCAGGTGGGGGTGGACGGGATCAGCGCGGTCCTGGTGCTCCTGCACGCGCTGTGCAGCTTCACCGGGGTGCTCATCTCCTACCGGATCAAGGAGCGGGTGAAGGAGTATTACCTTTTTTACCTGCTCTTGATCGGCGGGGTCTACGGGGTCTTTGTCTCGCTGGACCTTTTCTTCTTCTACCTCTTTTACGAGATGGCGGTGATCCCCATGTTCCCCCTGATCGGCATCTGGGGTTCCGGGGAGAAGGCGTACGCCACGATGAAGCTGACCCTGTACCTCACCGCCGGGGCGGTGCTCGCCCTGGTGGGCCTCTTGAGCCTGTACCTGATCAGCGGGATCCGAAGCTTCGACCTGATCGAGCTTTCCAGGTACCTCGCCCAAAACCCCATCCCCGGCTCGTTCCAGCGCTGGCTCTTTCCCTTCCTCTTAATAGGCTTCGGGGTGATCGCCCCCATGTGGCCGCTGCACTCCTGGTCTCCCATCGGACACGCCGCCGCCCCCTCGGCCGTCAGCATGCTTCACGCCGGGGTGCTGATGAAGCTCGGCTCCTACGCCATCCTCCGGGTCGCGGTGGGGCTTTTGCCGGAGGGGGCCTACACCTGGCTTCCCTGGGTGGCCGGGATCTCCATCATGAACATCCTCTACGGCGGCTTTGTGGCGCTGGCCCAGAAGGACATCAAGTTCCTGATCGGCTACTCCTCCTCCAGCCACATGGGGTATGTCCTGCTGGGAATCGCGTGCCTCAACCCGCTGGCGGTCTCGGGGGCGGTGCTCCTCATGTTCGCGCATGGGCTGATGACCGCCCTGGCCTTCGCGGCGGTGGGCCACATCTACGACCAGACCCACACCCGGCAGATCGCCGAGTGGGGAGGCCTGGCCCGGCAGGTTCCCTTCATCGCGACCGCCTTTGTCGTCTCCGCCCTGGCCTCAAGCGGTCTGCCCGGCTTCGCCAACTTCGTCGCGGAGCTTCTGGTCTTCTTCGGCTCCTGGGAGACGTACCGCCTGCCGGCCTTGGCGGCGGTCTTTGGAATCGTCATCACCGCCTTCTACATGCTCCGGGCCGTCCGGACCGGTTTCTTCGGTCCGCTCAACCCCCGCTGGGCCGGCTTGAAGGACGCCGCGCCGTTTGAGCGCCTGCCGTATTTCATCCTCATCACCGCGTTGGTCATTGTCGGCTGTTTCCCGAGCCTGCTGACCGACCTGATCGCCGTCTCCGTTCCCTCGGCCTTGAGCCCGCTGGAGGGCCTTCAAGTGGTGGCGATGCGATGATGCCGCCCCATTTGTGGTATCTGGCGCCCGAGCTCTGGGTGGCGGGGCTGGCCGCCCTCATTCTCCTGGTGGACCTGGCCTGCAAGGGAAAGGGCTCGCGGGAGATTCCTCTCGGCGCCGCCATCGCCTTGCTTCCGGTCGCCCCGATCCTCCTCTTGCAGGTGAACCTCGGAACCCGGACCCTCTTGGGCGGGATGTACCGGCTGGACCCCCTGGCCCTTTTCTTCAAGGTGATCTTCGTCGCGGCGGGAATCCTGGTGCTGGTGATGACCCGGGAATTCTCCCGGACCCTGGAGAGGGCCCACGCGGAATTCACCGCGCTTATCCTGCTGGCCCTGCTGGGGATGCTGCTGGCGGCCTCTTCGGCCAGCTTCCTGATGCTCTTCGTGGCGCTGGAGCTCATCACGATCAGCTTCTACGTGATGACCGCCTACCTCAAAACCGACGCCCGGTCCCTGGAGGCGGGGCTCAAGTATCTCATCCTGGGCTCCATCGCTTCGGGCCTGTTCCTCTACGGGATCGCCTGGGTCTACGGAGCCGCCGGCACCACCAGCTTCGCGGGCCTGCGCCAGGCCCTGGCGGGCCGAACCACCCTTTCGCCGGGTCTCGCCCTGGGGCTTCTCCTCATCGTCAGCGGCATCACCTTCAAGGCGGCCTGCGTTCCCCTTCACCTGTGGGTGCCGGACGTCTACGAGGGGGCCCCGACTCCGGTGACCGCCTTCTTGTCGGTGGGCTCCAAATCGGCCGGCTTTGTGGCGGCCCTGCGGGTCCTGCACGAGCTCTTCCTGCCCGCCTCAAACCAATGGGCGGGCCTCATCGCCTGGCTCGCCGGTTTGACGATCCTCTACGGCAACCTCTGCGCCATCCCGCAAAAGAACATCAAGCGCCTCATGGGCTATTCCTCCATCGGGCACGCCGGCTACATCTTAATCGGCGTGGCGGCCGCCTCGTCGCTGGGTTCGGCGGCAACAAGCTTCTATCTGGCGGGGTATCTGGTGAGCAACCTGACGATCTTCCTGGTGATCTCGGCCTTCTGGCAGGCGGTGGGCTCGGATGAGATGGCGGATTACGCCGGGCTTTCCAGGCGCTCCCCGTTCCTGGCGGCGGCGATGTTCGTGGCCTTGCTGTCTCTGGCCGGCGTGCCGCCGATGGTCGGATTCTTTGGGAAGTTCCTGCTCCTCTTGAGCGCCATTCAGGAGGGATTCCTGTGGGTGGCCATCGTGGGGGCGGCGGCCGTGGTGATCTCCCTCTACTACTATCTCCTGCTGGTGGCGACCATGTACGCCGACCCTCCCAAAGACCCCACCCCCATCCCGGTTTCCCTGCCGGTCCGGCTGGCCCTGTACGCCTGCCTGGCCGGCATCCTAGGGATCGGCATCTTCCAGGAGCCGTGCGTCCGGCTCTCCCTCGCCGCCGTCCGCTCCTTCTTCTAAGCGCCCTACTGGATCGTCAAACCAATCCGTCCGGGGTTGAGGATAACCCTCCGTAGAGACTTAGCGAACGCCTCTATGTCTCGAAGATCGTTCTGAACAATTCCATAGAGCTCCCCCGAGGTAATCTCATCGTAGAAATGGACCAATCGGTTCCGGTAACCAGCCATTTGAGACAACGGGCCTTGGGCAAAGGCTTGAGAAACCACCTTGTAACGGCCCAGGGTAAGAGCGATGGCCTTGTACGTCTCTGGCCTCTGACTGGGGGCCAGGGGCAGGCGCGAGAGGATGTGGTTTCCCGCATCAAAGATCGCCTCAAGCGCCCGACGGAGGTGGTGCTCCGCCACGGCATAATGAACCCCGTGGGTGAACTCCTTGAGTTTCATATCCTTAAATTTCGCCAGTTCCACAAGGTCCCTCTCTATCTCAGCGAGGCGATTGACAAGAACCTTGCGATTGAGGGGAACCGCCTTCATGCGGCCCGTTCCAGTACCGCTTGATAGTGGACTTCAACCAGGGGGTGGACGTCGAGATACTCCTTAAGGACCGAGGCCTCATAGTTGGCCCAGAAGAGAGGAGCGGCGACAAACAGCAGGCGCCCAAACTTTGTGGCCTCAAATCGGAGAATGGCAGATGCGGACTGCAGGAAGACGAGATCGATCTCTCTCGTGAACCCAGGGGCAAGAACTGAACCGAGGCACTGCACCAGATCGGAACGAAGGTGGAACCGCCGCCGGCGATCCCTCAGGCGGCCCGAATCCCTGAAGACAATCCCTACATCAATGTCGCTCAAGGCGCTGGATCGCCCGATCGCCTCCGAACCGTACAGATAGACCAGGGCCACTCCCAGGCGCTTCAGCTTCTTCCTGACCGTGGGTCCCAGACTTGGAATTTCCGTTGAAAATTTCACCGGCACCATACATTAAGTATAGCATACGGATACACCCCTTACGCCCCCCGCTGGGCCGCCAGATCCTCCTCCAACCCGGCCGCGTCCACCTGATCCAGAACAGCCTCCGGCACTCTTAAGAATCTAGAAATCTCTTCAAGGCCTACGTGGGTACCCAGCAGTATCACATCCATGCTGTCAGGCAGAAGACGAGAGAGGCCTTCCGCCATCTTCGGATCTCCCACCACGCCAATTCGCTCTGCTTGGGGCATACCCATCAAGGTAACCACCACTTCATCCAGTTCCTCCAACCCGCCTGCTACCACCCTTCCGGCCAGCGGGTCAGGAGCTCTCTTAAGGAACTCCGCCAGCCAGCTGCCTGGCAACAGCGCCTTATCCACAACCACCACCCCCGGCCCCTGCGCCGCCTCCCCCAGAATCCCCAAGGTCCGCCGCCCCTCCTCCAGCCCGGCGGGCTTCTGGAGAGCAACCACCAGGGGGCGCCGCAACACCTCATACAACTCCAATTTCTGATTCCCTACCTTGCTATCACTGACCACGAAAAGACGGGCCGGTTTCTGCGAGGAAATCCCCTTTAAAAGCAGGTGGTAGAAATAGTCCAGCCTCTTTCCGTATTCCCGGCCTGGCGAGCGTGACTCTATGAAAAGGATCCACCCTCCCTCTGCGGTAAGAGACCAAACTTGTTTCAGGAAGGCTTGGACCTTTTCATCTCCCCCCAGATAATCCCTCATCGCTTCCGGGTGGTAAAGGAGAACAATCTTAGGAAGAGAGGACTTGGAACGGAAGGTTCCTTTTTCAATGGCCGAGGATGTGGACTCTCCAAGGAGCCTAGCTCCTTTGCTTTGCGTGAAACCCTTAGGGTAGTTAGGATCCATGTTGATCAGGTTTTGATCCTCCGGTGGGCCCTCCTTGAGTTTCAGACGAAAAGGACCTGAAGCGACATTGAGCACGAGGGAGTTGAGCGGATCGATGGAGGGATCAAACTGACTTAGGTGGCTCAATACCTCCCGGAGGACTTCTTCTTGTATTTTCGTCTCCCCAAGCCAAACCCGATCAATGACCCCTAACCCATTTACCTCGTTGGGATGTGCCACGATAAGCTCCGGCTCCTCCAGCCCGGCGGCGCGGGAGCGGGTCTGACGGGAAGTGTCTCTGGCAAGGCGCCTGGGGGCGGGCCTGCGGGTGGCGTCGAGATAGGAGTACGCCTCCTTGCCGTCGTCGTCGGGGTTGCCAGGCCCCTGCTTGAGCTTCCGCAGCTTCTCCAGATGATCGAGCAGCTCTTCAAACCTTTGAAGCATCGCCCTGGGAAGCCACTTCTTCTGGTTCTGCTTCAGGCGCCTCCGGACAAAATCCGAAAAAACCTCCCGGGCATCCTCTTCGTCGGGCCCATAGAGGGTGTTCTCAAATCGGCCCAGGTACTCCCTCCAATCCTCTCCAACCTGGCCGATGAAGTCGATGAGCTTTTCCTCGGAGAGGCTGGTGAGGATCTCATGGATCCACTTCTCAAACGGCGGAGCATTTTCCTTTTCCCGCGCGAACGAGCTGTACCCCTGCTTGAGCTCTCCACGGTCCAAAAGCGCCCCCTCCAGCAGATAGGAAAGCAGCTCGAGCCGAAGCTCTTTGGGAAGGGACTCGTTCGCCGGAATTCTCTCCAGGCGCCCGGCAAGCTCTTGATCGCGCAATGGAGGGAGAGCCGCCGGCCTTTCTTCAAGAAACGGCATCACATCCCCAAACGCCTCATCCATCAAGACCGAAACCGCCTGGTACTTCTGGGTCGTTTCCTTCTCGCTCATCAGCGCATTGATCTCGCGGGCGCCAACCTCAGAAAGATTGGGTCTGCGGGCGCGAAGGGAGACGGCCTCCTGGAGCCGTCCCAGGAATTCGTCTATCCTCCCGGCGGCGGGCCGACCTCCCTCATCGGTTTCCAGAAAAAGAGTGTTGAAGGCGGACTGAAGAAGAAATTCTGCCTCCAAGAACCTGGCAGCGGTTTCGGAGTCTGGGCGATGGATCCTCAAACCCAACCGCGCCATCCATTCAGGGTTGGAGCGCCAGAGGTCGGCGAGCGTTTCGCTGTTGGCGCTCTGCATCCGAGCAACCAGCCGAAGGAGCGCTTCTCTCGATTCGGTATCCTTGAAGAGTTTTGGATCTCGCCGATAAAGGAGGGGGTAAAGGGTGTGGTAGTCCGGATCCTCCTTGTCGGACTGAAGGAACCACCAGACATCCCGCAGGGTCCAGGGCCGAGGAAGCAGAAAAACCAGGGTCCGCTCCTTGGGAGGGACCTGCAGGGCAATCGCTTCCAGGTTGGCGCCGAAATCTTCCAGGGAATAACCCGGCTCCAGGTTGATGAGGGCCAACTCCCTCTGGGGAAGAGGCGCGGCTCGCTCGCCGGCTGGGCCAACCGGTCCTGACGTTGGGGCGGATGGCGGGGGCTTTGCCTCCTCGTTGGGAAGAGACGGTGCAAAGCCAAAGAAAACAGCCAGGACTACGGGAAGCAGCCTTTTCGTCCTCGCGGGAAAAAGCTCCCCCTCCGGGACGCCTTGGAGCTTCTCTCCAAGCTCCTCCAGGCCGGAGCGGTTCTCTCCGATCGCCGCCTGGCGGAGGTTATCGAAGGCGAGACCGCCTGCCGGCCCGGCCAGCTCAAGCGAGACAAAGGCCAGCAGCGTGAAGACGGCTGCACCCTGGCGGCGGAATATTCTACGTGACGGCATATTGGAAATTCTTCTTATCCCTCAAGAAACTGTGTATTAAAAAACCCCTTGCGAATAGAGGGTTTCCAAATGTAAGTTTACCTGATGGAAAGCGGGAAAAACAAGATTAAATTTAACTTTATATAAATACTAACGTACGGCGCGACTTGGGGCAAGGTCGAAGTCCGAGGCGTACAGTTCTTGCACCTTCTTCAGTTCATCGGCGGTCAAGTCCATGGAATCTGGAGCCTTGGCAAATTCGGCGAGGAGTTTCTTGTTGTAGATGTTGGGCAAAACCGACGTGACGGTGGGCTCCGACAAGATGAATTTGAGGGCCGCCTGGCCCAGGCTCCTTCCCTTGCCTTCCGTGAGGAAGGCAAGCCTCTCCACCTTCTTCAAACCCTCTTCCTGCCATTTCTTCTTTCTCTCATCGGTGGAAACCCGGTGGAAGCGGTGGTCGGTCTGGGCGAAGGTCGTCCGCGGCGTCACCGTGCCGTCCAGCAGGCCGGAGGCATGGGGCACCCGAACAAGGAAACCGGCCGATCCCCCGCGGGCCGCCGGAAAGAGGGCCTGCCCCAGCATGGGCTCCAGCAGGTTGTAGATGATCTGGACGGCAGAAACCCCGCGGGTTTTGATGGCAAGCTTGCCTTCATCAATCTGCCGTTCGGCGATGGCCGGCCCCAGGGCGACGCCGTAGCTTCTGATCTTCCCTTCCTTCTTGAAGCGCTCCAGGGTTTCAAAGATTTCGTCGTTGGCGATCGCCTCGATCCTGGGGTTGTGGAGCTGGTAGAGATCAATCGTTTCGGCGCCCAGCCGCTTCAACGACTCTCCCAGCGCGAATTCCAGATACTTGGCGGAGAAATCCTGCGGGATCTCCTCCTGCCCCTGGCGGGAGGTGTGGTGGTAAAAGTCGTAGCCCACCTTGGTGCCGATGACGATCTGATCCCGCTTATCTCCCAGCGCCTTGGCCAGGATCGTCTCCCCCAGGCCGGTGCCGTAGGTGTCGGCCGTGTCGAAGAAGTTGATCCCCAGATCAAAGGCCTTCTGAAGAAGCCGCACGCCAACCGCCTCCTCCTTGATCCCCCACCAGGTGGTGGCCACGGTCCAGACCCCGAAGCCGATCTCGGAGACCTTCAGTCCTGTGGTTCCAAGCTCCCGGCAGCGCATGTTTGCTCTCCGTAAACGGCCTTCCAGCTCCCCCTCGTTTGGTTCCCATGAATTTTGCACTGGTGCGGGAATTTCAGCTTGCACTCCGCCACCGGCTTGCGCAGTTTGGGGTCCATCAGCTCATGGAGGTCCAGCTTCATCGCGTCGCGGGAGTAGGCGGCGATGTCCAGGATCTCGGTGTCCATCCGGATGGCGTCCTCCGGGCAGACCTCCACACAGTACCCGCAGTAGACGCACACCCCCAGGTCAATGTCGAAGCGCACCGGATATTTCTCCACGTTGGGGTCCGGGTGCTCGCCGGCCACGATGGTGATGCACTTGGCCGGGCAGACCGTCTCGCAGAGCATACAACCCACGCACCGGGGGGTCCCCTCCTCCCGGACGGTCAGCCGGTGCCGGGTGCGCGACCTGGACGCCAGGGGGCGGGTCTGCTCCGGATACTGAAAGGTGACGGCCGCCAGCTTGCCCTTGAAAAGCCCCAGCCGGTGGGCGCTGTGGAAGAAGAGATTCACGAAAAAATGGCGGCTTGTGATCGCCACGCCCCGGATGATCTCGGGGAGGTAAATCCTCTCCCAGAAGTTTAATTCGCGTTTCCGAAGCACGCCAACACCAAGCCGGTGACCAGCACGTTCGCCAACGAGATCGGAAAGAGGATCCCCCAGCCCAAATGCATCAGCTGATCGTATCGGAACCGGGGCAGAGTCCAGCGGATCGTCATGAAGAGCCAGCAGAAGACGATCACCTTCAGCATGAAGGCCCCCACCCCAAGAAGAACGTAGGTGAGCTGGCTCACCGCCAGATGGGCCCCCCAGGGGAAGAAGAAACCCTCCGGCCGGAGGTAGGGCACCTGCCAGCCGCCGAAGAAGAGGGTGGTCGCCAGGCACGCCACCATCACCGTCTCGATGAAATCGGTCATGAAGAACATCCCGAATTTCATCCCGGAGTATTCCACGAAGTAGCCCACGATCTCCGACTCCCCTTCCGGCAGGTCAAAGGGGACCCGCTTGGTTTCGGCCAGCGCCGCCGTCAGGAAGATGAAGAAGGCCGCCGGCTGAAGGACCACCCCCCACAGGGGGACCACGCCCAGGAAATATTTCCCCTGCGCCCGGACCATCTCCTGGAGGTCCAGCGTCCCGAAGACCATCACGACCCCGATGATGGAAACCCCAAGGACAATCTCGTAGGAGAGCATCTGGGCGCAGGCCCGCAGGGAGCCCAGCATGGCGTAGTTGCTGCGGGAGGCGAACCCGGCCAGGATGACGCCGTAGATCCCCAGGGAGAGCATCGCGAAGATGTAGAGGAGGGCCACGTCTATCTTGGCCACCTGCAGTTCGATCATTTGCCCGCCCACGGCAAGCCGGTCCCCGAAGGGGATGCCCGCGAAGGCCGCCAGGGCGAAGAAGATGGAGACGAAAGGGGCCAGCGTATGGAGGAAGCGGTCCGCGCCCGCCGGGATGAAATCCTCCTTGGTGAACATCTTCACCGCGTCGGCCAGCGGGTGAAAGATCCCAAAGAGGCGAAGCCCCAGGATGCTCGCCCGGTTGGCCCCGATCCGATCCTGCATGAGGGCCGACTGCTTGCGCTCCACCCAGGTGTGCAGGCCGGCCAAGTTCAGCACCCCGAAGAAGACCACCGAGGCCAGCGCCAGCTTGATGAGGAAGTATCCGGTCATGGGTTTGTCATCCCCGACTCGATCGGGGATCCTCGCTTTCGCGAGGATGACGACAAGTTTACGGCCATCCCCTGCCAGCCCAGCTTTTCGTAGGTGAGCCCCGCGAAGGCGGGGACCTCCCGCGCCAGCCAGGCAAACAGCTCCTCGGGCGTCCGGCCCTGGACCTGGATCTCAAGCCGCTTGGCCAACTCCACCAGAAATTCCGCCTCCGGCCGCGCCCCAGGAAGGGGCTTGAACGCCTTGCCCACCCTCTGGACCCGCCCCTGGCAGTTCACGAAGGTGCCGTCCTTCTCCACGTAGACCGCGCCGGGCAGGACCCAATGGGCATGGCGCGCGGTCGGGTTTTCGTTCGAACCCTGATAGACAAGAAGCTCAAGCTGTTTGGCCAGCTGGGCCGTCTTCTCTTCTCCCAGAAGCCCCACCAGATCGTGGCCGAAGATCCAGAGCGCCTTCAGCTGGCCGTCCAGGGCCTTCTGGAGGATGGACAGGCCATCCCCCGCCCCACCGCCCTCTCCCTTGATGGGAGAGGGTTGGGGTGAGGGTGAGAGGTCCAAAAGCGCGGCGCCCATTGTATTCGGGTTTTTATCCGCCTGAATCAGAAAGCCGTCGCTGGTGCCGTCTTTGGGCGGGAGGTCCAGGAGGCAGTTCTTCAATCCAAGCGCTTCCTGAAACAGCTTCCGGATCAGAAAAAGCTCCTCGGTGGTCAACCGCGCGGAGGGGATCACTCCCACCTGATCCAGCCGGCCCTCCTCCCGGGCCCGGGCGAGCCAGCCGGCCAGGGCCGTCAGGGCCTCTTCCCAGGTGCTTTCCGACCCGCGGTGGGTCACCCGGGTAAGCCGTTTCTGATCCATGAATTTGTAGCCGTAGCGACCCTCGTCGCACATCCACCACCGGTTGACGTCGGGGTTGAAGCGGGGCTTGAGCCGCATCACCCGCGCGCCCTGGGCCAGGTGGGGCCGGTCCAGGACGTAATGGAGGTCGACGTTGCATCCGCGGGAACAGCCGCCGCACACCGACGGGGCCGTCGAGAGGTACCAGACCCTGGCCTTGAACCGGAAGTCCCGGTCGGTCAGGGCCCCCACCGGGCAGATGTCCACCACATTGCCGGAGTAGGGGTTGTCCAGCGTCTTGCCGGGATACAGGCCGATCTGGGAGCGGTCACCCCGATTGAAGATCCCGAACTCGCCGGTCTTCGTGACCTCGTCGGTGAAGCGCACGCACCTGGAGCAAAGGATACAGCGCTCGGCGTCCAGCATGACCTTCGGCCCGATCGCGACGGCCTTGGCCTTTTTCACCTTCTGCTCCTTGAAGCGGGGGTCGTAGAGGCCGTAGGTCATGTAGAAGTTCTGGAGGTCGCACTCCCCCGACTGATCGCAGACCGGGCAGTCCAGGGGATGGTTGATCAGGAGAAACTCCAGCACCGCCTGCCGGCCCTCCTCAACCTTCGCGCCGCGGGTGAGCACCACCATCCCCTCGGCGGCGGGCGTGTTGCAGGCGATCTGAAGCTTGGGGCTTTTCGCCACCTCCACCAGGCAAATCCTGCAGTTGCCGGCGACCGAGAGGCCGGGGTGGTAGCAGTAGCGCGGGACGAAGATCCCGAGCTTTTCGGCCGCCTGGATCACCGTGGTCCCTTCCGGCACGGTGACCGGCTTGCCGTCAATGGTCAGCGTGGGCATGAGACGGCTCTCGCTTCAAATCGCAGGTTCCGGTTTTCACGTGGTGCTCAAACTCCGAACGGAACTTCGTGATGTAGCTCACAACCGGCCAGGCCGCGGCGTCGGCAAAGACGCAGATCGTCTTGCCCTCCATGCGGGAGGCCGCGGAAAGCAGGGCCTCCAGATCCCCGTCGCGGCCCTCGCCGCGCCGGATCCGGTTCATCACCTTCAGGATCCAGCCGGTCCCTTCCCGGCAGGGCGAGCATTGGCCGCACGATTCGTCCGCGAAGAAGCGGGCCGCGCTGGCCAGGGCCTCCACCATGCAGGTGGTCTCGTCCATCACGATGACCCCGGCCGAACCGGCCATCGTCCCGCGCTCCGCGAGCGAATCGAAATCCATCGCCACATCAATCTCGTCGGCCGTCAGCACCTTGGCGGAGATGCCGCCCGGGATCACCGCCTTCAGTTTTCGCCCTTGGCGGACGCCGCCGGCCTGGTTCATGATGAGATCCCGCAGGGTGACTGTTACCGGGGCCTCATACAGGCCCGGCCTGGCCGCGTGACCGGACAGGCTGAAGAGCCGGCTTCCCCCCTGCTTGGCGGTCCCCAGCCCCGCGAACCACGCCGCCCCCTGGCGGATGATCGGCGGGACACACGAAAGGGTTTCCACATTGTTGACGATGGTCGGGCACTTGAAGAGCCCGGAGATCGCCGGAAAAGGGGGCTTCAGCTTCGGGTAGCCCTTCCCCCCTTCCAGAGAAGACAAGAGGGCCGTCTCCTCGCCGCAGATGTAGGCCCCTGCCCCGCGGTGGATCACCACCTCCAGATCGAAGCCGGTGCCCTGGATCTTCTTGCCCAGCCACCCGCGCGCGTAGGCCTCTTCCACGGCCTTGGCGAACCGGGCGGCCGGCCGGAAATACTCGCCCCGGATGTAGACGTACGCCTTGTGGGAGCCGATGGCGTAAGCGGCGATGATCATCCCCTCGAGCAGGGCGTGCGGGTCCCGCTCCAGGAGGTACCGGTCCTTGAAGGTGCCGGGCTCTCCCTCATCGGCGTTCACCACCAGAAAGACCGGCTTGGAAGAGGCCTTGGGGATGAATCCCCATTTCTTTCCCGTGGGAAAGCCGGCGCCCCCCAAGCCGCGCAGGTTGGAGCGGGAGATTTCCTCGGTCACCTGGGCGGGGGTCATGGAGGTCAACGCCTTCCGGGCCGCCTCGTAGCCCCCATCGGCCGCGTAGGCGTCGAACCAGGTCCCCTCGGCGTTCTTGAAGCGTTTCGAAAGAACCGGCCCGCCGGTGGAGACGTGAAAAGAGCTGTACTCGTCAAAGCGCGCCGGGGTATGGGGCTCCTCCAAGAGATGGCGAAAGACCTCCGGCAGGCTCTTGGCATCCAGAGGCCCCACGTAGCGCTCGTTCACCTGCGCCATCGGGGCCGATTCGCAGGCGCACAGGCATTCCACGGTGGAGAGGGTCACCTTGCCGTCGAGGGTGGTTTCCCCGGCGCCTATTCCCAGACGCTCCGTGAGTTGGGCCAAAACGCCGCCGGAACCCTTGAGGAGACACGGCAAGCTCATGCAAAGCTGAAGGTGGTGCTTGCCGGCCGGTTTTGTCCGGAACATCGTGTAAAAGGAGACCACCTCCCGGACATGGGAGATGGCCACCCCCAGCTTCTGGCTCACCCAGGCCTCCCCCTCCGGCGGGATGAAGCCCGCCCGCTCCTGCACCAGCCACAGGAGGGGCAGCATGGCCGCCCGGGGCTCCTCGTAGCGCCCGATGATCACCTTCGCCTGGGAATCCAGGCTCTTAAAGTCGAAGACCGTCATCGGTCGAGCTCGCCGCCGATCATGTTCACCGACCCAAAGGTGGGCACCACATCGGCCATCATGTCCCCCTGAAGCAGCCGGGGCAAGGCCGCCATGATGGTGAAGCAGGGCGGCCGCACCCGGACCCGGTAGGCCTTGTCCGAGCCGTCGCTGACCACGTAGAAGCCCAGCTCCCCATTGGCCCCCTCCACCGGGAAGTAAACCTCCCCCTTGGGCGGCCGGATGCCGTGGCCGAACATGACCAGCTTGAAGTGCTGCATCAGCCCCTCGATGTTGCCGTAGGTGTCCTCCTTGGGCGGCAGGAAAACCCTTTTTTCGGCGGCGCCGATCGCCGGATGAGCCGACTGGCCGCTTCCCTCCAGGGTGGGGTCGGTCACGGCGGCCCGGCCGGCAATGGAGTGAATCTCCCCCCTCTTGGCCTTGTCCACCATCTCGGCCGCGGGGATAGGTTCTCCGGTTTCGGGGCTCACCCCGACCGGGCCCGGCGGCATCTGCGCCAGGCACTGCTCCACCATCCGCATCGCCTGCTCCATCTCCTCCATCCGGACGTAGTAGCGGTCCAGGTTGTCCCCGTGGACACCTAAGGGAACCTCAAACTTGAGCCGGTCGTAGATGGCGTACGGCTGGGCCTTGCGGACGTCAAAGCTCACCCCGGTGGACCTTAAGAAGGGGCCGGTGATCCCGTAGGAGACCGCCTCCTCCTGCGTGATCTTTCCGGTGGCCTTCATCCGGTCCACGAAGATCCGGTTGCGGGTCAAGAGCTTGTCCACCTCTTTCAGGACCTCGCGGGTCTGGCGGATCGCCTCCTGGGCGCGCCCGGCAAAATCCCCCGGCAGATCGGCCTTGACCCCTCCCACCCGGCAGTAAGAGATGGTCAGTCTCGCCCCGGTGACCTCCTCGACCAGCTCCCACAGGAACTCCCTCGCCTTGATCATATAGAGGAAGACGGTGAAGGCCCCCAGCTCCATGGCGGTGGCCCCGATGCAGGTCAAGTGGTCGCACACCCGGGAGATCTCCGACATCAGCACCCGGATGTAGTGGCAGCGCTCCGGCACCGTCAGCCCCAGGAGTTTCTCCACCGCCATGCAGTAGCCCATGTTGTTGATAAGCGGCGACACGTAATTGAGCCGGTCGGTGTAGGGGATCACCCCGTTGAAGGGAACCTCCTCGGACATCTTCTCGAAGCCCCGGTGGAGGTAGCCGATCTCCACGTCGGCCTCCCGGATCACCTCCGCCTCCAGGCGGGTGATGATCCGGACGATCCCGTGCATGGCCGGGTGGGCCGGGCCCACGTTCAGCAGCATGTCGCGCGTTTCCAAGGACTGCTCCGTCATTGCGAGTCCGCCAACGATCTTTGGCGGACGAAGCAATCTCGCCTCATGAGATCCTTCGTCGGCCTGGGGGCCTCCTCGGGATGACATTCGGCCGGGGAACTTACGTCTCTGCGTTCCGTAAGTTCTGGCCTCATGTCAATTTACCGGGCCGATCAAGGGCTGGCGCTTGTTCACCGGGTAATCCTTGCGCAGGGGGTGGCCGGCGAACTCCTCGTACATGAGGATCCGCTTCAGGTTGGGGTGCCCCCGGAACCGGATCCCGAACATGTCCCACACCTCCCGCTCAAACCAGTTGGCGGCGGCCCACAGGGGCGTCAAGGAATCCACCTCGGGGAGCGCCTCCCCCACCGGCACCTTCAGGCGCAGGCGGTGCTTCAGGGGCCAGGAGAAGAAGTGGTACACCACCTCGAAACGCTCGCCCACGGCCGGCCCCGGCCAAGGGGCCTCATCCGGGACCCCATCTTCGGGGCGGACCTCCACGCCCGACGAGGGAAAGGCCCCCCGCGCGGGCGGCCTCTTGCCGAAGGCGGAATAGTCCACCGCCGTCAGGTCCATCAGGAAGTTCATCTGAAAAAGCGGGTCCTCCTTCAGGGCGCGCGCCGCCGCCAAGAGCCCCTCCGGGCGGACGGTCACCGTGGCGTCGTTTCGGTAGGTGTGGCGGGCGAGGACCGCTTCCGGGAACCGGGCGGCCAGCGCCTCACACAGCTGGCTTGGGAGCATAGAATCTCTGCGCGGGAAGGACTGCTTTTCGGGAGTGCTGGGCCTGGATCTTTTCCTGAAGCTTCATGAGCCCGTCCAAGACATTCTCGGGCCTGGGGGGGCAGCCCGGGATGTAAACATCCACCGGAATGATCGTGTCGATCCCCATCACCGTGGCGTAATTGTCGTAAAAGCCGCCGGTGCAGGTGCAGACCCCGAAGGCCACCACCCACTTGGGCTCGGTCATTTGGTCGTAGATCCGCTTTAAAACCGGGGCCATCTTGTGGCTGATCGTCCCCACCACAAACAGCACATCGGCCTGCCGCGGGGAGAAACGGGGAAAGCCGGCGCCGAAGCGGTCCACGTCGTAGTGGGAGCAGGCGGCCGCCATGTACTCCATGCCGCAGCAGGCGGTCACAAAGGGATACTGGAAGAGGGAGAACTTCCTGGCCCAGCCGATCGCCGATTCCAGCTTGCTCGTGAGGAAATTGGCCGCGCCGAACATCGCTATTGCCACTCCAGCGCGCCCTTTTGGAGGGCGTACACAAAAGCCAGGATCACCACACCCAGGAAGGCCCCCATCTCCACAAAACCCACAAGGCCCAGCTTCCGGCAGACCACCGCCCACGGAAAGAGGAAGACGAGCTCGATGTCAAACAGGATGAAGAGCATCCCCACGAGGTAAAACTTGACGGGCAGGCGGCCGGCCGGCAGGGCCAGCGGCTCCTTCCCGCACTCGAAGGGCTCGGCCTTGGCCGCGGAGGGGCGCTTGGGCCCCAGGACGCTGGCCAAAAGGAGGAAGGCCCCGCCCACGACGGCAGCCAAGAAGAAGGTTACGATCACTCCGAGGTATTCAGACATCGCTTGATCGAGAAAATATTATTTTAGCACGCTATAATAACATTCACCATGATCCAATACCTCCAACTGATGCGGGATGTTCTGGAGCGCGGGACGAGAAAATCCGACCGGACCGGCACCGGAACCTTAAGCCTCTTTGGCCATCAGATGCGGTTCGACCTGGCCGAGGGCTTCCCCCTGGTCACCACCAAGAAGGTGCATTTGAAATCGGTCATCCACGAGCTTCTCTGGTTTTTAAAGGGGGACACCAACGTCAAATACCTCCGGGACCGGGGGGTCACCATCTGGGACGAGTGGGCCGACCCCCAGGGAGAGCTGGGCCCGGTCTACGGCCGTCAGTGGCGGAGCTGGCCCACCCCAGACCGGGGCGCCGTGGACCAAATCTCCGAGGTGATCTCCCAAATCAGGAATAATCCGGACTCCCGGCGGCTCATCGTCTCGGCCTGGAACGTGGCCGATCTGGCCAAGATGAAACTGCCCCCCTGCCACTGCCTCTTCCAGTTTTACGCGGCGGACGGCCGGCTCTCCTGCCAGATGTACCAGAGGAGCGCCGATGTTTTCCTGGGGGTCCCCTTCAACATCGCCTCGTATGCCCTGCTCACCCTCATGTTCGCCCAGGTCTGCCGTCTCGCCCCCGGGGAGTTCATCCACACCTTCGGCGACGCGCACCTCTATTCGAACCATCTGGAGCAGGCGAAGCTCCAGCTTGGCCGAGACCCCTTCCCTTTGCCAACCATGAAGCTTAACCCCAAGGTGGAATCAATCTTCGACTTCACCTACGAGGACTTCACGCTGGAGAATTACCAGTGCCATCCGGCCATTCGGGCTGAAGTGGCGGTATGATTCTCTCCTTAATCTGCGCCGCCTCCGCCAACGGCGCCATCGGGATCGACAACCATCTTCCCTGGCGGCTGCCTGCCGATTTGAAGCGGTTCAAGGCGCTCACCCTGAACCATCCGGTCGTCATGGGCCGGAAAACCTTCGAGTCGATCGGCAAGCCCCTGCCGGGCAGAACCAACCTCGTGGTCACGAACCAGCCAAGCCTTAAGGCCAGCGGCTGTCTGATCGCCCATTCCCTCGAAGAAGCCCTGGAGCGCTGCCGGGATGAGGAGGAGGTTTTTGTGATCGGCGGGGAAACCCTTTACCGGGAGGCCCTGCCGCTGGCCGGCAGGATCTATCTCACGCGGCTTCACCAAGACTTCGAGGGAGACCGGTTCCTCTTCCCGGTTGACCCGGCAATCTGGGCCCAAACCTCGCGTGAAGACCACCAGGCCGATCCGGAGAATCCTTACGCCTACAGCTTCATCACCTACGAGCGCAAGCCGGATGCCTAAGACCCTCTTCGAGAAGATCTGGGACTCCCACATCGTGGCCGCCCTGCCCGATGGGAATGCCCTGCTTTACGTTGATCGGCACCTGGTGCACGAGGTGACCAGCCCCCAGGCCTTTGAGGGGTTGCGCCTGGCCAACCGCAAGGTCCGGCGGCCGGAGCTCACCTTCGCCACCATGGACCACAACGTCCCCACATCAGACCGGCTTGCCATCGCGGACCCGATCTCCCGCGCCCAGATCGAGGCCCTGGCCAAGAACTGCGCCGAGTTCGGCATCGCCCTCTACGACCTGGCCAGCGACAAGCAGGGAATCGTCCACATCATCGGCCCGGAGCTGGGGCTCACCCTGCCCGGGGCCACCGTCGTCTGCGGCGACTCCCACACCTCCACCCACGGCGCCTTCGGCACCCTCGCCTTCGGGATCGGCACCTCCGAGGTGGAGCACGTCCTGGCCACGCAGTGCCTGCGCCAGAAGAAACCGCTCACCTTCAAGGTGGAGTTCGCCGGAAACCTCAAGCCCCGCGTGACCGCCAAGGACATGATCCTGAAGCTGATCGGCGCCATCGGCACCGCCGGGGGAACCGGCCATGTCTTCGAGTACTGCGGCCCGGCCATCCGGGGCCTCTCCATGGAGGCCCGGATGACGGTCTGCAACATGTCCATCGAGGCCGGCGCCCGGGCCGGGATGATCGCCCCGGACGATACCACCTTCGAGTACCTCGCCTCCGGCGCCCGGCCCTTCGCCCCGCAGGGCAAAGAGCTGGAGAAGGCGCTGGCCTGCTGGCGGACCTTGCCCAGCGACCCGGAGGCGAAATTCGACAAAGAGCTCACGATCGACGCCGGTCAAATCGCCCCGCAGGTCACCTGGGGGACCAACCCCGGGATGGTGGTGGATATCACCGGGCGCGTGCCCCAGCCGGATCAGGTGCCCGGGATGGCCCGCAAGGATGTCGAGCAGGCCCTGGCCTACATGGGGCTTGTCCCCGGCACGCCGATCACCGGCCTGAAGCTGGATGTGGTCTTCATCGGAAGCTGCACCAACGCCCGGATCGAGGATCTGCGCGCGGCGGCCAAGATCTTGAAGGGCCGCAAGAAGGCGGACGGCGTTCAGGTCCTGGTGGTGCCCGGCTCCGAGCAGGTCCGCCGCCAGGCCGAATCCGAGGGGCTGGACCGCGTCTTCAAGGAGGCCGGATGCGACTGGCGCTTTGCCGGCTGCAGCATGTGCCTGGGGATGAACCCGGATCAGCTGAAGCCCGGCCAGAGGTGCGCCTCCACCTCCAACCGGAACTTCGAGGGCCGCCAGGGCAAGGGAGGCCGGACCCATCTGGTGAGCCCGGAGATGGCCGCCGCCGCCGCCATCGCCGGCCGCTTCGTGGACATCCGAACATGGGCATGACCCCTTTCCGGTCGCATAAGGGCCTCATCGCCACGCTGGACCGCTCCAACGTGGACACCGACCAGATCATCCCCAAGCAGTTTTTGAAGGCGATCGGCCGGACCGGCTTCGAGAAGGGCCTGTTTCACGACTGGCGGTTTCTGGCCGATGGCAAACCCAACCCCCAGTTCGAGCTGAACCGGCCGGAGTTCCAGGGGGCTTCCATCCTGGTGGCGCGGAACAACTTCGGCTGTGGCTCCTCGCGGGAGCACGCGGTCTGGGCCATCCAGCAGTACGGTTTTAAAGCAGTGATCGCCGCCGGCTTCGCCGACATCTTCCGGAACAACTCGGTGAAAAACGGCCTGCTCACCCTCACGCTGACCGAGGCCGAGGTGGAGGAGATTTTTCAGATGGCGGGGCGCTGCAAGGGGCTTACAGCCACGGCCAACCTGGAGGAACAGCGGGTCACCTTACACCTGCCGGAGGAGATCTCCTTCCACTTCGAGATGGACGGCGGGGTGAAGGAGCACCTGATCCGCGGGCTGGATGAGATCGGCCTCACCCTTAAGCGCGAAAGCGAGATTACTTCATTTGAAGCTAAGCGCCCATTTCAAAACCGTCATCGCGAGCCCCCGCCATAGGCGGGGGCGTGGCGATCTCGCTTTGAAAAACGAGATCTCTCTAGGCCTTGGAATCCAGCTCGCGCGCCCGGTAAAGCTCCTTCGTTCTCTCCTCTAATCCCGTCGCTTCCCGCGAACCAGAAGGCATTGAAATCTCGAAAGAGATAATGCCGGCCTTCTTGAACCGGGTGACATCCGCGAGGAAAGAGGCCGCTTCCTTTTCAGATCCCCACCCGCCTTGAGGAATCGCGCCATTCTGGAAAACCTCTTTGGCCAATCGGTTTATCCGCTTGGGAGGCCCCAGATCCTCAACGACCTTACCGCTCCTCATCCTATTGATCCCCAACAGCTTCATGAAAGAAGACCAGGTGATGCTTAACTTCCCGTCTTCTCTTCTGACGATGGCGGTGGCGATCTTGGACTTCTTCTTGCGGAGCGCGCCGTTTACAGCAGGCCGAAGTTCCTTCAGGGCGGCCGCCAACATCCTGCGGTCATTGAGAGAATCCACCTCGCTGACGATCTGGATGCCCTCGATGCCTTCCTCTTTAAGGGCTCGCGCTTGAGTCTCGAGTTTTTGCCCTGCCGATCCGTCAAGCCGGAAGATCTTCGCAAGCTCCTCTCCAAGGCCATTGCCATGGGGCGTCTTGCGCCCAAGAGAAACTTGCCTGACTGTCCGCCCGGATCTGCTCCCTTCTTCAATAAGCTTCGCAACGTAACCTTGGCCGAGCTTGAGCATCCCCCCGGGATGAAGCCGAATCCAGAGACGTTGCCGTCCCTTGGCGGACCTTACCTCGCCCTTCACGCCAACCAGAAGACAGCGGGCATCCTCCTGAATCCGGGCACCGTACGCCGGATTCCACCTGGACCCTCCCGGCTCGAACATCGGGTTCTCTTCCAGCCCGGCCCCAAGTCCCGCCGGAGCCGGAACGCCTGCAGCGGCTGTTTTCTCTAAAACCTTAACCAGCGCCGCGGTGATTTTATCTTTGGCGGCCGCAACATCCTCATCGGAAAACCCCAGGGCGGTCAGGAGGTCCATGAAGAAGGCCTCTCTTTCTTTGTCGTACTCAAGAGACACCACCTTGATCCCGTCGGATTCCATGAGCTTGGCGAGCTCGGAAGAAAGGGGAACAGTTTTCGGACTCTTGGATCGGCTCTTCCTGGCTGGCTCTCCAATGGAGACAACCAGCGGCAGGGCTCTTTTAAGACCCAAGGCCTCGCGGGCAACCACCTTAAGATTTTCAACTCGGACGAGCTGCCGCATCAGCGGCGTCAGGTTCCCTCTATCAGGCCTGACCCTGCTGACAGTTTCCTCAACGCTCTCGTATAGAACAACCCGCTCCTTCCATCTGGGATCCAACTCTACCAAGGGGTCCCAGACATCGGCCCTCTTGGGGTGAATCTCCTGCAAAAGAAAAATCCTGTCGAGGAGCCGCTGCGGCAAGGCCGGAAAGAAATCCAGGACCGCCCTCTTACTTCCGCCCATCAGGTGGGCTCTGGTCAGGAATACGACCCAATCGGCGGACGGGTTCGGCGAGGGCAAATCTTCCAACGCGCGCTTAAAAGCCCGACGGATTCGCGAGAAGGGAACCTTTTCCCACGCCTTTGTTCTGCGGACTGCCAGATCAAGCTCCTTGGAAAAACGCTCCGGCTTAGGCAGTGGAACAGAGACCTCCGGCTCCACCCCATTCAAGAGCAAATGGCCTGTCGGACCCCCCAAAATAGCTGTCTTCCAATTCAGCCTGACCTGAATTTGAGGAAGCGCCGAACCGTTCCTTTCGATCCTCTCAACAACACCCGTCTGCCCTGTCCCAGGGTGCCAGATGGGCGCCCCGGACCTGAGACGACCCTGCTTCACGGCAGCTTCCAGCGCCAGCCACTCGTTGTCTGGAAACGAAGGTTTCTGGGGTTGGCGCGCGCCATCTCCGGTGCCCGCTGCCTCCAGGGAGAAGACGTCTTTAGAATCCCACTCCATGGGCGATGCCTCAACCGGGCCAAGCCAGTTTAACCTCAAAAAACGCTCTTCAGGAAACCCCTTTGGACCCACCTGCTCGATGACGATGCCTATCATATTTTCGATCTCTTTCAGATCCTTGATGGCCTCCCAGAAATCAAGGAACTTCTTTTCCTGCAGGGGTCTCCGCTGGCTTTTTCTCTCCTTCTTAAGGGAGGCCATCCTCCCGGCCACCTCGTCGCCGGCGCTGTTGATCAAATCCTCCTGCAGTTGGCGCGGAGCAGACAAAATGCACCTGGCAAAAAGCTCCACCAGCTCCGTTTCCTCCTGGCTGTTTGGCTCTACCCCGAAAAAGGGGTCTTCCCATCCAAAGGCCAGGCGGAAAACCTTGTTGACCGTATCGAGCAAAGCGGGATTTCCATCCACCCCAGAGTCGTTTAAGAACTTGTCGGCCCAGGAGGGCCTCAAAAGAAGGTAAAGAGGGCGATCGCGGGCTTCCGGAGCGGCCCTCTGCAGGATCCCCTCCTCCATCCGGATAATCTCTGAACCTTTTTTCGTTCTAAGAAGTCCTCTGGCGATGGCACCGGCCACCACCGTCGGCGACCTCCTCCAGGGCCCGACCCGCCGGGGCTGTGCCTTGACCGCGAGCGTCGCCGGATTCATCTCTCGTAAGCGGTCCTCAAGCTTTGTGCCATAAGGCAGTGGGCCGATCCGAATCCCGGTCAGCTTCAAAGGGCCGTCTCGGAACGCCTTCGCCTCTTCCCATAGCCGGACCAGTTCATCCTGTTCGGCGGCTCCATCCAACCCACCGCCTTGTCTTGCCTTCTCAAGGCGCGCGACAGCCTCTATCACCCGCTCTTTCACGCTGTCAGGGCCTTGGAAACTTCCAAGATCACACGTCCCGCGAAAAGCCATTTCCAAAAGGAGGTTGACCGCCTGCCGGTAATCTTCTCTGCTTCGCAGGGTGGCCACGCCGATGGTCCCGTTTGAAAACCAGGCGGCCACCACGCTGTGCAGGAACGCCTGGAAAGGCCGGCCGGTGGATCCATCGCCCATCGTCTTATCCATCCACCCCCGCTGCCTGGCCAGAAGAGCTGGTTTCTTTGTCAGGTTGTGGATAATCTCACTGGCCGCCAAGGCAAAATCGGCGGCCGGCCTTTTGGGCTGGGGAACCGTCGAACCGGAAACCTCGCCCTTGGCCAAGTTGGCCCGGTACGCCTCCCACTCTCGAACCCGTCTAAGCCAAGGACTCCTGTTGGCCGGAACAACGCTGAATTGCGTTACGCCGAACTCTTTCCTCATCATCCTGCCGCCAGGGTTCTCAAGCAGCCGATTCATCTCCTCTTGTATGGCTTTACCCAGCGAAAAATTCCGATTGGGATTGAGCACATCTCTCCTGACTTGCCCCTCGGTGAATTCGGAGATGTCGGATCCGGCGATCTCAACGATTCCAACCTCCTTGGGAATACTGCCGCGAAGATTCCCCAGGGTCTCATGAATCACACGGAAAACCTCTTGCCCAACGGTCACGGGGTTGTAGACTTCGCCTAAGACCGCGATCTCCAACCGGCGAATCCCTTTTCCTTCCAAGCTGGAGACGGCATGATCCTTCTTCTTTCTCGCGAAGGCCTCTTGATTGTGGCGATTGATCGCTTTCCGCAAGGCATCGTTCGCCGCAATCTGACTTAGATTTGCCATCCTGGCCAAATATTTCGCCGCGTCCGGAGGCGCCAGCTTCAGGATCCCGCCAGGATGAATCTGGTATCGAAAGGCCTCCTTCGGATCGTTCAGCGCCGCGACCTTCGCGCGCAAAACTCCAGCCAATCTCTCGGCCCGCCGGTCCGCCTTGGCCCTGCCGCTTGCCTCCTCCAGGCCTGTGCTGAGCCGAGCCGAAGCACCGGCCCGCGGGGGATTCCTCGGGGAGGACGAGGACCTGCCGGAGAGCACTATCTCGATCCCTGTGATTCCAAATTCATCGAAAAACGCCTGGGCTGTTTCCTGTCGGGGAGGTTTAAAGGCCTGCAGTAAAAAATTATTGGCCGCGCGGCGATTCATCCCATCCTCACCCAAGGTTCTCAAATCGGCGGTTGACGGAGTGAGTTTAATCTGCCCTGACGACACCTTCTTCCCTTCCGCTTTTCTTTGCCGGTATTGGGCAAGCAGTCCCTGCAAGGACTTCTCCACCCTGTCAAGCAGGGGCTTCTTGTATGTCTTGGTCCTTACCAATTGAAGATTCCGAATGCCAGCCTCCTTGAACAAGACGGCCGCGTCCCTTAACCGCCAGGTGCAAAATTCATCATCCTCATCGTTAGGGATTCCTCCGTCCGACGCTCTTACCGACCGGAAGAGATCGTTCAAGCCGGAATTGATCAACCGGATGTTCATCGAAGCGTTGTAGGCACTTCCGGAAATCAATCCGTTCAACCAAACCGAAAATTTATGCGGCTTTCCATCCTTGGAGGGCAGGCGCTCCATCACTTCGGGGCGCTGAAAAAGGCGTTCAACCTCATTGGGACCAAGAATAACTTCCCCTTCCTCTCCCTGAATGATCTCCGCCAGGTTTCCTGCCTTATGCGCCCCAACCATCGCCATCAAAAGGAGACTCTGAATCGCCGCCCCTTCAAAACCAGACATTCCCTTGCCAGGCAATCCCTTGGGCCGCTCCTCCAAACCAGTGGACTTCTGGAGCTTGGCGGAGATCGCCTGAAGGGTGCCAGGATCTTCTTGGGTCTCCCGCAGGGCATGGGAGGGCCCGGCAGGCCTGCCCGCCGACGCATCAGTGGCGGGCAGGAAAAGGGCGCCGGCCAGGATGGAAGCGATGATCCTGCTTGAGAGTGGGTTTCTTCTCATGGGTTTAGTCGGTAAGATACAAAAAGTATGGCTGAATCCAGCCCAAAAAACAAGAAATAATATCTAACTTTATGTCAATTAACAAAGAACGAGATTGCTTCGGCCTGAAGGCCTCGCAATGACTGGTTATCTAAGTCAGCTCGAGGAGCTTGGGGAAGGTGGTGAGGTTTTCACAGCCGGCGGCAGTGATGAGGACGTCGTCCTCCAGGCGGATGCCGCCGGCATCCAGATAGTAGAGGCCCGGCTCCACCGTCACCACCTGGCCCGCCTGAAGGATCTCGCCGCCGGAGCTGATCCTGGGCGGCTCATGAATCTCCAACCCCAGGCCGTGGCCGGTGCCATGGAAGAAACCCTGCATCCGGCCGTCCATCTCGCCAGTGCGGAAGCCCTCTTTCTCGAATAGATCGAGGATCGCGGTGTGGATTGCCTTGCCGTCCACCCCTGCCTTTAATTTGGAAAAAGCAATCTCCTGCCCTGCCTGGACCGCCGCGTACATCTTCTTGACCTTGGGCGCGGCCTTGCCCTTCACCACCGTGCGGGTGATGTCGGCATAGTAGCGGGTCTTGGCGGAGACCGGAAAAACGTCCAGGACAATCGGCCAGTGGGCCTTTAAGGGGCCGGATCCGATGCCATGGGGGTCGCAGGCCTGCCGGCCGCCCGCCACAATCGTCTCGCGGGCCAGGCAGTCGGAGCCCATCAGGGTCAGGTGCAGGAGCTTTCGGACAAGCTCCGAGGTGAGCGGTTTCCCGCGCAGCCAAAGCTCGTCACCCTTCACCTCCGATTCTTGAATGACCTCAATGGCGGACTCCAGGGCCTCCTCGGTCAACCGCAGGGTCTCCCGGATGGCGGCCACCTCGTCGGGGTTTTTGACCGTCCGCTCGGGGAAAAAGGGCTCTGGGCCGACGGTCAGGGTGTAACCCTTGGCCCGGAGCCGGTCGGCCAGCCCCAGCGGGAAATTGCCCGGCACCTTGACCTCCTTCACCTGCCGTTCCTTGAATAGGCAGTCCAAGACCTCGGCGGTGCCGGGCGGGCTTTGGGTTTTCTGTTTAACCTCGGCTTGGAGCTTGGAGAGGGAGAGAACCTCGTCGGCCTTGGATTCGGCCTTGGCCCGGTCCAGCTCCAGGTCGCTCATGATCAGGATCCTGCGGCCGCCGATCCGGGTGAAGATGAAGGGGTCCGGCGCCCAGAAGCCGGTGGCGTAATAAAGATTGGCGTCGGTTTCGCTTGCCGCCACAATGAGAATTGCCGAGTTGACGTCGGTCATGGTGGGTATGATATCATACGCGTTATGCTGGTTAAGTTGTTACTGGTTCTGGCGGCCACCTTCCTGATCAACCTGCCCTTCGGGTGGTGGCGGAAGGGATTCCGGAAGTTCTCCGCACCCTGGTGGGTGGCGATTCACCTTCCCATCCCACTGGTCATCGCCTTGAGGATCACCCTGAAGATCCCTTACGCGACGGTTCCTCTGGTGATCGCGGCCGCTGTTTTAGGTCAGGCCGCCGGCGGCCGCTTCAGGAAAGGCTGACTCCACCCTCTCCCTGATCCAGCGGGCCGCGTACGGGTGCGGCAGAAGCCCCTGGCCGGAAAAGCGGTAGCGAAGCCCCTTCAGGCACTCCGGGATCTTCTCCTCGATGCCCCCCTGGCTGATCAACAGCGGGACCACCAGAACCCGCAGGGAGCCGGACAAGGAGGAGACCTCTTCCCTCAACTGCCGGACCGCCTGCTCCTCGATTTTGGGTTCCGCGTCATCCCGAAGGGTCGCCGCCCTGAACGCGGCGAAACCGCCTCTGGCCAGAAGATCCGCTCCCAGTCTTTGCATGACCTCCATCCAGGAGGCGTTGTCCGCTTCCTCCTCCGGTCCATGCGCCACCAGCACCACCGCCTCACGGGAGGGGTCCTCGCTCAACGCCAGGGCCCGCGCGAGCAGGATCTCGCCCGTCCAAGGGGAATCGTCCAGCGCCTGAACAAGGCGGACCGGCATCGTGAGCTCGACCGGCTTGACCGGATGGTCCGGCCAAGAGGGCTCCCTTCTTAGGCCCAAGAGATACTCGTACTGGCGGTAGACGCTCGAATGGGTGGAAATCAGAAACGGCACCGCCAGGATCTCGTGAACGCCGCGCGCCGTGAGCCGGTTCACCGCTTCCCGAACGCGGTCCGCCTCACGGGGTTCCATCCCCATGCCAAAGGCAATCTCCGTGGGCAGGCCGAGGTCCGCCTCCACGACGGCCTCCTGCACCTGCGCGTTCCAGGTGGTCGCGCCGCCGTGGGCCAGGATAAGCACGCCCACGCGGCTCTCCTGCGCGCAAGCGGGTGAGGGATGACCGCTGAAAGGAGAAAGGAGAGCGGCCGTCATCGCGAAGGTACAAAGTACCTGAAACAATCTAAAAACCAGATTGCTTCGCCCCTGCGGGGCTCGCAATGACAACCCTTCACCTCTCACCTTCTTATTTCCTTCAGATGCTGGCGGTACACCCGGGCCATCTGCGCCCGGACCTGGCGGGCGAGCCCGCGCACTTGGCTCGCATTCGAGGAGGCCGGGGTGACCGCGGGCAGAACATGGATCTTAAGCCTCGCCCACCATCGGAAGATCCAGCCTCCCCGGGGCAAAAGCTGTCGGCTCCCCACGAGGACCACCGGAACGATCGGGGTGCCGGTGGTGACGGCCAGGCGGAATCCGCCGGTCAGGAACCGCCCGAACCCTCCGGTGCGGCTGCGGGTCCCCTCCGGAAAGATGAAGACGGAGATTCCCTTCGCCAGCCACTCCTTGGCCTGTTCCAGGCTGCGCAGGGCCGCTTTGGGGTCGCCGCGCTTCACCGGCACGTAGCCGGCCGCGCGCATCCCCCCGCCCAGGAAGGGGATCGTGAAAAGGGGGGCGTCGGCCATCCATTTGAACTGCCACCAGAGGTGATACAGCGCGGGGATGTCGCAGAAGCTCTGGTGGTTGGCCATGAAGATGACCGGGCGGTCCCGAGGGATGGTCTTTCGGCCGAAAACCTGAACCTGACTGCCCGGAACCATGGCGATCAGGCTGTATCCCCAGCAGCAGCCGATCCGGTGGACCCACCGAAGCTGGGGATCCACCCACCGGCGGATGATGTAAAGGTCCATCATGAGGGTGGTCCAGAAGATGGTGAGCGCGGCGAACATCACCCAGACCAGCGGAGAAACCGCGGCCTCCAACCAGAAGAGCGGCCGGCGCCGGAATCTCATCGTCGGGGAAAGGCCTCTTGAACCCAGGCCACGGCCCCCGCCTTGGCGGAAAGCTCCCCCTCCAACTGCTTTTCCTCGACCGCCTTGAGGATGGTCCCGATCAGCGGCCCCTCGGAGTAGCCCAGCCCCAGAAGGTCGCGCCCATTGATGAGCGGTTCGGGCTTGAGCTCCTGGGGCGGCAGGGCCTTGAGCTTCCTCCGCAGGAACCGCCAGTTGGTCAAATCCTTGTGGCTCGCCATGCAGTCGGCCCGGTGAAGCCTAAGCTCCTCGTCAAAGGTGGGCAGCGCCAGAAAGCGCTTGAGGGTCGCCGTCCGCATCTGCCGGACATCCTTGAACCGCATGTGGTTGTCCACCAGCTGGACGATCGCGTCGCTCTCGGCGTTGGAAAAACGCAGGCGCTTCAGGAGGTGCCGCGCCATGCCGGCGCCCACCCGGTCGTGGCCGTTGAACCGGATCCGATCGGCCACCTTGAAGGTCGGCGGCTTGCCGATGTCGTGCAGGAGCGCCCCAAAGGCCAGGACCGCCGACGGGGACTTGAGCTGATCCAAGACCAGCCTCGTGTGAACAAAGACGTCCCCCTCCGGATGGAACTCGGGCGGCTGTTGAACCCCCTTCAGCTTTTCCACCTCGGGCAGAACCACGGCCAGCAGGCCGCTCTCATCCAGGAGCGTAAGCCCCCTGCCCGGATGAGACCCGGTGAAGAGCTTCGTGAGCTCATCCCGGATCCGCTCGGCACTCACCGAGACGATTTCCCCGGCCTGGGCCTGGACCGCCTGAAAGGTCTTGGGCTCGATGGCGAAGTTGAGGTTCGCGGCGAACCGCACCGCCCGGAGCATCCTCAAGCGGTCCTCCTTAAAGCGCCGCCCGGGGTCGCCGATCGCCCGGATGATCTTCTTCTTCAGATCCGCCTCTCCGCCGACGTGGTCCATCACCTTCTTGGTCAACGGGTCATAGAAGAGGCCGTTCACCGTGAAATCCCGGCGCAAGGCATCCTCCTTGGGGTTGGAGAAAATCACCCCCTCGGGGTGCCGGCCGTCCTTGGTGCCGACGTCGGTCCGGAAGGTGGCCACCTCATACTGGAAGTCCCCCCGCAGAACCAACAAAACGCCGAACTGCGCCCCCACCGGCACCGTCCTTGAGAAGAGCCTCGCCACATCGTCGGGCCGCGCGCTGGTGGCCACGTCAAAATCCTTCGGCGGGCTTGCCCGCAGAAGGTCCCGCACGCACCCGCCCACCAGAAAGGCCTCGTGCCCGGCGTTTTTAAGCTGGCGCACGATCGCCACGGCGCCTCGGTATTTTGGGGTTTGTTTGAAAGCGGCTTTCTTCATGTGTCTCCCTTGAGAACCCGGAAGCCCTCTGCCAGCAGGGTCACCGCGAGGATCATCAAGGACAGGCAGGCCAGCCCCACCGGATCCAACAGCGAGGCGCCCAGTTTCAGCTTGGCCGCCCACCCCAAAATCAGCACCCCCAAGGCCCAGAGGGTCATCCCCATCATAAAAAGGCACGGCAAGGCGGCGAAGGCCCATGGCTTGCCGCTTCGTTTGAGCCAGACCGACAGCCCCAGCAGGGTCAGGGCCGCCAGAAGCTGATTGGAGGTTCCGAAGACGGTCCAGAAGAGCCTCCAGGCCGGGACCACCCTGCCCGAGGGATCGGTCAGGGTGACCGTCACAAACCAGGCCGGCAGGGCCAAGGTCAAAAGGGTCGCCAGCATCCGGCCCCTTCTTCCCTGCCAGCCAAAGAGCTCCTGCAGGATGTAGCGGCCGAGGCGAGTCGCCACATCCAGCGTGTCGAAGATGAAGGTGGCGAAGGCCAGCAGGACAAAGGCAGTCGCGAATTGGGCGCTCACCCCGAACCGCTGAACAAAGCTCGCCAGCCCCTGGGCGTAGATCCGGTCCGGAGAAAGCTTGGCCGCGGGGTCGCCGGGTGAGAGCATCATCACCGTGGCCAAGGCGATGACCGCCACCAGACCCTCCAACAGCATCCCCCCGTAGCCGATCAGCCGGCAGTCGGTCTCCCGGGCCACCTGCTTGGAGGTGGTGCCGGAGGAGACCAGGCCGTGAAAGCCGGAACAGGCCCCGCAGGCCACCGTCACAAAGAGCATGGGGAACAAGGGGAAGCCCGCCGCGCTGGTGAAGCCGATGAAGGCCGGATACTGGATCTTGCCGCCGCCCGCGATCAAGCCCACGACCCCCGCCGCCAGGGATATATAAAGGAAGAGACCCCCCAGATAGCCGCGCGGCTGAAGCAGCAGCCAGACCGGCAGGATCGAGGCCGCGAAGCAGTAAACCAAGACCACCGCGTCCCAAAGCAGGACCGGCCGGATGCCGGCCACCTCCGGAAGGCGCGCCGGAATCGCCTGCCCAAACCAGATGACCAGCCCCAGCAGGGGCAGGAAGATCAGCGTGGCCCACTTCAAGGGAAGCTTGAAGCGGGTCAAGGCGATCCCCATCAGGATCGCGAGGCCCAGATACAGGATGGAAGCCGTCGCCACCCCGCCCCCGGAAACCGGCTCGGCAAAGGAGTTGGCGGTCAGATCGGTGAAGGCCACGATCACGTATACCAGGGAAAGCCAGATGAAGGCCAGGAACAGAGCGTAGGCCCGGCGCCCCAGGTGCTCCTCCACAATCTGGGCCACCGACCGGGCCCGGTGCCGGACCGAGCCCACGAGACTGGAGAAATCGTGGACCGCCCCGATGAAAATCGCCCCCAGCACAATCCAGAGGAGGGTGGGCAGCCACCCAAAGGCCAGGCCCGCCAAAATCGGCCCCACAATCGGCCCGGCCGCCGCGATGGCCGAGAAGTGCTGGCCCAGGAGAAACGGCGCCTTGGCCGGAACGAAATCAACCCCGTCGGCCAGGGTGCAGGCGGGGGTGGCGGCCGAATCGCTTAACGCGACCTCGCGGCAGACGAACCGGCCGTAAACCAGGTAGGCCAGGCCAAACAGGATAAGTACCGAAACCGCGACAAGGGTAAGGCCCATGGGGAGGATTATATCACCCCGCCTCTGCGTCGGTCAGGCCGGCGGGTGCGCGGCTTACGCGCCGATAAGGAGGGCCAGATCCTCTTCCAGCCCGGCGGCGTTGCGCTTCCTGTGCCACTCCTTGGACCATGCATCGAAGTTCTGCGTTGCAAGATCAGAGAAGGTTTTCCAGGAATCTTCTCTCCAGAGTTCCAGCCAGCTCCCGGCGCCGGCCCACACCAGATCGGTTGGCAGACCGAGCCAGGAGGCCCATCCCTGTTCCTCGCTGACCAAGATTCTCCTGGCGCTGTCCAGCTTGACCGGCTCAAAAGCCGGATAAAAAGCCCGCAGCCATCTTGTCGATCGAGATCCGGGTCCTGAGAACCCGCGCAAGGCAGTCAAAAGAGCTTCCTCTGTGGCTGAAAATTTCTCCTCGGGAAGGATCTGCAAGATGTGGAAGGAATTCCCCTCTACCGATTCATCCAGCTTCCGTATGAAGAGAAGAGCGTCCCCCCGGATTCCATCGAAGGAGGCAGGGATGAGAACCCTGTTGCGGTCGCCGGTTGCAACAGGCGCAGTGCCTATAAAATTCGATTGCCTCTGCGGAAACTGCAGCTCTAAACTACCCAGATCCAGCCCTTCCAACACTGCCTTGAGACTCGCTTCCTGCCACAGCTCCAAATGATCCCCCATCCCCAGCACAGCATATTTCCTGTCGGCAGAAAGCCCCATCCGCTCAAGTTGCGCCGCCCCAAGCAAGAGGCGGCCTTTGGAGCCCATCCGGATCTCCTGCCAACCCTCGGAATCGGGCGCCTGCGCCCCCGGGGGATAGACCTCCACATAGGGATATCTCTCTTGTCCGACCACCTCTTCAGCCAAACGGACAAAGACAGGGGCGCCCGCCTGGAATCTGTCCCTCCACCTTGCAGGGATTAACCATCGGTTCTTGTCATCCAACGTAACCAGGCCTTGACCCACAAATCTCTTCTCCTCCAGGCCTGCGGCTTGATCTTCAGCAAGTATCCTGGAAAGTTCCTCTTCGGATCGCAAGAGTTTCTGTTCAGCGCCCCGGGCCAACCGTCTCAATTCCTCCTCGAAGTCAGGGGCCTCGCGAAGCTGTTGCAGGAGACAGTCCGCCTTCTCCTCAAAGGTGGAACCGGGAACCTGTTCAATCATGGCATCCAGGTAGATCCGCAACCCCCTCATATAGGCCAGCCCCCTCCCCCCTAACCAAATGGAAGGGTGCAGGAACTTCCACAGGTCGTAAGCCAACCTCAAGGAGGGATATTGCATCTGACCGCTGGAGAGATTTCTCAAATGCGCGGAGAGCTCATAAATGGTACTGCGTTGAATCAAACTCTCAAGGCGGTCCTGGGGTGGCCTCTGAACTATCGTCGGCCGAACCAGTTTTTCCGCGCTGCGGAGGACCAAATCCACGGAAGGCTTTTGAGAAGGCTGATGGTTCCGATAAGAAACCTTGATGGCATCAGCGACCTTGGCCATGTTCGTCTCTTTCATCCAAAGCTCTGCCAACCGAGCTTCGCGCTTCACCAATTCTTCCTTAAGTCCTGGATGGATCCTCTTCACGTAGGCCTCGACATCCAAGCGAACAAAGATGCCATCCCTGGCATGCTGAAGCTCCTCTGCCATCCCCATTCTGCGTAACCGATCCGCCAGGAGGCTGATGGCCTTCTGCCTTGAGCCTGCCTGAATGATACCTGACCGCCTCCTTACAACATCCCATAAGGCAAGCGCGAAGTCCTGGTAGAGGGACGGAAGTTCGAGCCCCCTCTGGACCTGCGGCCATGCCCTCCTCCACTGTTTCCACAACCTTTTAGACGGCACAAAGAACCGGCTGTACCAACGGCCCGCCTCCTGTTTCCACACTTTGGGAGAGCCGTAGATAACGGCGTACGGTGTTCCCGGTTGGCAGTCTCCCCCAGCAGCATGTAAGGCTGCCGATGGCTCAGCCCACCAAAGATCCAATACCAAGCCCTCGACCTTCTCTCCAAAAACAGTTTCTTCAGCAAAACGATCTACAACACGGCCGGCATAGCCACTCCCTCGTTCAAGATGGACGTAGTAGCCGAGGGGAACGAATAAGTGCCGATTAAAAATATTCTTCTCGAGATAGCCAAGAGCGAAAGGGTCGTAATCGTAATCAGGGGGCCTCAAGCCCAATTCAAAGATTCCCCGATGCAGCTCTGTGGCCTCTTGCGGAAACCCTTCCTTCAGGAGGTTGTGGTACTGTGGCCATGACGCCAGAGCGATGTCTCGAACGTTTAAAATCCTCTCAAACCCCTTGAGCCAGGGAAGGTAAACCTCTTTAATCCAACGAGTGACTTTCTCTCCCTTAGATTCCTTCTGGGAACGCAGTTTTTCCTCGAGGCCGGTGAGGTCGGGCCGGGGGCGCAACGCGCTGGAAGGCAAACCAGTGCCAGGCACCAGCCGCAAGTCGAAGCCGGGCACCAAAAAGCAAGCCATCAGCAAAGCGCCAAAGAAGCGGGGAAACAAAAAGCCCCACAGAGGGCGCATTTTCATGGAAGGCATTTCAATGGAAGTATACCTGCCACGCGAGGAGAAATCAAATTGATTATCTGGATTTACATACGTTAACTAATCGGAACCGGCGCTCTACATCTCACCCAGGAGCTCGATGGCGCGGTCGGGCTCCTCGGTCTTGAGGATGAGACAACCGGTTCCCTGCCGCTCGGTGGCCGAGCAGTAGGCGTATTCGATGTTGATGTCGGCCCGGGCAAGCTTGCGGGCCGCCTCGGCCAGCATGCCGGGGCGGTTGTCCAGTTCCACCACAATGACCTCCTGCTCCAGGATGTACAGGCCCATCTGCTCCAGGATGAGCAGGGCCTTCACCGGCCGGTCGGCCAGCAGGCGTATGATGGCGTGGTCCACCGTGTCGTGCACCGACAGGGCCAGGATGTTGATGCCGGCCTCGGCCAGGGTCCCGCAGACCTTGGCCATCCCGCCGGGGCGGTTCTCGATGAAGATCGAAAGCTGTTTTTCCAGTTTAACGGTCACCCCGCCCCTCCATCAGGTCCAGTAGCGGCTGAATTCCTTCAGATGCGCTAGCGTCGAGAAATCGGTCATCCGGTCCAGGAACACCTTCCCCTGCAGATGGTCGCACTCGTGCTGGATCACCCTGGCAAAAAAGCCGGCTGCCTTAAAGGAAACCGGCTCACCCTTGGCATTATACGCCTGAACCTCGACCCTTTTCCAGCGCGGCACCCGGCCCCTTAGCCCCTCGACCGAAAGGCACCCCTCCCAATCGAGCGATTTTCCCCGCCCCGCCGGCCTGACCTTCGGATTGATGAGGATGACCAGCGGAATCTTCGGGGCCTTGGGATAGCGGGGATTCCTCTCCACCTGGATGGCGGCCGCCTGAAGGCTCACATGCACCTGGGGCGCGGCGATCCCCACCCCGTCATGCTCCCGCATCGTCTCCACCATATCCCGCAGGAGGGTCTGGAAACCCGGGGTCCGGATCTTGTCGGGGTCCACCGGTTTGGCCTTAAGCCGCAGAACCGGGTGCCCCAACCGCGCCACTTTGAGGATCATGATCGTACTGTACCAAACGCCCGTACCCCGCGCAACCACTCATCCTCCCAAGGGCCCCGGTCCATCGATGTCGGGCTACCCGGGAGTATCGGAACCCCCGTTCGGGGTGTCCCTGCGCGCATCGCTCGAGCGCCCCAGCGTGGCGCTCTCACTCTGCCCTCGGCTGCCCTCTCCAAGGAGGATGGCTCGCTGGGAACCATGCCCGGGCAGCCTCGGGAGGTGC
>JACOVG010000021.1 GCA_016177405.1 Candidatus Omnitrophota bacterium | reverse complement strand
CCCTTCGGCTCTACAACGTCTCCGGCGAGCGCACCGGCACCGCCTACCGCTGGGACGACACCCAAGCCTGGCGCACCCCCCATGCCTTCACCACCCAAGGCCAGGTCGTCCTCTTTGACGCCGGCCAGACCTATGCAGAAGCTGCGGTCCAGGGATATGGAATTTCTTTACCAGACAGATTTGTTCAGCTGGGCTACATCAGGATTGCGGCAGACGGCACAGTCGCTGACCTGAAGGTGTCGGGAGAAGAACAGGAGGTTAAGGCCGGCAGGCCGACGTTTAGAACCTTTAGGATCTGGAACGAGCTGATGGGTCGTTGGAAAACGGTTCTTGGGCCGAAGGTGGAGAATCTGTCAACTCCCAAGGAGTCCGTCTATGCCTTCCCGAAGGAGCATAAGGTCAAGGTGGAGAGATTCGGAGGGCTGACGGAGATGTTGGCTTCGGAGCTGTTTACGGGAGAGGGCCGCCAGGCCGGGACGGCCTATCTGGTGGATGAAAGAAGGGGCCGGTGGGAGCGAACCGGCGCTTACAACGCCGAGGGCTACGCCTCCTTCTTCGCGCCTGGCGTGGAACTTAAAGCCGCGGCGGCCGGCGCCTACTTCTCCGCGGACGGCTACCAGCTTGGGTACCTCAAGGCCGACGATACGGGCGCCGCTCAAGTCACCGAGGTTGCCGGCGACTTGGCCAACCGAGGCGGCGCCCTCGAATACCGAACCCTTATCCGGAGGCGAGATGACTTGGGGCTGGAGAAGACCACGCTTCTTAAAGACACCGATCTGTCCAATCGGTTGGGTCAATCCATCTTCGTGCGGCCTCTGGATAAGAGGGCCGCCGTGATGCTTCCCGCCAAAGACGACAGCCGCGAGGCAAGGGAGGTGATGGCCGGCGATCTCTTTAATGGTCGCGGCCAGCGGCTGGGCCGGGCGTATGACCTGAAGGATAACGGGCAGTGGGCAGTAACGCAGGCGGAGGATTCAGAGGGCCGCCCGCTCTTCCTGGCGCCGAATGAGAGATTAACGGGAGAAGCCGCCCGGTTTGCCAGGAATCTCCAAGGTTTCCAGGCCGAGCGATTGGAGGCCGATGAAACAGGCGGGGTCTGGAACGTGGATCTCCGCAGGCAAGCGGCGGACACGGCCTTCCTTTGGAGTTCATCTGCCGGGGGCTATCTTCCGGTCAAGGGGATTCGGCAGACCATCGACAAAAAGGAAGGCGTTGTCTTTGATTTGAATGAGAAGGTCACCGTGCACCAGCTCAAGAGCTGGGCCCCAGGCCAGCCTCGCGAGTGGAAGACCTACGACCGCAAGCTCATCCTGTTCGAAGACGGCGCTTCCTTCACGGGCAGTTTCGACGGGAAGCGTTACGCGCCGGGGACAACCCTCTACGACCGCGGAACCCAAACCTGGGTCTTCGTTCCCCGTTCTCTGATCGACACCCATCGGGCGATTCATCACCTTTCTGGAGAGTACGAAGCTGGACCGTTCATCCTTCGCGACCCCTTCTTTGAGCGGGGCGAATACCAGATCGGCGAGAATCTGGGCCGGATCGGGGTGGCGGATTCCAGCGCCCCGGGAGGGGTTCGGTGGGTCTCCAAGATTAACCAGGAGGTTCCCGCGGGCTTCACCCGCTCGGCCAGGTTCGACCTGAAGGACCAAGACGGGGTGACGCCATTCTATCCCACCGTTCTTCGGGCCCTGGAGGGAGCGGATGGAAAGCCCATCCTTGCCATGGAGCCCGCCGAAGGGACGGCCAGGCTCTCCATCGCGCAGACCGGTTACCAGGTGACGGCTCTTCCGGAGGAGCTCCGGAAATCCCTCTCCCTGAAGCGCGGGACAGAATTCTGGGTCGAGCTGGACCACTCGGTTTATCAGGGCAAGGTCCTGGGTGAGTCGGCGGAGGGCGGCTGGCGCGTGCAGGTCACCAAGATCGAAGCGGCAAAATCCCGCTACCTCGCCGGGCGTGACCCGGGCACAGGAAAACTCATCTTCGTCGAAGAGGGAGAATCCTATCTCTCCCAGCTTCTTCGCGACAAGCTGCGTTACGACGGCTCCAAGGACCCGGGCGGCTACTCGACGTCGGAAACGATCCCCACGGTGGGCGTCTACACCACCTTCCGAACGGCCGGCTTGAGCCGGAAGGAAGATACCCAGCACTTCAAGGTTCAGGAAGATCCCGCCACAGGCGCTTACCAGAAGCAGGGCGTGGCCCTGGGCGAGCTTGTGGATATCGTGGGCGAGGGAAGGTTTGAATCGGTTCTGGTAGCTTCGGGCGTTCAGTCCCTGAAACTCAAAGGCAAGGTGCTGGAGACGCCGAATCCCTCTGCCCAGAGGGTTTCCCTGACCTACACGGTGGATCTTACCAACGATCCCACCAAGCTCACCGATTTCCGGATGGCGCCCGGCACGCCCCTTGCCAAGGAAAGCCGGTTCTATCTCCTCAACCGCCAGAGGGCCGAGGTGTTCATGGCCGATCCCAGGGGATCGTCCCTGAAGATCTTCGACCCGCTGGTCTCGGTGACGGCAACGGTCGAGCGGAATCTCTTTACGGAGTTTAAGGTTCTGGGCGCCTCCGGCGAGGCGGCCCAGGAGGGGCTCGCGGTCGATCCGGAGAACTCCGCCCACCATCAGCGGTTCACCACGTTCCGCGGCAACGACGGCACGCGTTACGCCTTGGCCGGCGCCGTGGTCCGCTTCACGATCCTGGATTCGGCCGGTCAAGACGAGCTGTCGGTCACGGGCCGGGTTATTCTCACCCATCCCGACGCGGATTTTGAGGTGGAGGCCCTCACCCGGCTGGGGCCGGAGGGGTGGCTTCATTGGGGCAATCTGAACGATCTTACCCGGACCGACCAGACCGGCGAGCTCAAGCTGACGCAGGACGGGATCAACACCTTCTTTGGCGTGAGGCCGGTGTTGGGGTTGCGCGCCTGGAAGGATCAACTGGTTCGGGAGGAGGCGGGGATAGAGGTGATCCGGCAGGCGGCAGGGGAGTCCGGAAACGGCCTTGTCCACCGGCGGATGACACAGCCCTCCTCCTACGAAGCGCGGGTGGATGGCGATTGGAGGAAGGCCCACCTCATGTCGTACGTTCCCGGCCACCCGAATGGAAGGGGATTGGTGCTGGCCGAGATGCCGCACCGGGTCGAGCCGGATGATCATGGGCGGACAGCCCTGGCCGGAAGCAACACGCCGGAGGCGGATGGCCGCCTGGAGATTGAGCACCCAGGCGCCTTTGACTGGTGGCTGGCGAAGGATGGGACGGCCTATTACCAAGGGCCCCTCTCCGGCGGCTGGAAGGTTCCGATGGCGATTCCGGCAGGGGGCAGGGAACAGCCGGATGGCAGGATTTTGGACGCGAAGGGAGAGCTGGTCGGCGTGGCGCTGCCCGTTGTGCTGGAAGGCTCCGAACGGACAGACGGCAAGCGGCGCTTCACGCGGCGGATCAACGACGCGCAGATCATCACGGTGGAAGGATTGGCCGTGGAGAAGCCGCGGCTGTGGCTTTCTAGCGACCTCAAGGGGGATCTGGCGCTCCGGATTCCGCTTCACCGGTCGCAGCTGGCCACCCGCGTCTACACCGACAGCTATGCCCTTCCGATGACCGTCGGCGCCCTGGGGCTCTCCTCGCTGCCCGGCGGCCTCTTCCGGCAGGTGGAGCGGATCGTCTTCGTCTCCAAGGCCGCCCCGGGCGAGGTGGAGCTTACGCGGGTGAGCGAAACCAACCTTGGAAAGCCGGTTGAGCTTGAGATTTCCACCGAATATCCTCTTGCCTCCCTTCCGTATCAGAAGGTTCACTACCAGGCGGGAAGCAGGGTCGTTCTTCATCCCAGCGGAGCGATGTGGCTGGCCGATGGCTTGGCCCAGAAGAGCTTCGTGCATGAAGGCAAGCGGGTGACGGTCCACTACACCTCCACCCAGGATCCCTCCCTGCCCATGGTGATCTCCCGCGTGGAGGATCAGGCCGGTAAAATTCTGGCGCGCTACGCCTACCAGGGAGACCAGCTTTACTTTGAGAAACCGGAAGAAGCCCTTGCCCTAAGCCGAACGCTGAAGGCCCTCGGCGACGAATTCCTCCTTGGCTGGGAGGTGGGCACGCCCGACCAGTGGACGGCGGAGCCGGACCCGATCACCCACGCGCCCGACCTGCCTGATCTTCTGGTGGGCAAGCTTCTCTTCATGGAGATGGAGAATCCTCAATTCAAGGGGGTAGTGCCGGTCATCGCGCGGGTCTGGATCAAACCGGATGGCCAGGTGAAGGAGCGCCTCGGCCAGTTCTACGATCCCGCCACCGGCCGGCAGGGCATCCTGGCGGACATTGAAGGCCAGTTGATTTTCAAGGGAGCCGGGGATGTCTGGACGATGAACGACAGCCACAAGCTGGTGCTGGAGGCCCAGGGGGAACCGGCTCCCGCGGCGGCGGCCTCTCCGTTTGGTGAACCTGCCGTGGACGAAATGGATAGGCTCATCCAGCGGTTGGAAGAGGTGGGCAATGAGATGGACGAATGGCTCCGCAGCCAGCCGGACCTCTACCACATCATCCGGGAGGTCAAATTGGCGGAGGACAAAGAAACCGGTCTCATCCTGGCGCGGGGCGAGGTGACCGGCGGCCTCCTCTTCAACGACTTCACGGGCCGCTATGTCTACTTCAGGCCCGGAGAGACCAAGGGCGGCTTTTACATCAGCCAGCAAGATCCGATCCGCTCGCCATGGGAACCGAAGGCCAAGAGGGTTGAGATCTCCTATCAGTTTCTTCCCAACAGCCCCAAGGGGCCCTGGATTGATGTGACGAAGGATCCCTACGCGGAGGCCTTCAAGGAGGATCTGAAGAAGGAAGGAATTGAGATCAAGGCAGGGGAGCCCAAGCCAGAGCCCACACAGCCCGGCATCCCCACCGGCGGCTATGAGTCCCCCTTGAGGCACCTGGGATCCTGGAAGGAGTGGCTGTCCAATGTCGGTAAGAAGGCGCGCGACGGGGAACTCGAGACCGACGCCATTATGGACGATTTCATTTCCTTCATGGCCACCAAGTACCCCAGCCGCGTTGAGGAGTTTAAGGACCGCGCTAAGGTGAGCCGGATGCTGGAGAGCGTTATCGGTGAGATCACCTCTCTCCCTGCCGCGGATTTCCAAACCCTGGGTGACCATCTGGCCGCCAAGGGGCAGGACCAGAGTGTGCGGCCCTTCATGGACTTCGTCAAATACATCGCCTACCGGAACATGCCGCGCAACCCCAAGGGCTTCCGGGACCATCAGGAGGGCCTAAGCTGTGTGGGCGTGGCCGAAACCCTGACCGCCATCGGCCAGGCCCTGGGCGGCCAGGTGAGCGCCATGCTGACCCGCGGTGTGGATGGCCGCACCGACAAGGCGGGCCACGTGATGGTCCTCTGGGACGGGGACGCGCTGGACTTCGCCATTCCGCAGGATGGTTCCGACCAGGACGGCACCCTCTGGCACAACCTGGAAGGGGTGGCCCGCAAATCTGGCCTGACCGATCCCCGGCGCGAGGTTCAAGTTCTCGTCCTGGATTCCCGAACCGGCAAGTGGGGGTATCAGCCCTTCCTGGCTCTCTTCGATGAGGAGGGCAATCTCAAGGAAGATCTGCGCCGGGACAACCAGAGGCCGGTCGGGTTCAAGACCGAGGTCGTGGTCGCTTTCGAGTCGGTCAAGCGGTATCAGCTTCCGGAGCTGACCGATCTGATGGAGCTTTCCATCGAGCACATGAAGGCAGGTGACCGGCAGCAAGCCGTTCTCATCTTGACCGGAGAGGATGTCCTGCACAGGATTGACTACACCCGGGGAATCCTGGAAGGACTCCTGGCCGTCGAAGAGGGCAAATACCAGGCGCTGGAGGACCTCACGTCGATGCATGAATTCCTCCAGGACCGCCGCAATCTTATCAAGGGTATTTTGGACGGCACGGTGGTTCGCGTGGAAGACAGAGGCGGAGTCCTCGTCTCCATCTCGAAGGCCAAGGAAGAAAATTCGCTGGCGCCGGCGCAGGATTTCCATCCGATCATCACCCCGACCGCCGCCGCCGAGAAGCCCAAGTCCCCTGAAACGGCCAGACGCCCACAAGAGGTGAGATCTATCTTCCAGGGCACGGATGGCTTCATCTACGACGTGAGCGTGGAGGGCTCTGATCAGGTGCTGGCGGTCCGCGTGGACTCCTCCAGCATTCAGGATGGCTTCCTTTGGAGGGCCTACGCCGTGGCCAAGCAGAACGAGAAGGCCGGCTGGCTCTACGACGTCGAAAAGAACCAACTGGTCAGAGAGCTGCCGAAGCCGGAGGTTACCACGATAGAGCCAAGCGTCCAAAGTTACCTTGCCCAGGCTTATCCATGGGTAGCGGAACGCCTGAATGAAAGCGATGTAGATGCGGCGGAGTTATACGCTGCCCTTTTGGGCGTCAAGGAAGAAAGGCTTACCCGAGCCATTGTTCGGCAGATGGACCGCTGGGTTAGAAGCGTTTCGGCAGCCCTCTTGCTGGGGCAATCCGCCGCAGAGATCGAGTCCCTGTATCTCGTCAACCCTGCTCCGGACAGCAGGTCTCTCTGGGAAAGGGGAGAGGATGCCGTTCGCAGCGGCGCGCTCAAGAAACTTTCGCCGATCAAGACCTACTCCATGGAACCGTATCTGACTGCCGAGCAGAAAACGAAGGACGAGAGCGAAACGCGCACACCAGAGTTCTATGTGAGATCTGGAATGGAAGATCTTCACGGCCAGGTGGAGGGGATTCGAAAGGATCTCAAGAGCGCCGACGCCCAGCTTTCGGAGTGGTTCTCGGCGATCAAAGCTGGTGAAGGCGCCGACGGAGCCGAGCGTCTGGCGGGCCGTCAGATGGCGCTGGTCAAGGTTAAGCTTGAGAAGGTGGAGACGGAGCTGGGCCGCAGGATTCGGAAGGCCGATGATCGGCTTGACAGTCTGGACAGAGTCCAGAAACAGCTTGAGTTAGAGTACGACGCGCCCCTGGCGGCGCTGCAATCGGCCACGGATAAGCTCAATACCCTGGTGGGTCCGGAGACGGCCCTTGGCAAGCTGGACCGCCGAAGAGAGGCTCTCCAAGAGCGTTACGCCGCTTGGCTGGGAGGAACAGGGATTTCTTCCGGCGAAGGATCCAGGGGCCTCTCCGAGGATGCCCTCTTTGGCAAGGGTCTGGCGGGGTTTCTTGGCACAGCCAGGAAGTACCGCGATTCTGCCGAAAAGCTGCTTCAAGATTGGGAGCAGTCACCGGATCAGCAAGCCCTTGAGGCTCTTGTGGTGAAGGGCGAGGCGCTTGCGGAAGGCATCAAGGGATACGTCGCGCAGGGGTCCTTTAAAACAGAGCTTAAGCAGGCGGCGGATCGCCTGACTACGCTGGAAAAGGAGTTTGCCAACCTGGAGGACGGCTTGAAGAAATCGCCAGCTGTCGCCTTCCTGGCGAGCGAGCAGAAGCTCCAGGGGGTGCTGGGCTCTGTCGGCGGGCTGGCCCTCTACCGGACGTTTGCCGACCAGTTGAACGGGCTTCGCAAGGAGTTGGGAGTTTCGGAAGGCGGCGAGAAGGCGCTCTCTCAAAAGGTGGACGGAAAGCTGGGAGAGCTTCTTGACAGACTCGCGCGGCATAAAGAGGAGGTGGCCAAGGTCTTTGGGGCCGAGCAAGGCCCATCGCCGGAGGCCTTAAGCGGGCTTAAGGGGCAAGCCGATGCCTTGACCAAGGATCTCGCCGATTTCCTCCGGGGTCCCGACGCGCAAGGCTCTCTTAAGGGGTTGGGCAAGTCACTTCTGGCGATTGCCCCGGAGCTGATAGAGGCAACCCTGCGGGTCGAGAGATGGACTTCTGAAGGGAGGCCCGAGGATCAGGCCAAGGCCCTGCGGCAGGAGGTAGACAAGGTGGGCGGCAAGTTCCAGCAGATCCAGGCCGCGTATCCGATCACGAAACTGGCCGATGCGGCGGGCGAGCTTGACCAGGAGACGCGTAAGGCCGAGGCGGTTTTGGGCCGCGCCGACCAGCCGCTTAAGGAATTCTCTAATTTCCGGGCCCAATGGTCCGAGTTCCAGGCCGCTTACGGCAAGGCCTTTGAGCCGCTCATCCGCGTCTACCAGGGGGTTCGGCTCCAAACCTACCAGTGGCTGGCGCGGGCCGGCACCCAGGATCGCCTCCTGGCGCAGATGATCCAGGATGCCCCCAAGAGCTTGGCCTTCAGCGACGAGAAGGGCGAGGAGACCCCTTATGGACTGGATCAAGGTGTGTCCCGAGAACTTGGCGCGCTTCTCTACAGGGGCCGGAGCGAAGACAAGAAGGATCTCTTTGTCGAGGTGGACTCGCTTGCCTTCCGTCGAACCGGACGCTTTTATGTGAAACCGGACCAAGACAAGCTGGAGGCCGACTACCTCTTGGTGGCTTCGTTCCAGAACAAGGACGGCCATCCCGAAACCCTCACCTTCGCCATCCGGGAGAAGACACGCGATCCTTCCAATGGCCGCGCCGTCACCGGCATCGTCCCCATTCGGCTGTTGGGCAGGGCTCGGTGGCTGGACGAGCGGACCCTGGACCAAATCCAGTTCCCGCACCCCGCCACCCAAGCCGGCCAGGCGCAGATCAAGCAGGAGATGGCGAGGACAGGGTTGCTGACAGCGGCTTACCTGACAACCAGGACGCGCCTGGCCGATGACAGCAAGCCTTATTCGAATAATCCGAAAGACGTTTTAACTGTGGTTGAGTCGGCACGCAGTCAGGGGGGGGAAGAAAAGGAAATCCGTTCCTGGAGACGCCTCGATCCGAAGCGGGGCGACCAGTGGGTTGAGGTTGTTCTCCTCCAGCCCGGCTTGAGTCAACGGGTCATACGACGTTTGGCAGATTCCGGTTTAAGCCCCGCGCGCCCGGATGTCCAATACGTGGAAGAGGTCTATTTCGACGAAGAAAAGGGAACGCCCAAACTGGCCGCGCGAAGACTCCTGGACGCGGAGGGCAAGCCCGTGGTTAGCCCGCTTGCCCGAGATCTCTTGAACAGCGAAGGCGTTGACTCCGTCCGATTTGATCAAGGGACGCGGTCGCTCCTTAGGAAGCAATCTGCCGAAGTCCGATATTACGTTTTGGATCGGGACCCGAAAGATCCGGAGCGCCTCCAGGTCAGGAGTATCGATGAATTGCGAGGTCTGGCGGCCGATCTGCCGGGAGGCGGCCGCGCGATTCGTTTCTGGTCCAAGTCAGGGGGATATCATATGGAATCCGCCAGCGGCCGCCGGGTGTGGCAGGAGGTTTGGAAATTTTCAGGCGACAGCTATCTCTCCTTCGCCCGGGATGCCTTTGGGAATCTGGAGGAGAAACGCGAAGATGCCTACAACGTCGGATTCCCCGATGAGGCGCGGCATTACAACTTGCCTGTGTTAGGAGCCCTGGAAAAAGAGGGCCGGAGAAACCTCTTTTTCCCGAAGGCCGGCGGGAAGGAAGAAATCTACGGCAAGCTGGTTCCTGTCTTTGACAAAGACGGAAAACTCTCCCGCTATGAGATGCGGGGCTACCTCTTGGACAGGACCGGGGAAAGCCGCTCCCTTCAAAGGAAAGACGACGATAAGACCCTTCTGTTTGCCGTGGTGGACGTTTCCTCCGGCGCCTACGCGGAGAAATACACCGAAGAAGTTCCTTGGATCCTGCGGGGATCGGCGGTGAATCCTTTCCGCTGGGTGGCGGCTCCCTTTGTGGCTGCGACAATCGCCGACTGGGCCTCCAGGCAGACCGGCTATGTCTACGGCACCTGGATGCGGCCCGCCACCTTCCGCTACTCGGTGGGCTTCTTCCGCGAGGCCGGGATCTTCGTCGCCTCCGGCGGCCTGGGCAATCTCTATGAGTTGGGGGCGCGCGGCACTGCCGCTTTGGTTGCGCGGCGGGAATTCGCCACGCAGATAGGGGAGAAGGGGGCGAGCCTTGAGATGGCCACGCTGGCCGCGGAGGGGGCGGCGCGCAAAGAGCTGGCCCGCTGGACAGGTAAGGGGCTGGGCAAGCACCTGCTCACAGGGCAGGGCTTCCTCGGAAAGAATTTGACGGCCAAGTTTGGCTGGTCACGCGCTCCGCTGGCAACCAAGAAATTGGCTGGGGATCTGGCCAAGGGCGCGTATGAATCGCACCTGGCCAGGCAGGCAGGCCGCTCCCTGGTGAGGCGGTTTGCCACCCAGCTTGGAAGAGGGGTTCGAGGAACCTTCTTCTCCGGAAACTTCCTCTTCAACGCCGGCCAAACCTACTACCACCTCTCCTTCCAGCTCCAGCCGCTTCTGGGGGCGATGAGCAACGGCATTCAGTGGGGCCTCGCCCTTGGAGATGTCCGGCTGGTGAACGATTACGGCAGGGCCGCTTGGGCCGGCGGCGGAGTTCTCGGGAAGATGGTGGAGGGCTTTGCCGGATGGGGCGAGGGGAGCGTTAACTTCTTCGCGCAGGGGGGCTGGTATCAGAACGGGATCTTAACCCTCCAGATTTTGGTGATGGCGCCTATAGGGCAAGCGATGGGCACCTTCTTTGGCGAGGCGATCGCCACCAAGGGCTTCCTGGCCCAGCGGGGCCTCCCTGGCCACCTGGCGAACATGATGGTGGATGTGGGCGTTCTCCTGCCGGTCTTGGAGCACGCCTTCACCAACGGCCTGGAGCGGTTCGGGCTGTCCGAGGGACCGGCCCAATTCCTGGGTTCGATGGCCGCTTTCGCTTTCATCGGCGCCTACCACGACCTCATTCCAAGCCGCAAGACTGTCGCGGCCCAAAAGGCGGTGGAGACAGCCAGAGCCCTTCGCGGGTTGAGGAGCGCGCCGGAGAAGATCCAAGCCGGTGTCGAGAAGCTGAATGAGGCGCTGCGTGAGGCCGGTGTCGCCGACCAACCCTTGAGCCAGGAACAGATTTCAGATTGGACCAAGCAACTCGCGGACGCGGCGCAACAAGGAAATTTGGCCTACAACCGAAAAGTCTCCGGTATGGTGCAGGCCGTGCGGGTTCTTGTCAATGCCGCGATGGTGCAGGTGTTCGAAGGCTTTCGGCGGGACTTCAACCAGCCCCTCTCCGGCCGGCAAGAGAGGGCGCGGGCCCTCGCGGCCGGGCGGGAGCGAACCCTTCTAAGAAGCTCGCTTGACTCCCTGGAGAAACAAGGAGGCGGGGATTTGCTGTCCCAAGGCCAGCTTACCGAAGCGAAGAGGTTGGCAGAGGATTCTCCCTCAACGCAATCTTCCAGGGCTCCCGCAAGCGGCAGCAATAGGACTCCCCAGAGTCGGATCGCCGCCGGCGTACAGGCCTTGGGTCCGATGAGGGCTCACCGGTCCGGGGAGATTACAAGCGGCGCCGGAGGACGGTTGGCTCCACCGATGACCCCGGCAGAAAGGTCCAACGCGGAGTCCAGAGCCGCCCAAAAGGGGCCGGAGAGCTCCGCGCCGGAGGCCGCCACAGCCAAGCCAAGGAAGTCCATGCTGGAGATCCGCAGAGAGCTCGCGCTAAGCGAGCTGCAGGGCGCGGATCCCCTCGCCTATGGCTCCCAGGAGGCCTTGGAGAAACGGTTGGGCGCCACCGATAAAAGAAGCGTCGGCCTGTTCAACCAGGCGGTGGGCTTCCTTGAAGGAAGCGATCCCTACTTCCGTCCGGCGAAAGAGGGCCACTTCTATTCCCGCGAGCAGGTTCGGGAGGCGGTTGATTCCCTGAACAAGCGGTTTGCGCGCGCCCAACCGGTCAATTCTTTTGCCATACCAGATCAGGATGGCAAGACGGTCTCCTTCGTTGACGGTCATGGCCGCCGCATTGTAATGGACGCCGGCGACTTCACCGCCTACCAGATGGAGGTTCGGGCGAATCGGCATGCCGAGAAGGCCTCCGGCGCCAAGACCTTGAATGAGGTCATGAAGGCCAGGGAGGAGTTCCGCAGTGAGATGAAGGCGCTTAAAGATAGGGGCCTCAAGGTGGACGGCAAGGAGCGGGCAGCCCGGGAAACGCAGATTTTGATGAACGGAGTGGAGCGCCTCCCCGAGGATGAATTGATTCGGACCGCATCGTGGGGCAAGGATGGCCGATATGCGCTTCCCGATTCGGTCAAGGATCGGGCCAGCCAGCGAATCGCGGAGCTTAAGAATGAGCCGCACCTTAAGGTGCTTGAGGATCAGTCGTGGTGGAAGAAAGCGATGCCTGGCCGCCAGGCGAGGGTGGAGGAGGCCCGGCAGGCCATCGAGGAGGTGGCGAAGGGTGGAGAGGGCCAAACGGCCGGGCCCGGCTTCCAGCACAGGGCCGCCAAGGCGGTCGGTGGAATTTCGAAGATCGAAGGCCTGATTGCCCAAGGGACCGATGCTTACTCAAGAATCGCAGAGTACCGGCAAAAAGCCCAAGAAGCGGAGAAGGCGCAAGATTGGGATGCGGCTGGAGAATTTTGGGTTCAAGCCAGCGAAATAGGTCAGGAAACCTTCCGGGTTTGGCTGACAGAGACATATGGCCGGGTTGACCTGACCGTTCCGGCCCAACGCGCAACCGCCCAGATCTTCGCTGAAGGGCTCTACCGGACCCTAAGCGGCAACGCGAACTTTGCATTCAAGCCGGCGCAGATCAGGATGGCGGATGCCTGGATGGCTGGAAGGGCTGACGTAGAGAAGGTCAAGGCCTTCGAGGAGCAGGCGGGTGGTGGTAAGACGCTGGGGGCTGCCCTGATTGGGTTCATGGAGCGGATTCACCAACCCGATCCGGCGAAGGGTTCCAACTTCATGCTCTTCCTGCCTACCAACGATGAGGTGGGGGCGAAGCTGGACACCGAGGTCAAGCTGGGTTATGGCTTCTCCAACCGGCAGGCGTTCAATTTCGCCGGCTATCGCACCCTGGATCTGCCCAGGGCCCTGGAAAGGGCCCGCCAGCCGGGCAACGAGGCGGCCATGGACCGGTTAGAGGCCGATATGAAAAACCCCTCCGTCATGAAGGTGACCACCTACGACGCCCTGGCCCACGCCGGGAACCTCTTCCTCATCCACCCGGGTTTGAATGAAGCGATCAAGAGCGTCACCGTGGCGATTGCCGACGAGAGCCACCTCCCCTTCCTGGATCCGGTGGAGGCCATTGTGGGCCAGGCGGAGAAGATGCCGGAGGGGCTTGCCGAGTATCTCGACGCGGCGGTGGATGTGGTGGAGGGGTGGCGCCAAAACAGGGCAGTCAAAGAGGCGTCCCCCGACACAATGAGTTCGGCCGGCGCCAGGATGGAGTTCCTGAAATCCAACGACCCGATGTACGTTGTTCTGGAGGTGGGCGGCCGGGAGGTCATCGTGCCCAACGAGGCCTTGAAGAGCCGATTCGAGTCGGAGATCGGCAGCAAGAACCGGGAACTCCTTACCCACCTGAAGCCAGGCGATTATCTGAAGGCGATGCAGCTTCTCAACGGCGAGCTGGGCACCGAGAAGCTGGTGAGCACGCGGCTTCTGGTGGCCTGGGAGCTTGAGAAGAATGATCAATTCCGCCGGTTGGCCGCGAAGGAACTGGGGGGCGAAACGTGGCTTAAGGATGGAAAGTGGGATCTGGACGTTCTGGATAACGAGCTGATCCCGCTTTACTTCGGCGGGGAGCTTCCCACCAAGGGAACCGGCGCGTACGTCAAGCCCAACGAGCTGGTGCCCTACGATCCGACCACAGGCCCCCAGTGGGAGCGGGTCCAGCACGACCCGATGGCCAACTGGGCCGCCGCTAAGAAATTCAACGGGGAATACCCGACGGCAGACGGCCGCCTTCTGGTGGATCCGGGCGCCCAGACCTTCCAGAAGACCTCCATGGCGACCGGCACGCTCGACCCGCTTGCCATGATGGTGACCGGCCCCGAGAGCAAAACACGGCTCCTCCTCATGACAGCCACCCATCCCGAGACAGTCGAGTTCATGTTCAACATGAAACTTACGGTCTTCAGCCAGTCCCTCTTTGAGTTGAAGAACGGCGAGCTCGTGGTGGGCAGCCCAGAGAGCGGGCTGGGGACGAAGGTCCGGACCGTGCAGGAGATCGACGCCGCCCTGGACGTTATCAATTTTGTCAGGGCCTGGAAGGCGAAGAACCCAGACAAGTCTCTCATCATCATCCTGCCGGAAAGCGGCAAGGTTCAGAAAGGGATGATTCAGGGGATGGAGGATCTTCGGGCGTTTGACAAGATCCATGTGGTCCTGGATACCCCGGATGCCGGCAAGCTCCTTCAGGCCGGCAGGGAGCTGGGCCAAGGCCGGCAGCTCTTGATCACCAACCGCCGGGCCAAGCAGGCCTTTGACCCGACCGATGCCCCCGCCGGGACCGATCTCATCGCGGTCCACGCGGAGGAGTACTCCTCTCTGGATTTGGCCCAGATGATCCGAAGGGTGAACCGCGTGGAAGGCCAGACCGCCAACGGCGAGGCGCACCTCTTCTACGGCCGGAGGGAGCTGGCCAAGCTGGAGACGGAGTTCCTGGGAAGCCCCAAGGAACAGCAGCCCCTGGCGGGGGACCTCGATGGAATCTTCGCGTTGGAGAAGAACCGCCTGGAAGGAGGGGGCTTACCTTCAGCCCAGCGGAATGTTCAAGACAACCTGGACCTCTTGAAGAAGTGGAAGAATCCAAGCCAGCCGCTCACCCTGAACGAGCGGGTCAAGCTCCTGGGTGAAGTCAGGCGGGTGAAGGAGAACTCCGAGTCTCTGGTCCACACCTTCTCACAGCGTGTCCTGCGCCGGATGACGAACAACGCCTTCAAGGCGCTGCTTAGGGAGGTCAAGGGCAACGCCGCCGCGCGCCAGGTGGTGGAGGCGCAATACCGGCAGTTCCTGAACGATCAGTCCCTTTATGGGGAGGAGGCGATCACCGGAGAGACCCTTCGAGGATTGGATAATTACGAGGGGATCTATCAGGGCTGGCGTGAGTCCCTCCTGGGGAAGATGAAGGACGGCAAGGACGGCACCATTGGCCGCTTGAAGAGCCTCCTGCCGGGTGAGGTTGCCAAACAGGTGGACAAGTTGTTCATGACCGATGATCTCACCCGATACGACTCCCTGGCTCGAAGCGTTGAGGCCGGCACGGAAACGAGAGGGGCGCTGGAGATAGGCACCGTTGCCGAGGCGGTGGTCTGGGCCAGGCGCACCGCCAATTGGCTCACCTCCCGCCGCGCCGGGCCTCTTTCCAAACCGCTGGAGGCCAGGTTGAGCGGGACCGCGCGCACGATCGATCAGGCCAAGGCCGATCCGAAGAGCGCCGCGCTGGCGCCTTACCTTACGGCGAACAACATGGTGGGAGCCGCCGGCCAGTTGACCCTCACCGGCAGGATGGTGCTGGCCCTTCACCATCAATACCAGGACGAAGAGGATTCCGCCCTCAAGGGCTGGATAACGACCCTGGCGAGCGACGCGGGATATACCGCCGCCGAAGGCGATCTCTTCCTCTTCGCGCTGAAGAACTTCCTGAATCCGCTTAGCAGCTCCTTTGCCGATCCGGAGAGATACCGGCAGGCGGCCCAGGTGGTTGATTTCTTCAAGGGGGTTCATCAGGGGCAGGCCCCGCTCTTTGGGGCCGAGGCCATTGGCAGGGCTCTCACCGAGCCGGCCGGCATTCAGGGATTGGCGGCCCAGGGTGTTGAGAAGAATTCCGCGGCGATAAGCGGTGATCTGCGTGACTTCCTTGAGCTGGGCGAGATCGGCGTGGATCTGGAACGGGTCGAGACGTCGGCCAAGGAGCTTGGCGAGCGGGCCAAGGAGACGACCAACCCGCAGGATCGCGCCGTCCTTGAGATTGAGAGCGGGCAGGTGAAGACCGAGGAAGCCCATCTGAAGGAACAGCTCGAGCAAAAACTGAAGATCTGGACGCCCGAGAAGGTAAAGGAGCTTGCCCGGGCCAACGGGGTGAATCCGGAAGTGCTGTTGGCCCTGGTGGAACCGAGGCTTGCCCGGTGGGCGAACGTGCCTGGCGTCGATCTTCTGACTGCTTGGAAGGATCTGATCTGGGCTGCCCAGGGGACAGGCCAGCTCGCCGGCGTAAAAGAGCTGGCCGACTACCTGGATAAACCCTTGGGTACGCTGGAACAGATTGTCCAGGTGGATGAAGAAAAACAGAAAAAAGAGCCACCGCTGAAGGCCAACCAGCGGCTGGCCTCGGCCATCCAGACCCTCCAGCACGAGGTGGACCGCCAGCAGAATGGCAATGTGAAGGAGGTTCTGAAAAAGGCGGAGGAAAAAGCCCGCGCCTTCCAGGACAAGAAAGAGCCGGAGGATCCCCAGGCGGTCGAAAAATGGATGGGTGAATTTAAGGAAAGACTCCCGCGCCTCATGGCTCCGGGTGCTGGCCAGGCGCTTCTGACTGCCGCGGAGGCCATGAGGAACAAAGAAACCGCGCAGGAGGCGGCTGGCCAGATCGTTCAGTCCATCGTCGCGTATCCAAGCGCCTGGCACAAAGGCCTTCCTCAACCGTTGGTGGAATGGGTCCAAAGCCGCCTGCGGAATCTGGGTGTGACCGGAGAGGGGCTGACTGAATCTCAACAAGAAGAGCTTAAGAAGGCGATTGCCGGAAAGGCGCATCTGCTGAAAGTAGTGGCTTCAGAGTTGGTGGCGCAGGCCAAGCGGTTGGCGCCCCAGGCCAATGCCGACCAGCTTGTCCAGCTCTTGACCCTGCTGGTGAAGCAGGTTTCCCCCACCGTTGAGGATCCGGCCGGGTGGAGCAAGTCGTTGGTCCATCAGATGCTGGCTGGGGAGGCAGCCAAAGGTGGCAAGGCAGACGCGGCCCTTAGCCACGACTTCGAGGCGGCGATTGTCCCGGGCGCTGTCCTGTTCAACGCCAAGGACATTCGCGCCCGCTTGCTTGAACAGGTAAACCTCACCCCGATTCAGCAGGGGCTCTTCCTTCAGCTTCTCCCCGCGGATCCCGGGCTTCTTGCCGATCCAGAGGGGCGTGAGCTTTCCCTGGCGCTGGCCAGGGGTCAGGCGGCGCACGATCCCGCCGGCAGCCGGGGCGAGCGGCGCGAGGCTGTCCGGGAAGCCCGACAGGCGGCGATGAAGAACCAGATTTGGGGGATGGATAAAGAGGTCAGACAGTTACTCGAAGCGCAGCAGGTTATTGGAGATGCCGAGCTTGCCGGAAGCGCGCCGCTGGCCGAGCCGAACTCGCCCCAGGCCCAAGCCGCGGAGAGGATAGCGGCCCCGGTCGTGGAGAAGGTTATCGCGCAAGCCACGGGGGTTGACTTGAGCAGTTTGAACCTCCAGCCCGGGGAGAATCCGCTTCAGCGGCTCATCGGGGACGCGGGTGCCGTCTGGCGTTTGGGCGCGGATCAGCGCGCGGCGAAACTCAATGAGCTTGGCTCCGGCAATCGGGCTTACGCGGACTTGCTTAGAACCATGGTTGACAAAATGGATGAGCGTGTTACCACAGCGGAAACCACAGGCCGAGCGCCGACCATGGCGGAGAGTCTCTTTGGGATTGAGCAACTTTCTCAAGCAGAGCAGGCCATTCCAGAAGGCGAGGAGGCGACCCAGGAGGTCCGAAATCTCGCCCAGGCGGTCGTTGAAGCCCTGCTTCGGACCCGGCCGGAACTCTTGGCAACCTTCGGGCTGGAGGGGGTTGATCCAGAGGAGCTTCTTGCTCCCCAGGGGACTTCCCGGAAGCCGCTCATCCGGGTAGCGGTGGGTGATCTCGAGGCGAAGGTGGGCGCCGCGGCCATTCATCAGGATCCGGACGGGACCTTGGTGATCACCGTGGATTCCAAGATCCTCCATGCCCTTCAGAAGTCGGGTCTGGCCAACCTCCCGGTCCAGTGGGTGAATGCCAAAGGACAGCTTCAGCAAAAGAGTCTGGCGGCCCTCTACGCCACCTTCCTGGTCCCGCACGAGTTGACGCACGGCCTGCAGGCCTTGCAGGCGGCCCGCTCCATTGCCATCTCCCGGGATCGGATGACCGACCGGAACTCCGAACTCGAACGGAATGTGCTTCTCCATGTCCATAAACTCGATCAGCACGCGGAGGGGATGAAGCCGGATAAGATCTGGGCGGAGATCGAGAAGCTGGAAGGGGAGCTGGGCGGGCGGATCGATCCCGATAACGTCCAGCATCTGGCCAAGCTTTCCGAGCGGCTTGTCCTGGTGCGGCACGCCAGGAATGAGCAGCAGGCCAACTGGACGATCCACCGGCTGTTTGACAAAGCGGAGTTTCACGCCGCCTTTGGGGCTTTCTTCTTCGTGGCGAAGGTCATGCCGGTTGAGGCCTTCTTGGGCGCGCTCGATCAGGAGACGGTTGTGGCGCTGGTGGCGCAGGCGATCGAGTCCAACGACGAGTATCATTACCTGACCCCTGCCGACCGGCAGGAGATTGACCGGTTTGCCCTAGCGGTCTCCCAAGCCAGGAAGGATTCTTGGAAGGGGATAAGCTACCGGCCATCCGCCGGAGAGCAAGGGGTGCAGACCAATGACCGGTTGAAGCAGGCGATGTCCGCCCGGAAGATCGAGGGTAATGACGCCCGGCGGTTGCTCGCGCTGTCGCCGGATGCCCGGGCGAAGGTGGAACAGCAGACCGGCTTGCCGTTGGATGCCTTCGTGGCGGGAGCCGCCGTAAGGGCCTCCAGCAACGAGACTCTTCACCTGGAGAACGAAGCGCTGGGATTAACGCTGACGCTCGCTAAAGATTCAAGCGTTTTGCAGGTGCAGGGGCAAGCGGCTCCCCGCGGAGCGGAGATTCGGGATGGTCAAGAAACGGCGGTCCTCCAGCGTGCTCGGACGATAGGCGATGTCTTAAGGCGGATGATGCCGGCGCCGCCCAAGAAGGATGCCGCGAGCGGCGGCTCAGGCGACGACGATGAAAACAAGCCCGCCGACCTCAAGGTGGATCAGGCCATCCTGCCGGTGGCCAGGGCGATTCACCTGTTGGCCAAGGAGGGCGCCAAGCCGGGCGCCGCCTCCCTCGGTTCAGAGGCGCTGAATCTCCTGGCCCAGACGCCGAAGGGAGAGATGGTCTGGCTGCAGCGGCCTCCAACAGCTCATCTGGCGAAGGCGGGGGCTGAAGAGGCGGCCACCCAGACGGTCCAGGAGACACCCGAAACCCTGGCGGTCAAGGCGGCCATTCGAACGATGAAGGGTATGCTGGCCCAGTGGACCCAGGATCCCGGCGTGGATCAGGAATCCCTGCTGGCTCTCAACAAGGTTCTGGATCAGATGGTTCAGGGCAAGATCCCGCAGGCCTTTGTGGTGGTGCCGGCCGTTGAGGAGGCGGTGAAGGAAGCGCTCGGATCCGTCGAGGGTAAAGCGGATGCCGTCCTTTCAGAAAACGGGAAGGCCAAACTGCAGAAATCGCTCATGGAGGCGGTCCGCCTGGCCGGCCTGCCCAAAGAAGCGGCCGACGCGCTGAAACTGCCGGATGGGAATTTCCGGGTAACCGATCTCCAGCCGCTCCTGGAGACCCTCACAGGCAAGTTCCTTCAGCCGCAGGGCCTGGCGGTCTTTGTGAGCGAGGTTTCCGGCTCCGTCACAGGCGGCATCGTGGCGCCGCCGCGGGATGCCCAAGCCCATCCGGGCAATATCACCATCGGACTTCGCCTGGCGGAAGGCGGTTCCTTCAACAGCGGTCCCTACGCCGTTTTGTCCGATGCCACCGCCCGCAGCCGCGCGGAACGGATTGCCCAGCCCGGATTCGAGGCAGGGTATCTGGATCGCCTCAAGGCCGCGGATCCCAAGCGCTATGACCAATACGTGAAGCCGCTGGAGAAGCTCTTGGGGGCGCTGATCCCGCACCTCGAGAAACTTAGGGGATGGGAACGCCCGTGGGCCCGGACCCATGCCCAGTCCACGCGGGATGCCGAGGAGACCCGGCACCGGGACCGCTTCGCCCAGGCCGCGCGGGCCTTGGGACAAGAAGCGGCCAAGGATACCCGGTCGCTTTGGACAAGCTGGATTGGAAGGGTGGCGCGAGGAGTTGTTGCCAAGAACATCCTGGGCGCGCGCCCCGGCCGCTTCGAAACCGCCCAGGGGCTGTTCGAGGCCGAAGCCGGTCTGGCAAGAATGGCGGAGGGCGACTCGGCTCTGCGGGCCATCCGCGAGGATTTGGAGAATTTGATGGCGGGGAATACCGACGAGGCCTATTGGGTGCGCGTGCACCACAACCTGCGGGCGGTTGATCAAGCGGCCAGAGACTCCGGCCAAGACCTTTTGGGCGGCCTCCAGCAGGCCAAGACCCCGGAGGCGGCGGAGGCCCTGATGCAGGATCTCGCCGGCAAGGCGCTCTGGAGCGAGTTTGAGCCGGCGAGTGCCCAGGATTACCGCTACGCCCCCGCGGCGGAGCGGTTTGGGAAGGTTGTGGATACGCTGGATACCAAGGACAAGGACGGCAATCCGGTCACGGTTGAGTTCCACCTGGCCGCCGGCGGCCAGAAGAAGGCCGATTGGGAGGTTCTTCTGGCCGCGGGCGGCTTGCAGAATGTGGCCTGGGAGTTTGCCCGGCGCCAGGTGCCTGCCTACAAGGAGCAGGTCCTTCAAGCGGCCGGCGGCGACTTGAAGAAAGCCCTTGCCCTTCTCAAGGGCCAAAAGATGCTGGAGGCCGATGCCCCTGAAACGGAGCAGGCCCTGGATGCCGGAATCAGCCGGTTCGCGCTTTACAACACCGTGGAGGGCTGGAAGAGAATTCATGAAGCTGCGGACAGCGTCCATCTGATCGCGGTGGATAAGGCGACCGGCCAGATCCTGGCCAGCACGATCGGCCACCCGGCCGCTCCGGATGAATTCGTCAAGAGCTTCACCGCGGATGAGCTGAAGGGAACTTATTATCTCTCCTTCTGGGGTTCGGAGGCGCAGAAGCGGGGCATCAAGGGGGCGGGCCAGACGGTGCGGCTGGCCTGGCTGGACCAGGTCCAGAAGCTGGGCGCTGCCCAGGTGGCGGCTCACGCCCGGAAGATCGGATACGACGAGCAGGTGAAGGGCGAGCCGCAGGGCGAGGTCGGAAAACCCGGTCCTCTCATGCAGAATGACTGGATGAAGAAGCTCTACGGCGACTCCATTCCAGCGGGCGCGGTCGTCCATCACGCTGGTCAGGAGAATAAGTATGGGCCGAACCAGCACGCCGACGAATTCATCCTTAAACTTGACTCGATGTCGAAGCTTACCGAATACCAAGCCAAGCTCGCCGGCGCGGCGGCCGGGCTGGAGGAGGGGGCGGCCGCGGTGATGGAGCCGCCGGCGGCGGGGCGGGCAGGGGTGATCGAGCGGGCGGTGGCCGAGGTCCTGCGGCCGGAGAAACTGCCGAAGATTCTTGGGATGCCGGTGCTTCCGCCAGGCGTGGTGGAGGGGGTGGCCGGGGCGATGCGCCAGCCGCTTACCCTCGCGGCGCTCAACTGCGGCCTGGAGGCGGCTCTTCATTATGTGGAGCTGCGCCAAGGGCTTGAGATCGGCTCCATGGTTCGGAGCCAGCCGGATCAGGTGGAGGAGATGGCGCGTACCCTCACCATCCTGCTTCTCCTGCACGCGGTCGAGGGCGAGCGGGGAGGCAAGTCGCTCCTCTACCGCCTGGCCGGAATGGAGAAACCGGCGGTCCGGGTGCCCTATGCCCTCATCGCGCCGCTTCTTAAGGCGACGCACGACTACCGACTTGATCTCTGGCAGGCGCCGGTCCCACTCTCCCAGTCGGTGGATCTTGTGGAGCAGGGCGGTCCCTTCGGCACCGTACCAGGGGCGGTCTATTCACGGTACGCCGACACCGGCTCGGATGGACAGCAGACCCTCTACTTCCTGGCGGAGGGGATGACCGGCCCGGCCGTCGCCCACCTTCAGACCCCGGCCTTTGGGCATGCCGTCACCCTCATGGCTGTCGGCGAGGAGCTGCGGCAGAGAATGGCGCGGGTTCATGATCGGCCGGCGCGGCCCCTCTGGGTGCAGGGGCCGGCGATCTTCCAGTTCGACGACGGAAAGATGGTTTCGGCCGCCGGGTTGGCGCCGCTTGCCCCGGCGCCGGCGGTTCCGGCCATCCTGCCGGCTCCGGCCGCCATTGGGCGGTCGGTCCTGGCCGCGCCGCAGCCGGGCAATGTGGCCAACGTGGTGAAACCCAAGGCGTACCAGGTTATCCGGGCCCTTCTGGGGGTGATGGAGCGTCCGCCCGTGGTGGAAAGCACGCCTCCTCCCCGGGGCCTGGGAGACTTAAGCGGCAAGAAACGGGACAGGAAGGGGAAGCCCTCCCGAAAGGCCTTCATGGGAGAGTTGAGACAACGGTTTGCCTATGCCCTGACAGAGCTCAAGAAGGTTGGCGAGGAGAGAAGGAGGGGTCTTGTCTTGAGGTACTTTGATGAAATAGTGGCCGAGCTGAAAGAGCAGCGCCCCGACCCCTATCCATCTGCCCAGGAAATGGCGCGGGTTCTGATGGAGGCGGCCGCCGGCCCCAACGGCTGGCTCCCAGCCGGGGACGGCTACGATTCCATCGCGAATCGGCTGGGGGATCTGGTGGAGGCAGGCGCTTCCTTCTCCGAGGCCTACGTTGAACTGTTTGGCGTCGGGGCGCCGCGGCCCCAACCGACGGCGGTCATTTTAGAGGAGCGCGGCGACCCAAGCTGGCTTAACCGGGAGATGAAGAAATTGGCCGGCGTCTACCTTTCCGGCGGGGTGACCGAGCAATCGTTCCGCGAATTCTTGAGCTCGGTCCAGGAGCTGTCGGAGCAGTGGTACGGCTGGGAAGATTCCCTCCAGCAGGATGGCGGCGTCTACCGGCAGGACGGCCAGGGCAAGCTGGTCCTTTACCTGAAGGACGGCCGAAGGAAGCGGGCCCTTGACTGCGCCGAGATCAATGAGCATCTGCGCCGGATTCTGAATGGTTATGGCATCACGGCCGAGCTTTACGTGGGCCGCACCAGCGCCTTCACCCGGGACGTCTTCCTGAAGGGGAAGTTCCAGGGGCGAACCTTCCGTGCGACCGGCGTGCCTTCCCTCAATCCCCTGGAGATGGGAGAGGGCGCCTCCTTGCAGTGGGCCGGCCTTGAGGAACGGGTCAACCCCGAGACGATGCGTCGGCTGATGGCCCAACGAGGATGGACAGGGGGCCCAGCCGTCATCCATCTATCCCAGCTTCGGCCCATGGGGATCTCCAGGCAGCGTGACGGCTCCCACCTTCTGGAGCTGGCCGGCCTGGAGGAGAAGGGCAAGCACCTGGTCGCCACGCGCGTCACCCGAAGGATCCTGCCCGGCGGCCAGGGGGTACAAGACATCTCGTTCGACAGGATCAGCGTGCCGGTTCAGGCGATGCGGCTGGCCAACGGCAAGTCGGAGCTAAGCCGGGCCCTGGCGGCTCTCGGCAAAGAGGCCGGACGCCGGGAGCTCGAAGAGGCCCTGAAGAAGGCGGGCGCCACGATCGAATCGTCCGGCAGATCCAGCGCCCAGACGGCGGAGCTGATCCACTGGATGGTGAGCGTTCCGTTTGACCCCAGGCCGATCTCCCCGAGTGAGGAGTCCAGGACGCCGGACGCGGTGATCGCGGCCCACGCCGGCTTCATCCGGTGGCAGGCCAAGCTTGAGATCCTTGAGAGGAACGAGATCGTGGTTCTGCCGGATCTCCTGCTGGATCGGATTTCCGAGGAAGCGCTCAACGCCCTGGCTGTTTTGCCGGCCGGCTTGGCCTCCCGGGTGCGGCTGTTGGGGGCCGGCTGGGAGAGCTTTGACATGGCCCGGCGGAATCCCGCTCTGACGGTGGTTCCGGAGATGAGCTCCCTGGCGGCCACCCTTCCGGCTGGGGCTGCCGTTCAGGTGGTAGGTGTCGGCGAGGACGATCCACTCGTCCGTGAGCTCTCAAGACTCCTTAGCCGGGCGGTGACCGCCAGGCCGGTAACCGGAGGCCTGCAGGACTTTCTCTGGATGCTGGGCCGTGCCTTAGGAGTGCCGGAGAAGACGATCCGCCAGGAGTTGAACCGGCTGACTGAGGCGCTGGCCGCCGAGCCGGTCATCGGCAGGGGCGTATAACGAAGAGAGATCTGGCTAATAGTTAGTAGCAGAATATACTTAGTTATAAAATTTGATAATTGGCGGCGCATCAGGTAAACTTTCTGATGTAGGGGTATCTGTAAAGGAGGGACGCATCTGACGAAGATGTTTAACTTTACAGAGTTCTTAGGGACGATTAAAAAAGCTTCTCCTGAAGCTGATGGAGGAGTCTTGCTGACCTCCCAGAAACCCCGTTTTAAGCCGATCCTCAAGGGGCTAGCCGCCGCGACCGCCTTCGCCTTCACAGTCACCACCCTCCTTCCCGCGGGCTGGGCAACGGGGACTGTCCCCGTGGAAACCCACCTGCGTGTCGAGCAGGCGGAAGCATCAACCCCAGGCAGCGTCAAATCCGGCCTGGAAGAGGCCCTTCATGTCCCGGTCCAAACGGAGTCTGCCTCACCCAAGCAGCCGACGGTTTCCAGCCCGACGGTGAATTTCTGGGTGAAGCGAGGGGCGACGGTCGAGCCGCCTCCCAAGGAAAACATTGTTCCCAAGCCCTCTCGTTCCGCCGCTTTCTTGGTGCCCGCGCCGCGCGCCTTCAAGCGGCAGGGATACCTTCTCTTTGAAAGCAAATTTGATAAAGCAGTTGTTGTCTCTCTTGGGACTCCTTGGCAGGAGGACCGGCAGGCCGGCGAGCCGCTTCTGGAGCCGTCGGGTATTACGAGAGAGACGCTGGAGAAGGTTGCCCAACTGCGCCAAAAAGGGGTGAATGTGACCCTCTTGGTTCTGGGCGCCTTTGATTCTCCCAAGGTAGTCGGTGAGCTTATCGCGGAGGGGGTTTCCTCGAAGAAGTCGTCACCCAACACCCCCTTGGGCTATTTGACCGTCGTGGTCCCCGTTCCGTCCAAGGCCAAGCCGTCCCGTTGGAGCCAGGGCGTTCGATTGGCCGTGCAGGCAACCAACGATCCCCTCATGGAGCGGTTCAGCGATCGCTTTAACCTGGGTATCGCCGCGGCGGCTGCCCTTCGCTTGGAAGACCGGTACGCGCTGCAGCTGGCGCTCGAGAAGTCGCCCCGGTCCTATGGGAGGGTGGCCAGGCATTATCTTGAGATCCCCGCCGTTAAGCAGGCCCTGGCCAGGCGCGGTCAATTGGAGCAGGCGCGCGCCCAAGAAGAAGCCAGGGAGGAAGAGGAGCAGAAAAGGTTCGCACGCCGCGGTTTGAAATGGGCTTCTCTGGCGGCGGTGGGGCTGGCGGCCTTCCTCGGTTTTTCCCATGGGGCCGCGGCCGAACCGGTTCAGGGACAGCCGTCGGATCAGGCCGCGCCCGAATCCGGAGTTCTCGTTCCAGGGCTGTTCCCAATTTATTTGAGACAGGCCGGGCCTGGGGATCCCATTGTGACCAAGGGTGAAGTCAAATATCCCTTCTCGCCGGATCAACTGCCGATAAGGTTCTTCGCTCTGGATTCTTTCGAGGAGGGAGAGCCGGATCCGGATGTTCTGAACGCGGAGATCATCTTCAAACAGCCAGAGGAAGGCAGGGAGACGGCCCTCGCGGGCACCCTTCCAGAGCGCAGCCGGGGGATTGTCCCCCGGACCATGTTCAGGCCCTCTGTGAATTCCGAGATAATGGGAAACCTGGCGCGCGTCTGGGCCTGGGCGCCCGGAGGAGCGGATTCCGCGGAAACCTGGGAGGCGCCCCAGGTTGCCCCTAGAGGGAAACTGGTGGTGCCCATCTGGGATTACGCTCGACTGGATCTGGCCGGTCAGGCAGTCAAGGAGAGAATCTTCCAGGGTGTGGGTGCGGTTGAGGGAAGGGTCCTGCTGGCAACCGAGGCCGCCGTCGATTTTAAAGGGTTCGAGGCCTATCCGAACAAGAGGGCGATCCACGAGGTCTTTGTCCGGGATATTCACACCGCGCGCGCCAAGGGAGCCAAGGTTTCCCCCTTGGTGGATGTGGCCGACTGCGTTCATCCCTCCGGACGAGACAGCGCTCTTCTCCATTACGTCGAGGCCTACCTCGCCTACCCCGATTTCGACTGGGATCAGGCCTACGTGAGAAACCGGATCTGGACCACGCCGGAGTGGAAGGAGGCCTCGGCCGCCGACGCGAATGGGCAGCCGAAAAACCCGGAGCTTTTGAAGAGCTTGGCCTGGCGCTGGTACGAGTGGCACCTGGAGGCCCTCAAGCGCCTGCAGTTTCCCTGGGAGTTCAAGCTTCATACCTTTATTCCCTCGGCCGAGCTGGATCCCTTTGGCCGGATTCTTTCCGAGGTTCTGGAGGAGCGCGGCGTGAAGGAGATGGATCGGCGAATCGTTCCGGTGGTCATGGCGGCGGCGGATCTGGATCAAATGGGCGCCTCCCTCGGGAAGGTGCAGCTTCCCGGGGTGCCGAAAGAGAGAATGGCGCTGGCGGTGAATCTCATGCCGGCCCTCCAAGAGCGCACGGCTACCCTGCAAGATGAATTTGCCAAGGACCCTGCCGGAACAGAGGCCAGGCTCAAGGAGGTGGTTGAAGAAAGTCAGGCGCCCAGTGTTGTGGTGAACATCACCGGCACCGGCGCCCTCCTGGCCCTGGGGATGCCTGGCCGGAGGGTGATCGCCGGCCCGGAGGGATGGGCCTTGACGCCGGAGTTTTCCGAACAGGCCGGCCACTTCTCCGATTTTGTCTATTTCATGATTGGCGACAGCCAAGAGTCCAGTCTTTGGGAGCGGGTTGAGAAGCCAAGGCCAAGGACTTTCTGGGATAAGTTCTGGGATTTCGGAAGGAGTCTCGCCCAAGGGCAGGCGGCCGGAACGGTGGGCGGGGCTGTTCCCCATCGCCTGATGAGGATGATTGTCAACACGGCCGAAGGGAAGTTCCGGTTTGAGCTGGATGCCTGGCCGGCGGCGCAAGAGGGGATTTGGCTGAAGCCCATCCGCCAGCTCCAAAGTACTCTCTCCTCGCCAGGAGCCCTCCGGGTGAAGAAGGTGGAGATCCTCCGCGCGAAGGACGGCAAGACCGAGGTTCTAACGACCAATGTCCTGGGAACCAGCGCCGACCTCCACGTTCCCACGGTAGACGAGAAGCTTTCTCTTCGCGTGACCGTCGAGCGGGATTATGTGGAAGACCCCAACGATCCCTGGTGGCTGAAGGCGTGGCGCCAGAGCCGCGGCGGCAACGCGGCCGTGGCGGTCCGATTCGGCAAGGGCTACGGCGGTTCCGGTGAGAAGGTTCAGCCGGAGGAATGGGGGCAGGTCAACATGCCGCCGGGGGAGAAAGAGGGGGCTGTGGAGATACCGTTTCCACAATTGGTGCAGGGGGTGAACTTTTATAACATCCGCCTCTTTGGCCCGGAGGGATATGTGGAGGAATCGGTGGGTCCCGGCACGGATCTCTCTGTCGTGTCCCAATACTGGCCTTACCTTGTCCGAGAGGCGCGGCAAAGATTCGGGAAGATCCTTCAGGGACTGCCGGGAGAGAAGGAAGGGAGACTGCTTGCCGAGGGGCGGCTGGAGGAGGCGGCGGCCTTGCGCGTGCTGCGTCAGAACAGGATCGGCTTGGCGGCGTCCGGCCGGATGGAGACGGTGGCGCGGATGGAGCTTCAGGAGGCGGACGATCCGGATGCCTTCACGTACGCCCTCAAGTACCTGCGGGCGAGCGGGGTGACCTCGATCTCCTTGAGGATTCCGGCTCTGGAGGGGGAGCTTTTTCAGGCCCTGGCCCAGAGGGCCGAGAAGACCGCCCGCCCCGGAGGGGCTCTCTTGGGCGGCATGGAAAAGGCCGGCCAGGTGATTGGCCGCGCCCTGGAGGAGGGTTTTGATGTTTACTTTGAGCTGGACGCGGGAATCCTCTCTCAATTGAAGATTTCCAAGTTGGCCCAACAGCGCGAGAGCGCGGAGCGCCTCAAGGGCAGGCGCCAGGATACCCTGCCGGCGGCCCTGCGGGTCCTTCTGCTTCTGAACCAGGAGAACGGCTTCGGCGCGAAAGGGATTCTGATCACTGGCGCCGGGAAAGAGGCCCGCGAGGAGCTGGAACGGGTGGTGGTGGGCGAGCTGAACACCCCCCTGATCTTCGCGGGGGATTCCATGGCGTCCAGCAAGGAAAGTCTCCAGGCCGCCGAGGTCTCCTTGACCGATCCTGCCGCGGCGGTCAAGAAACTTCAGGATCTGGCGGACATGAAGGAACCACGGGAGAAGGCCTTCGGACATCGCTGGAAGAAGGCGGTCATCATCGGCGGCGGCAGGCTTTCTGAAACAGTCGCCCAGTTGGAGCCGCTTCCGACGGTTGGCGGCGATGAGCAGGTCCAGGAAGATCTCTTTGAGCGGCTGATGGTTCCCACCGACGAAGCCTTGTTGAGACAGGGCGCCGCCAGTCCCGCCCTGGTGAAGGCCTACGCCGGTTCCTTGTTGAACGGGCATCGGAGCTTCGGTGATTTCAGCGACGCCCTCCGCGATCCCCAGAACGACGATCATGAAAAAGCCAAGGCGTTGGCGCGGGCCTGGGAAGAGGAATTGGCCCGGATCGCCGACAGCCCGCAGAAACCCCGTTTTGTCACCGATCTGGAAGGGTTCGAGGAGGTCTTTGTGGGGAATATGCCCAGCTTGCCGATGGTCCATGCCGGCTGGGGATTCGCCAGGGTGCAAGGGGCGGCACCCTCCCACCAGGACGCGGTCGAGGGCGAGGCCGTTCCGGTGGCGCTTCAGTTGACCCACCACGGCAGCGCGGAAGAAACCCTCTACCGGATTGTTCTGACGGCCTATCACCACTCGACCGGCAGGCGGTACGAGTGGGAGGCGGTGGTCGATCTTAAGAAGGGGCATCCCCGGCGGATTGTTTTGTGGCTCAAGGATTTCCCCCGGGGCAGGCTAAGCTGGTCCGCCGCGGCGCTTCGCTGGGACCTGGAGGGAATCCGCGGCCGGGTGAGCAGTTTCGTCACGCCGGAACGCCTCCTTTCCAGGACGCAGGGGATTGTGGAGGTGGTCAGCCCGGAGGCCAAACCGGCCGACAGCTTCCCAAGAGACCAGATCGAAGAAGAGCTTGAGATCTTTCGGAAAGAGCTGGGCTATTGGAACGGTTGGAGGGAAGCGCTGGGCGGCGCCGCGGGGAAGCCGGATTCCCGGCAGATGAAAGAGCTCCTGGAGGATCGGTTCGGCCTTTGGGCGAGGGTGGTCGAGCAGACCGCTGCGGATGGCAAGGCGAGCCTTACCCTGGTTCCCAAGAGCAAGAAGGAGTTTCGCGCGGCCCTCGAGCGGTCGGTGGAGGAGCAGGCGCGGAAGGAAAAGAAACCGGGAGAGCCCCTGGAGCTGGCCCCGGAGAAACCGCGGGACAGTTACCGCGGCGCTATGATCCGCGGCTGGATTTTCCTCTTGGGCAGCGGCGCCCTCTGGCTGGCGTGGCTGTCGGTCAGATGGGCCTTGGCAAGTTTGGTCTACGCCGCGGCCCATTGGCGCTCTCGTCCTCCGCCCCGGACCCCGGGCGCCGTTTCCTTCCGGCAAGTGCCCTCGGCCAGCACAGGAGACCCCCACCTGACCGGCCTGGAGGAGGCCGCTCCGGTCAAGATCGAAAACCTTGTCGCGGCGAAGGTGTATGGGATCCGGCAGAAGGAGGTTGCCCGAAGTGGCGGCCGCGTGGAGCGCTTCCGGGGACTGGTGGAGGCCGGCACCGTCTTTAACCTTCCCACTTGGGGATTCGCCAAGCGAAGCGCAACGATGCAGTCCAGCAATGTGCCGCCTCCCGACAAGCTTCCTCTACCGGATGATCTGGCGGAGCTTGGCACCTTCGCTCAAGAGTCGGTGGGCCGGGCCTTGACCCCCGCGGCGCCGGGCCGGATGGCGGCACAAGTGCCGCTGGGCGGAGGATACGTCAACGACGCCTGGCGGCAGGCGGTGGCGGAAGCCATAAAAGCGGTCGATCCGGCCGCCCAGGTAGCCGCTCTTCAGAATGGCCCTATTCCCGCGTCGGGATGGATGGATGTTCAGATGGCCCTGCCGCCTGAAGTGACGGCGGATCTCATGCGAAAGGTCAAATACCTTCGGCGCCTGCTCGGGGCGGCGATGATCCGGGTCAACCCGGCCACCCGGCGGATCTCGGTGGATCACCATTTCCTTCAGGTGGGCAATATCGAGGAGCTCTTCGCCCGGCTCTATGTGGAATCGGCCAAGCGGCTGACCCCGGAGCGCCGGCAGGGCCTCTGGATCAACCAGGACCTGATGGCCGAGATGTACGGCCCGGTGGAGGAATGGATCAAAAAAGGCGTCACCGCGCCCCCCATCCACCTGGATTGGCGGCCCTGGACCGTGGTTCAGGGGGCCTATAAGCCCGAAAACGATAAATACCGCTCCTCGGTAAAACGTGGAATCCTGTGGCTGGTCCGCTGGCGCCTGGAGAAGCGAGACCGCCCAGCCATGCGGAAGGAGAAATGGGGCCCAGGGCTCATGCTTAGAAACTGGCTGCCCTGGGGGGCTCTTCTTGTCCCCTACCTGAAGTGGGTCGTGCCGGCGCTTGTCGTGGCTCACGCCTCTCCTTGGATCATCGCGGGAGCGGGGCTGATCTTGGGCGGGCGGCTTACCCTCATGGCCCTCTTTTACCTGGTGAGTTCTGTGGAGCTTGCCCTGCGCGCGATTCCATATTTCCTGGGGGTTCTCCCCATGGCGGCTTTCGGCGGAGAGGACAGGGATGGAACCTTGAAGAGCTTCTCCCAGAAATTCCACTGGGCCAAGTACGACCTTCTGGTGCCGCTCGTCGTCCTCTGGCAGGTGGGCGGCTACACCCTCTCCATGATGATGCGCCGCTTCATGGACTTCGTCGGGGAGAGGCCCAATGTGGAGCACCCCCTGGCTTTGGGAGCGGGGCTTTTGGCCGCTTTATTGACCGTCTTTATCGCCTGGCCGACCTTTGGGGCGACAATTCTTGGAGTGGCCGGCTTGGCCGCTTTTGTCTTCAACATCCTCTGGGCCTGGGAGGATCAGGATGCCGGCCGCCTCCTCAACCTTCGCTGGCTCATCTTTCCGGCATTCGCGGCGGCTCTGTTTTTCTTGCCGCAGGTGGTGGCGGGCTTTGTGGGCGCTCACGCCCTTGCCATCATCGGCGGGACGCTTCTTGGGGTCCACCTCCTTCCTGCCCTAGCGGTCTGGGTCTGGGGTCTTCCGAGGGGCATCTTGTCGGTTGTCCACCGATGGGGTTTTGTCTCGGGGGCTATACGGAATATCAATGGTTTTATCAGTGTTTTGGGGGACTCCTCGCATCCAGATCATGAATATGCGAAAAGATTTTTAACGTGGCTGACGGAAGACAGAAGAATTTCTGACACCTTAAGTCCTCAAGCCAAAGCCTATGCTCCAAATGTTAGGGCGAGCGATTTACAAAGAGCCCTCTTGGATCCAGCCAACCCCGCCAACAGCATCGCCAAGGAATTGCTGAGCTTTTGGATGAGAAGCGGCCATTGGACCGTTTTTAATCATGAGTCCGCAGAATCCCGGCTCACCGGGATCCTCAATAAGCCAAAGGCGGAGGAAAAGGAGCCATTCAAAAAGAAATTTCTTCGAACGATTCTGGACACCCTTCCCTCCAAACTCCACGGCTTGACCGACGTTCTCTTCCTGGTGCGCGACTCCTCCGGAGCGGTCATGACCCTTTCCGAGCCGGAGACAGAATGGGTCAACGCCTTGGACCAGAAAGGGCGCTGGTACACAGGGGATATCCTCACCAAGCTGCGGGAGTGGGCGGGGTATCGCCTCATGTTTCCGCTGGCCGAGCTGGTCCACGAGAAGTTTTACAAGACAGAGGAGTTTACCGATTTGGCCGAGCGGCTCATGCTAAGCACGGAGAGGAACGCGGTCGCCTCCGGACTCTGGCGGCTCATGGAGGACCCTTACCTCGAGAAGTGGACCGGCATGGGGCAGAGCCCGCCCATCATCGGGATTCGGCCCGTGGATCCCGCGCGAGATGGAGGATTGATTCGCCAGCTCAACACCGATGTCTCTCCGGGTTTTGCGGGGTCGGACGGGCGCTTTATCACCTACTTGGAAGGGTGGTCTACCCCAGGTCTTTCCCTTCCTTACAAGGTGGACACTTACCATGTAAATGAAAAGGGCGAGAAAGTTCAAGGGGATGGGCTAAGGACGGTCGTTCAGCTCTTGCCGTCGCGAACCGACTACCGGTTTATCATGCGGGACGATCCGGAGAGCTTGAGCAAGGGGATGAAGCTGGCCGCTCTGCGGGGCTGGCAGTACATGGACAGCGGCCGCCTCGCCCTCCACAGAACAGGGCTTGAGGAGCCTCTCCGGTTGGCCTGGCCCGGTCCCAACGAGGAGCAGTATGAGTTTCCAGGAGAGACCCACGTCAGCGTCAAGAGGCACTTGGACGTTACGCTCGAGTCTTACCGGGGGATGGCCGGCGACCGCGCCGCCCTCCATCTGGAGCTTCTGGCCGACTCGCCGGAGAACAGGAGAGGGCATGACACCTCCTCCTCTCAATTGCCGGCCGAGGACCGCCTCTCGCGCTGGTGGGGGACGAGGGTGGTTCGGGCAATCCTTCGAGAGGCGGTGACTGCCGCTTCCTTCTTCAGATTGCAGGGCCAGGGCAAGGCCCTGAACACCAGGGAGGCCGACGAGGCCAAGGAACCGGTTCCGGCCGGCTTGACTCGAGCGAATATCCGAGGCAATCCACAAGCCATCACCGCGGCCGAACAGGCGGCCCGCGGCCTTCTGGTGGGATTGAAGCACCACCCCTTCGCCAATGTCTTCCTGCACACCCATGTCAGCGAAGAGATTTCTTCGCAACTCGAGTTGACCCACGGCACCGATACGGCCGATCCGGCCTGGCCCTATTTCCGGCTGCTCCAGATCGCCGTGGAACGCCCCAAGGCATGGGGGTTCAGGGTCAAGCGCTACGGGCGGGAGCCCGAGCCGGTGACTCTGGGCGGGGTTATTGATGAACTGCTGGGATTAAGCGCGGGCGGTCTGGGCGAAATTGTGGTCAATGAATACGCGGACGAGATGAATCAAAGGCACCAAAAAGGAGAGCCCGAGATTCCCTTCGAGCTCTATCTGCGATCTCTCTCCCCCCTTCACCAGGATTCCGGGACCCTCATGGCGATGCTAAGAGACACGCGGGCCAACACCGGGGCGCGGTGGGGAGACATTCTAGCGGGGCTCCACCATCGAGTGGGCGACACCAACTTTGTCCGGCAGTGGGCGCAGGAGACCGGCCAAACCGTTCCTCAAGCGCAGGCGGCCATGCCGGATACCCAGCATTTCTCTGACGAATTCAGACAGGGCCGTCTGCACCTCTACGACGTTCGGGACCCGGGCCACAGGGCCGTCACCGGGGCTCTGACAGGACTGATGGTTGGAGGTCTGGCGGCGCTTTTCCTTGGAGCCGGCGGAGGCCTGGCGGCAGGCGCCATAGCCGGTGTCGCCACGGCTTTCCTTACCGCTTGGCCCCCGGCCTCCGGTGGTGGATTGTTCTCTGGCTATCGCCGGGCCCCCAGGGGCTTGGCGGTAGGGGTGCTTTCCGGAGTTACCCTTCTGGGGCTGGCGAAATTTCTTGGGCTTGCCCCGGCCATTTGGCCGACCCTGCCTGCCCTTGGCGGGGTTTTGGGAGCCATGGGGCTCATCCTGGCCGCTTCTGTCGGCGTTGGCATGGTGGGTGCCTTGGTCTATCTTTTGGCTGCCGCCGACCCCCTTTCCCGAACTCCCCGGCGAGTTTTTGCGGGTTACGCCGGCCTCGCGGCGTCTTTGGGCATTCTTTTCCTGGCTCCCAGCTTTTGGCTGGCGGGTTCGATTCTCTTTGGCATCGTCTCCGGGCTGATCGCCGCCAAGGCAAACCTTTTCCTGCCTTCCCTCTGGATGACCGGAAGCCGCCAGCCGATCTTGATGGGTTGGCTCGCGGCCTTCATCGGTTTCGTCCTCATTCCCTTCGGTTTCCCGGCGCTGGGTCTTGGGTTCGCGCTTACCATCTCGGTGGGGCTGGGCGCGGTGATCGCGGGGCTCTTCCGGCTTCTGCGCGCCTCTGGGCCTCCTTACAGCCGGGACATCCGGATCTTGGCGCGGCTCTTCGGCAGAACGCCCAACCAGTTCGCCGGATTCTGGGACTCTTCCACCTGGCAGCTCAAGCTGGGTCTTCCCTTGGCGGAAGGCACGGGCTATTTCACCAAGGTTCCCTTGTGGTGGAGAGGCGGAGTCATTCCGCCGGATGCGCCGCCCCTTACCATCCTGCAGGCCATCCGGATACTTGAGGTTCCGCCTGACCTGGCGCCGATCTCGGCCTTCAATGTGCTGGCCTGGCGGCGTGCTTACGCCATCCTGGAACAGCTCCTGAAGGCCGAGGATACCCTGGGCGGCTACGAGGGGGTCGAGGAGTTCCGGGGAATAACAGGAGGCCCGCTGGAGATATGGTACGAGCTCGTCACAGGGCAAAGGTTCCGCAGGCGGCGGGGGGCCAACCCACCCGGCGGCCCGCTTCCTCCGGCGGCGGCCATCTTCCAGCAGGAGATGCAGCACCTTTCGGCCGAACTCAAACAGTTGGATTCGGCCCTTTCTCGCGCGGCGGAGTTTGGCCTGGGTGAGGCCTTGAGAGACGCCAACCAGCGGATGTTCAACCTGCCGATCTTTACAGGCGACCAGTCGGCGCATGAGGGGGTCTTGGTCACCTTGGACGGTTACAGGCACGAGGTAACCGTCACAGGAATTGCGCGGGTCGCTGAAGTTCCCGGTCGAAGTAAGTTTTCGGTCCTGATAGGGCAAGGGCCGGCTGCCCAGGCGGTCACCCTGACGGTAGACCGAGATGCCTCGGTGATTTCCGATAACGCGGGGAACCGCTATAAAGACAGCTTCTTGAGCACCCCCTACCATTTGCAGGAGAACCTCTGGGGGCTGAAGGCCTTCGACACGCTCCAGATGCGCTGGCCCGCCCTGGCGCACGGGGTCTCCAACCTCTCCAACGTCTTAAGCGGCTGGACGTTGAGCCATCTGAACTTCGAATGGGTCAACGAGAAGCCGGGAGACTCGAACGCCGAGGGCAACTACGCCCTGCTGATGGAGCCGGATTTCCTCCCGGAGGGGCGCAAGGCGCTGGAAAAGGATCTGCGAGAAACAGCTCGCCTGCTGTCCCGTCCCATGGCCATGGGTCCATCTCTGGGTCCGCCAGCCCAAGGGAGCGGGACTTTTGATCAGTTGATCGGAATGACCGCAGATCAACTAAGGACACATCTGGACGGGGTCAACACCCAGCTCCGAGCTTCCACAGGCAATAAGAGCATGAACGACTTCATGGGTGGAAAGTACGGACCCATCGAGAAGCTGGGGGATAGCCAAAGGGATCGAGCCCAGCGCCAACAATTGGCTGCGCAGGTTGCCACGGGGGTCAAACCCGTTTTGAGACTCCATTTAACCCAACAGCTCTTGCGGCGGATGGTCCGGCTGAAGGAAGCCCTGGAGGCGTGGGACACCGAAGTGGCGCCTGTGGTGGCTCGTTTTAGAGACCATACTGTCCCGGAGCTGCAAAAAAACAAGCCCCTCACGCCGATAGACCCCTGGCAGGGCTTGGCCTACGCCATTGCCGACACGCGCGGCGCCGCTCCTGCCGGCGCTGTCCATTCAACGGTGACCTTAGAGCAGGCCCTGGAGGCGGCGGTTCACGCGAATCCGGGCTTGCCTTCTAAGGATCAGATCTTGCAGGCGTTAAAGAGCGATCCGAAAGCGTTCTTTGCAAACTTTCTGGACTTGGTGGATGAGCTGAATAAGATACCCGCCATGCGCCAGGTCCTGGATGAGATTCGGAGATCCGCGTCTGGTGCCGGGCTGGAGGAGGGTTCAGAAGTTTTGGAGAAGTGGACCCTTGGCCGCTGGGGCGTTCCACAAGATCTTCTCGATGACCCCCAGAGGCGTCAACAGGCCTTCGGGCTTCTGAAAGATCTGCGTGCGGACCAGGCGGCAGGCTGGGCGGAGAAGCCGGATGAGGAGAAGAGATCTCTTCTTGAAGCCAAGCTCAAGGAAGCCGGGATATGGCCCGCTCTGTTGCCAGGGGAGGGCCCGGTTCCGCCGAAGGTGGAGCCTGTTACTGCGGCGCCCGAGGCAGCGCCGGTGGACCGGGCGCCCGAATTGCAGGAATTAAGGGAGCAGATGGAGCGGGCTGTGCAGGCTGCCCGTGCCCGTGAGGAAGCCCTCCGGCAAGCCGATGAGACTACGCGAGAGTGGCAGGTAGAATTCGCGGAGCTGGTTGAGGCGCTGGAGGCGCGCGAGGGCCTGTTGCTTTCAGCGAAGGAAGCTCAAGAAGAGCTGGAAAGAGAAGTCTTGAAATTGCAGAACGAAGCTCGAGAAGAGGGTAACGCGCATCAAGAGCAGGTGGCCAAACTGGAGGGCCAGCTTGCCGGAGTCCGGAGGGCTATTAAGGAAGAGATTCGAAAGAGGCAGCGAGCCCACCAGGAGGAGGCCGCCGCCCTCAAGACCCAGATAGGAGAGCTCCAGAGCGATGTGAGAGGGCATCTAGAAGCGCAAGCGGCCTTCGAAGAAGCGTTTAACCATCAAGTGAAGAGGTGGGCGGATCTCGGGGATTGGGAGGGCGAAAAGATAGATTTGAAAAAGAAGGTTGGGGGGTTGGAGAAGGAAAATGGGGAGCTCTGGGCTTTGGTTGGCCAGTTAAAGCAGAAGGCCCGAGAGCTGGAAGAAACCTCACGCAAAGGGGAGGCGGGATTGGAAGAGCTGTCCAAGCGCCTGGGACAGCTCACCGCGCTGGAGAGGGCTGCCTTGGGCGTTCTCGATTCCGACGGAATCTTTGGTTTTAGCGTTGTGAATGAAGGTCCCAGAGCGAAAATCTTTCTTTTTGATAACCCGCAGAGCTGGCGGCTGGCTCCCTTCATCGCCCAGCTCGCGCCGGTGGCGGTGCTGACCAAGACCGCCGAAGAAGCCGCGGCACTTGAGGAGCTGTTTGAAGCCAGCGGCACTCCCAGCACCCGCTATGCCGTTGAGGCCCTGGAATGGCACAGGGGGAACAGGGCGTTGGCCGAGCAGGCCCTGGCCGAGCATTTCAATCGGCATCTTCCCGCGGGGCTGCCCGGGGTGATTCTTCAGACCGTGCCCGTTGTCGCGGATATCGAGGCGCTGTTGAGATTTCTTGAGGGGCATGGAGTCGTGATCTACAACCTCTCCGGGATCGCGGTCGGCCTGGAGGAAGTTCAAACCTACCTGGAAAGTCTTGCCTAAGGGAATGCGAAGCAGATCCCGCCGTCTCCTGGCGCTTCTTCTGGCGCTCACCTTTGAGTGGACCTCTCTGCCTCTTCCCGCGAGGGCGGCTGACGGGGAGGATTCCCCGCCCTCCGCCGCGGAAAAGAAGCAAACAGCAGGGGGTATTTCCAGCCACTCCTGGTCCAAGGGGTGGAACGTTGAGCTGGAGGAGAAGGCCCTTCAGGAACTGGAGGCCCAAAAGGCCGGCCTGCCATCCGTCATCTCGGACGAGGTTTCAGACTTCGCCGGCTCTTTAAAGCAGATCCAGCCCGCGGACGACCGACTTCGCAATCCCGTGGCTGTGGGGCTTGAAGAGGCCCTCCGTTCCGGCCAGCCAACGCCCGCCGGCTGGATGGATCGAAGGGAATTTGGCAGGCGCGCCCTCTTTTGGGCCGGCGCGGCCTTCCTTGGGTTACCCAGGCCCATCTTGGGGCAAGAGGCCCCCTCTCCTGGGCCGGCCCAACCTCCCACGCGGCGCTTCATCGAAAACCTGGATGCCGGGCTGGTCAAGCGGATGACCCTCTGGAGGCAGAAGACCAGAGATTTCTTTACCGCCCAGAAGATGGAAGGTCCTGTCAAGGCCCCGGAGGGTTTTCGAGTCCAAGGATACCAAAGCTACCAGTCGGATCCCCGGCATCCCTTTGATCGATATCTGGGGGTGGAGCGCTTCTGGGCCTACGACATGGGGGTGACGCTCAAATACCTGGTGGGCCGGGGAGAGATGGAAGAGGCCCAGTGGCTGGCCGGTCGGATGATCGACATCGCCCGACAGATGGAGGCCAAGGGGCAAAAGGGGGGCTGGCGCTTCTCTTACGGGACCACCTTCACCGATGCCCGGGCCATGAGCGGCGGAACCGCCTGGGTTTTTAAGGGGCTCTACCTCCTGGCCTTGGAAACGAAAGATCCGAAGTTCCTGAATGGGATCAACACGAAGTTGGCGGAGACGGCCTTCGCCCAGCAGGTGACGGATCCGGCCGATCCCCGCTACGGCCTGTTTCGGGCCGGCTTTGGAACCGGCAACGAGTCCGATTTTGAGAAATCCAATCTCCAGCGGGAAGAGATCACCACCGAGCACAACTGGGATTACATCGATGCCCTCCGGCTGGCCTACCGGGCCAACCAAACCGCAGATTTCCAATCGCCGTTTCTTAGAGAGATTGCCTCCAGGCATGAGCTGGCGATGAAGGAAAGCAAGAGATTGCTTCTTACGCCGGAAAAGGTGAAGGCCCAGTTAAGGCGCCTGGAGTTGGAAGCCGGAGGCAATCTGGAGAAGGGTGTTCGGCAGGAACATGAGAGGGTGGCGCAGATCATCCAGGGGCTGCCCGGTAAGAGGCGTTGGGCGACCGGCATGGATCCGGATGGAACGCTCAACCTTTCCTGGGCTGCCGACAACGAGGTTTGGTCCCCCCAGGGCGCCTACGACCCGGAGATGGCCGAGAACGAACTCAAAAATGTTGAGCGGCATTTCTTGAGAACCCTGAAGGCCCAAGGGTTCAGCCACCTTCCCCAAGGGGTTGATCCCAAGGAGGAGTTTACAGGCGTCATCTTCTTTGACCCGAATTTTAAGGATCCCCATGTTCCACCCAACGAGAATTACGACAGGATGCTTCAGCCGGAGATCACCTGGAGCATCATCTTCCGCTTGGTTCAGTTTGGCTATTACGCGGCCGACCTTGAAAAAAGAGAGTGGGCCTACGCCCTGGCCCAAAAGCTGATCCGTTCCATGCTGCGCCTCGCCGAGATCTACGGCGGGGCTCCTTACGCCACCCTGGACATCCGAGGTTTCTTCAACACCATGCTGGCCGTCGCCTCCAATGGTCACCAGGGGATTGTGCTGGACGATCTCCTTCAGGAGGGGCTGCCGGCCGACGACTACCTCAACGTCTTGCCAGATCGGGAGATGAAGGTGGCCGGCCAGGCGCCGCGATGGACGGCTTCAGCGCAAGCCAAGGAGGGCGGCAGTCCCGGGGTTTCGGTGAAAGAGGTTCGGCTTAACGGTGAGCGGCTCAACCTGACGCTGGACGGAGTTCCTGACGGCGCCCTCGCGACAAGCTGGGTGGAAGATGACCTCCAAGGCGAGGAGGGAGTTTGGTACATCCAGCCTACGGCCGAATCTGTTGGCCAGATCCAGCGGGGCCAAGCTGCCTTAAGCAATTGGCGCGCCGACCACCGCCGATTTCGCAAGGACCATACCCTGGTGGTCATTGTGAAGGACCGAAAGGCCTGGGAAGCGTTCCAAGGCCGGCTCAAAAGGGATAAAACCTTCCTCACCACCGTTCTCATCAAGGAGTTGCTTGCCGATAAGGCCTTTGTTGAGAAAACGGGGTTCTTGCTCATCAGGATTACAGGAGAGCAAAGCGCGGAGCTTCTCAAACCCGACGCGGGGTTGGAGGAGCTGCGGCTGGGGAAGGAGGAGGCGTGGCAGGGGGCTCTGGGGGGGCCGATCGGGGTTGTCCGGCCGGTCCTCGATGGGAAGGGGGAGCCGGCTGGGCGGGTGGTTCTGCCGGATCTTTCCAGATTGAAGCTCGTGTCCGCCTGGGATCCGGAGGTGGAAGGAGAAGCTTTTCCGGAGTTCCAGACCGGGCCGGTTGACCCGGCGCTTCTGGAGAGGTTCAGGAGGGCCGGGCTCACGCTTGAGGCCTGGCAGGAGAAAGCGAAGGCGCCTCCCGAGGGTCTGCCGCCGGGGGCCCAAAGGGTTTATCTCTCCAACAGCGGCCAGCATAATCTCAAGGAGCCCTACGGCTTCCTGGTGGCGCTCGGCCGGGTGATCCGGCCTCACTGGGCTTGGGAAAAATACCCCTTGGATGTCCAAACGCTGCGCGAGAGGGGATACGACGACTCCTTCTGGGCCTTTGTCCTGGAGCCGGGCCCGCCCCGGATGGCGGCCTTGCGGTTCGGTTCCAACCGGGGAGATTCGCCCGGCATCGAAGAGCTGGTGGACGCCCAGATTGAGGGGGGAAGGGCGGTGGCGCGGGAAGCGCGGCCTTCCGAGATTCTCCATGCCGTCTCCGGCATGCCGCTTGTCCTCGACGGGAAGGACGTCTCGGGACAGCTTCGTTGGAGCGTTCGCGAAGACGGGATCCCTCTTAAGGTGCGGCCCAACGAATTGGTTTGGAACCCGCGGGAAAGGGCCGGGGCGATGTCGGCCATCGGGGTAAGAGACGACGGCCAGATCATCCTCCTTTGGGTGACGGCCCATGTGACGGCGCGGGAGATGGCCCGGCTCCTACTTGAGGCGGGCGCCGTTTCCGGCAGTCTCTGGGGCGGGTCGGCCGACACCCAGCAGGAGCTGTTTGGAACGCATCCCATCTTAAAAGCCGCCGCCGATTTGGGTTCGAAACAGCGCGGGCAGATAGGCCGGCCGCTTGTCGCCGCGCTCGCCGGCTACGAAACCGGCACCGTTTCCGGCGGTGCCGGCCCCTCGGCTCCGCTCGGTGCCGGCCTGGAGGAGCGGTCGTCGGCCAGCCGCCACGTGGCCCGCGTGGCGGATTATGAAGGGCCTGTGGCCGTCGTCGGCAAGATGGGCGTCGGGGAGGACCAGGCAATCGTCTTCCGGGCCGGTATCCCGCAGGGCTTTTGGGGGCCGGCCGAGCACGAACGCATTTTTCTCAAACCGGACCGGAGCGACGCGCCCGGCGAGATTGTCGAGCGCCTCGTCCAGGCGATCCGGCGGGTGGTCGAGCGGTATGGGCCCGACAGGGTCATGTACGTCTATTTTTCTGTTCCCGGCTTTGTGGATTCGGACGGCGCGCTGGTTGAGCGAATCTCCTGGCTCCCCGTGTTCCCGAAAGGATTCTCTTTCAAGGAAGAGGTCCAAAAAAGACTGGACCAACTCTACGAGGGCAAACGCGATCCCTCCCTGGGCCGCCTGGAGGTAGATGTGGTCTCCAACGCGCGGGCAGGGGCAAGGGGGGAAGTAGGCCTAAGGGGGACTTGTCCGGGAGTAGACAATCTGTTGTTTGTTCACATTGGAAACGGCATTGCCGCCCAGATGGTTGTCAACGGAAAATCCTTTCAGGGAGAGCCGGAGATCCTTTACCACAGCGAGGCGCCCCACCATCTGATTTTCACCGGAAACCCGGGGAGCCCCGACTATCGTTATGTTGCCAGGGAAACGAAAGGTTTTCATCCCACCCTGGCCCCTGGGGAGCAGGACCTGGAGGATAGGGTCAGCATCGCCAGGATCCTGGCGCGCGCCAGGGAGCTCTTGAAGGCCGATCAACTGACGCTGGGCGGGCTCGTGGCTGCCGCGAACAGGCCTGAAAAAGAGCGAGGGGAGAATCCGGCCAAGACGGCCATTTGGGAATCCGGCAGAGAGCTGGGAATCGCCTTGGCCGTCTGGCTCATGGAGACCCGATCGATTTTCCGGGAACGATTCGAGTGGCCGGATTACGTGGTGCTGGGAAGCACGAGGCCGGGCTTGAGCGAGCTGATGATCCCTTCGGTTCAGAGCGGATTCAGCGAGCGGCTGGAGCGTTATCGCGGGCAGGGAGCGGGAGTCCCTCTGGACCTCAACCGAAACACCCTGGCCAACAGCTTTGTTTCTTCCACGGTTGGAGATGAAGCCGACCGGGTGATGCTGGGCGGCCTTCCTTCTCCCAACCAGGTTGATCTCTATGAATCCAGATTGAGACGCCTTCCTCCAAGAGGAATAGAGGCGGATGCCTCCCTGGCGCGGTTGGAGGAATCCCTCCAGGAAAGAAGGGTGTTTCACCTCGACGTTCCCGACGAGGTAAAGAGCGATCCAGCCCTCTCAAGGCAAATCTCCTCTCTCCTTTCTAAGATCGGCACGGTGGATCTGGAGGCCCTGCAGCGGGGAGAGCCTTTTCCTCCCCTGAAAGGAGTTTGGGGCCTGGAGCTCCGCTGGCTGGGCTCCGGCAGGATGGAGCTTGTCGCTTCGCCGGCTGGCTCCGGCGCCCCTTTTGAAGGCTACAGGAGATTTGTCCAGGAAACCATCCGCCCAACGGCGAGGGCCGCGAAGGCGGCTGTGCTGGAGCTTAGCGGATCGGGAGTCCACTACTTGAGCGCGGAAGGGGGTTCCCTCAACCTGTTAAGGGAGGTGTGGCTGCCGGAAGGGCTTTGGCTTTTCTTGAGGGACCGGCAGATGAGGCTGGTCCTGAAAGGGGTGGACCAATGGGACGACGCGGCCTGGGATGATCTGGCCTGGCTGCTGGACCCCCGAACCCTCCGGCTCAATGTTCCGCCGGTGATGGATCCGGAGATCCGCGGCTACTCCCTGCCGGTTTGGATGCTGCAGGGGCCGGGGGGGCCGCTGGCTCCCCTGATAGGGTATCCGACGGAATTCCGGCAGGATCCTCAAGGGTGGCTCGCCATAAGCCAGTTCGTGGTTCGCTCCCGGCTCTTTCATCAGGCCGTCGTGCCGCTGGCCGATGGTCTTTATGAGATGGACTTAAGGCGGTTCGCCTATCACCCGGCGAAGCGCTTCCTGCAGATGCTTCATCAAAATGGGCTCTTCCGGATTGGGCTGCACGGTGGAAGCGTGCTAAGTCTTTTGGCGGAAGGGGGCAGAGCCGAGCGGGCCTTTAAGGATCTGGACCTCGTGCTGGTGGCGGAGAAGGAAGAGGCCTGGGAGGTTCAGGAGGAGATCAATCTATTGCCGGAGGCGAAAAGCCCGGAGGAGGCCTGGCGCCTGGAGCGCCTGGCGCCCAAGATCAAAGGGTTGTGTCAAGTCTTGGGCGTGTCCGACCCGCGGGCGCTTTTCCCTGGCCTGGCCCAAGACGCGGGACTGAAACAACCCACCTTTGGCAGGGGAAGCGAGGAAAAGATCGTGGAGCTTTGGGGAGGCCTGCTGGACCCGGCGGGATTGCGGATCACCGAGCATGCCGCCGGGAAGGGCGACCCCTACCAGGGAAAGCTGATGCTGGCCGCCGAGATGATGGTTCTGCTGCCCCATCCGGCCGACCCGCAAAAAGCGATTCTCCTGGATCCCTATGGGGCCTTGAGATCGCTTGAAGAAAAGCGTCCGTTGATCCTCGGGACCTCTTCGGCCACCCTGCGGGAGAGCAAGCCGTGGGGCTACCTCTTTCGGATCATCCGCCGCATGGTGATTGAAAGGATGGAGTTCGACCCGGAAAATCGGCCGGAGGAGAGGGCCTCCTGGAGGGAGATTAGAATCCTGGTGGAGAACCTGACGGACTGGGGCGAGGGAATCCCGGAAGGAGAGGAGAAGCAGAAGACAAGGGCAGAATTGGAGGAGTGGCTGCGCCGGCTTTTCGCCGCGACCTATCCCTTCAGTTTCAGGGCGGTCGGTTTTCTGAATGAGCTTCACGTTAGAGGGTTCCTGGACATCTTTGGGATCGACCCGCAAATCGTCAGCTTGGAGGTGGAAAAGGGTCTTCAGGCGGCGGCGGCCCGCATTGATCTGGAAAGGAGGCTGCCGAGCGCGGGGCAGGAGCCTTCCGTTGAGTCCGGCCTGGAAGATTCCGCCGCCGTTTCAACGCAGCTGTAGCGGAAAAGGGCGGCGTCGAGGTTGTGGTAAGATGGGGGCGATGCCGAGAAGAAAGATTCTCCTGATTTGCGTTGTTGTGGCCGCGGCCGTCGGCGCGGGATGGGCGGCCGCGCGGTTCTTTTCTCCTCGGCCCCCCGCCTTGCCTCCCGCCCCCGCTCGTCCCGCGCCGCCGGCTCCGCGAATCCTGGAGCCGATCCTGGTGGACGATTTTGAGGTGGGCGCCACCCAGGGAATCTTCGCCGAGCGCAAGAACCGGCTGGACGCCTTCCAGGGGACTTGGGCCAGAAGGCCCTCCTACACGGTGATCACCAAGGCCGATGACACCCGGCCCGGCCGCGGCGGCTCCTCCTGTCTTCGGCTGGAGTACGCCAAGCTGGGCGGCTGGTGCGGGTGGTACACCCTCCTCAATGGGATCGATGTCAGCCGGCACAACGCCCTCACCTTCTGGGTGAAGGGCGAGCAGGGGGGCGAGCGCTTTGACATCGGCTTCGCCGACGAGAAAATGCAGGAGCTCGAGATAGACGCGATCTTTGCCGGGCCGATCATGGCCTTCCTGCCCGATGGGGTCACCACCCAGTGGCAGCAGGTCAAGGTGCCCCTGGCGGGTCTGCGGACCGACATGGACATGACCCGGATGGGCTCTCTGGTTCTCTGGTTCAGGTACGAGGGCCGGGGGACGGTCTACGTGGACGACGTCGCCTTCACCTACGACGAGGGGGTGGAGCGCGTGCAGGAGGAGAACGCGCCCCGCGCCGCGGCCAATCCGCGCGCCCCCCGCTTCTCCTGGGTCTGGAAGTACGATCCGGTGAACGACTTGAGGGTGCGCAGGGATCTCCTGGATTTCGCCCGGCGCGCCGCCCTGGAAACCCTCTTCGTCTATCTCGGGGAGAGCCCCATCCTGGAAATGCCGGCCGATTATCAGGCCAAGCTTGCCCAGTTTCTGGCCCAGGCGCACGAGGCGGGGGTTCATGTGGAAGCCCTGCAGGGCAATCCCCTCTGGGCCTTGAAGGAGTACCACCCCAGGGTCCTGGAATGGGTTTCGGGGTTTCTCGCCTTCAACCGCGCACGCCCCGCCCAGGAGCGTATCGACGGCGTTTCGCTGGACATCGAGCCGTATCTGACCGCCGATTGGGAAACCGGCGACCGCGCCAAGCTCCAGGCGGAATTCGTGGAGCTGATGGTTGATTTGAGGAAACTGATCAACAGCGAGCAGGGCGCCGAAGGATCCTTCCAGATGGGCCTGGCGATCCCGGTCTTCTACGACCGGGAGCCGGAGTTCGAGGCCAGTCTGCTGAAGCAGGTGGACTATGCCGCCCTCATGGATTATTACGATTCCGCCGTCGACATCGTGAAGAACGCCCGTTTCCACCTGGAGACGGCCAAGCGGCTGGGCAAGAAGGTGGTGATCGGCGTGGAGACCCAGGACCTGGTCCAGATGTCGCAGGGCAAGCGGCGCAACACCTTCCACGAGGAGGGCTGGGAGGAGATGGAGCGCCAGCTGGCCCAGGTGGTGGAGGCCTTTCAGGGAGAGCCCTCCTTCGGGGGGCTTGCCGTCCACGCCTACGACTCCTACCGGCTTCTTCAAAAGGGGCGCAACGTCCCCACCCGCGAGAGGACCGGAAAGGTCGCGCCCTTGACCGCCCGGCCCGCGCCCATTCCGATTGCCGCCGACGGAAACCTGGACGAGTGGGAAGGGGCCCGGTGGTACACCTTCGACCATCGCGGCCAGGTGGTCTACGGGGCCGGCGCCTGGAAATCGCCCCAGGACTTGAGCTTCAAGGCGGCGTTTCAGTGGAGCCCGGAGGCCCTGTACCTGGCGATAGAGGTGGCGGACGATGCCCTGGTTCAGGAGTGGGCCGCCGGCGACCTGTGGCAGGGGGACCACGTGGAGCTGTGGCTGGATGTGGATCTCCTGGGGGACTACACCGAGGCGGTCAATTCCCTGGACGACTTCCAGCTGGGTTTGAGCCCGGGCAACTTCAGCGAGCGGCCCCCGGAGATCTGGGTCTGGGTCCCTTCCGTGGACCCCGCCTCGCTGGCCGACGTCCGGATCGGCGCCGCCCGCGCCGGCAACGGCTACACGCTGGAGGTCCGTCTGCCCAGCGGCTTCCTGTTCCAGACCCTGGGCAAGCGGGTGGGGGTGGATCCCCGCCAGGTTTCGCCCCGCCCGAGACCGGCGCCGGAGATTTCTCCCGCCCAGGAGGAGGTGCTCTCGAGCAAGCGGTTCAAGCCGGGCTTCCGGCTGGGGGTCATGATTGACGGCTCCGACACCGACCACGCCAAATTTCCCCAGAAGGCGCTGATCTCCACCTCCGGCGAGCGCCAGTGGGGCGACCCGACCACCTTCAACGAGCTGACCCTCGAATGAAAAGGGGACGCTCCATTTGGGGACACTCTTGCCGAGGTGTGTCCCTTTTTGGAGCGTCCCTCCTTCTGCTTACCGCTGTTTTCGCGGAGATGGTTTCTCTCGACGAAGCCGCCCCCCTGCCGCTGGGCACGAAGCTCCTTCCGGCCGAGGAGCGCTTTGCCAAGAGGGGCAAGACCGGCGGCTTCGCCATGAAGCCCTCGAAGTACGGCTGTTATCTGGACGAGAGGGTGAAGCAGGATCCGGCCTCGCCGGGGGCCGTTCGATACCGCTACCGGCGGGCGAAGGACCCCTTTTTCTGCGGGGCCTACCTCATCGTGCTGGGGGACCTGTCCCGCTTTGCCGCGTTAAGCTTTTGGGTGAAGGGAGCCAGGGGGGGAGAAACCTTCGAGATCGGCATGAACGACACCATTTCCAACAAGCGGGAGGACGCTGTTTTCATCGGCTCGATCCACCGGTATCTGCCCGGCGGCATCACCACGGACTGGCAGGAGGTCCGCGTGCCCCTGGAGGATTTCTTCGGGGTGGATCTAAGCCGCGTTTACAGCCTGGTCTTTAACTTCAACGAGGAAGGGGAAGGCGCCTTCTGGATTGACGGACTGCGGTTTGACACGGAGCCGCTGGTTTCGGTCCAGGAACCCGCCCAGCGGCAGGGGTTTCTGCTCCTGGACGATTTTGACCACAGCGACATCAATCTCCTGGGCCGCAAGACCGGGACCTATAAGAGGCCTCCCTCCGTGTGTTTGGCGAAGAGGGTCCTGGAGTCCCGGCGGGGGGAGCAGGGCAGATCCCTCCGGCTCGATTTCGACAAGCAGGCCACCGGCTGGTGCGGCTATTACACCCTCTTAAACCAGATCGACGGCGCCTACTACGATTTGAGCCCCTTCAAGGCCCTCTCCTTTTGGGCGCGCGGGGAAAAGGGAGGGGAGACCTTCGAGATCGGCCTGTCGGACAAGTCGTGGCTCACCATCGGGGATTCGGTGAAGGCCGGAACGATTGAGAAGTTCCTGCCCGGCGGGCTCACCGCCGGCTGGCAGGAAGTGGTGATACCGCTTGCCCAATTTGGTAAACTGGATTGGACGCAGATGGGCTCTTTCGTGGTGAATTTCCACCGCCCGGGGAAGGGCAGGGTCTATCTGGATGATTTGATCTTTATCCGTAAAACCCAGGAAGAGCTGTTGGAGGAATGGGAATGAGAAAGAGATTGCTCGCGATGACCGCTGTTTTGCTTACTGCTTACTGCTTACCGCTTACCGCCGCTTTCGCGGCGGAGCCCCTGTTGATTGACGACTTCGAGGGGGCTTCGGTCAATAAGCTGGGCGGGCGCGCCAGCACCTACCTGAAAGAGCCCTCACGGTCGCTGGCCCTTTTGGTGAAGGACCCGGCCCATCAAGGCTCCGGTTCCCTGATGTTGAAGTACGACAAGAAGGGGCGGGGCGGCCCTTACGATTCCGGGGGCTGGTGCGGCTGGTATACCCTGCTGAAGAGCGGCAGCCGCTACTTCGACGCCTCCGGCTACCGGAGCCTCACCTTTTGGGTGAGGGGGGCCGCCGGCGATGAGAACTTCCTGGTGGGAATGGCCGACCGCCATTGGGACGAGGTGGGGGACTCCGTGAAGTCCGAACCGATCGGGAAGTACCTGCCGGCCGGGAAGGTCACCGCGGAATGGCAGAAGGCCGTCATTCCCGTGGAGGCCTTCTTCCTGGATCACAAGCAGACGGCCTCCGTCGCCATCTGCTTCGAAGGCACCCTTTTCCCCGGCGGTGTGGGCAGGGGGACGGTTTACCTGGATGATCTTAAGCTGGAGTAGGAGGACAAAATGAAGAAAAAGTCATGGGTCATGGGTCATGGGTCATGGGTAAGGACTGTAGGGCTTGCCTTCTGCGTCTTTCTACTCACGACTCACGACGCGCGACTCACGACCGCTTTCGCGGCGGAGCCGCTCCTCGTGGACGATTTTGAAGGGGAGGAGATCCAGAACCGGGCCGGCGGGCGGGCCAATGTTTATGTGAAGGCCCCCTCTCGGATCATGATGAGCCGGGTGGAGGAAGAGGTGAACGGCGCCAAGAGCAGCGTGCTCCTGATCCGTTACGACAAGCAGTCAGAGGGCGGACCCTACGGCATGGGCGGTTGGTGCGGCTATTACACCCTTCTAAAGACAAGCGGTTATCTGGTGGCGCCCACCACCGACCAACCCAGCCCCCCGATGGTGGGGGAGCAGTATTTTGACGCCTCCGGCTACCAGGCAGTCACCTTCTGGGTCCGCGGAGACAAGGGGGAGGAGAACTTTATGGTGGGGCTGGCCGACCGGCACTGGGACCGGGTGGGGGATTCGGTCAAGTCCGAGGAGATCGGCAAGTACCTGCCGGCGGGCCGGTTGACGGCCGAATGGCAGAAGGCGGTGATTCCGTTGTCCTCCTACTTCATTGACTACACCAAATTGGCTTCCATCTCGATCTGTTTCGAGGGGGAACTTTATCCCGAGGGGGCGGGGCTGGGAACCGTTTACCTCGACGACATCACCCTCGAGTGAGGGGTACGAGATTGCTTCGGGCCCTTGGGGCCCTCGCAATGACGTTTTTATTTCTCCCCTCCGTTTTCGCCGAGGAGCCGCCCCGGGCGATGTGGGTCTGGGACGCCCGCATCGCCGCCAAACCAGAATCCAAGGCAAAACTCCTGGCTTTCTGCCGAAGGCACCAAATCGGCACGCTGTACCTGTCGGCCTACAACCTGGAGCCCCCCTGGGACCGGACGTACCGCGATTTTAACCGCCAGGCCCACGAGATGGGGCTTTCGGTCCATGCCCTGGCGGGCGACCCGCGCTGGGGGAAGAGCCGCTACCACACCCTTCCCATGGCCTGGACCGGCGCGGTCCTTCAGATGAACCGCCAGGCCCCGCCCGAGGAGCGCTTCGACGGGATTCACTCCGATGTGGAGGTGTATTTGCTGACCCAGGCCTGGAACGAACGGCCGGGCGAGCTTCTGGGGGGCTACCTGGATTTGAACGCGAAGATGGCCGAAGCGATACGGAAGGAGCCGGTTCCCGTGATTTTCGGGGTGGACATTCCCTTTTGGTTTGACGACGACGCCAGCTACCGGATTCTCTGGCGAGGCTCGGTCAAGAGCCCCACCCAGCACATCCTGGACACGGTGGACACCGTCACCGTCATGGCTTACCGGAATTTCGCCGAGGGATCGGATGGAACCCTGCGCCTGGTGCGGCTGGAACTGGAGTACGGGGGCCAAGTGGGCAAGCCGGTCTTGATCGGCCAGGAAACCCAGGAGGACCTTTTCCCCGCGTACGTGAGTTTCGGGGGGACCACCTGCAACGTGATGAGCCGGGAGCTCAAGAAGATCGTGAACGCCGTGGGCGGCCAAGCGGGCTTCGGCGGCCTGGCGATTCACCACTACGAAAGCTACAAGAAGCTGTGCGAATGAAAACAAGATTGCTTGGGGCCTTCGCAATGTCGTTCTTATTTCTTTCCACCGCTTTCGCGGACGCGATCTACTTCACCTCCGGCGAGGAGCTGAAGGGGCTGGTGGTGGAGGAACACCGGGACAGGATTGTGGTCAGCACCGTGGACGGTGAACGGGTGATCGCGCGCGGCGAGATTGACGAGATCTTCTTTGACGATCCGGAGCGCAACTACCTGTACCTGGGAAACCGGTCGCTGGCCGGCGGCGATTTCACCGTTGCCCAGGGGCTCTTTCGCAAGGCCCTGCAGATTTACCCGGAATTTCAGGAGGCCGATGACGCCCTGAACCGGGCGGCCGATCTCAAAGCCAAGCGCGGCGTCCCTTCGCTTACGCTGTCCGCCGATTTGTCCGGCGAGCTCTTGACGCGCTGGGGCCTGCGGTTGAAGGCCGGCGAGGGATACCCCGAGGTCCAGTCGGTGGAGCCCGGGTCGCAGGCCCAGCGCGCCGGAATCGCCGCCGGCGACCGGTTGACGGCGGTCTGGGGAGAGTCGCTGGCCTTCTTGCCGGTTCGGGAGGCGGCGTATCTCCTCCTGGGGCCCGGCGGGTCGATGGCCAAGATCACCCTCGCGCGGCGGATCGAACTCATCCCCGCCGGCCCCGCGCAGCCTGCCTGGCCGGGCTTCCGGTTTTCCACGGAGAGGATGGGGTTGACCGTGGCCGCGGTGGACCCGGGAGGTTCCGCCTCGGGCGCGGGATTGCTCGCCGGCGACCGTGTCGCCGCCGTGGACGGACAGGCGACCCGCTACTTGCCCCTCAAGGAGGTTCAGCTTCAGGTGGAGAAGTCCCGCGGCCAAGGGCTGACCTTGACCGTTCACCGGGACCTTCGGGTGGTTCGGCAGTAATGATAATAATAAAAGGAGTGCCTTAGATGGCGGACAAATTCAAGCGCACGCAGTTTGTCACGGACAGTTCCCTGCAGCTGCGCATGATGCTGGTGACCTTCCTGCTTCTGGCTGTTTTCTTTGGGATCTCGGTCTGGGTGGTTTACGTCACCGGGTGGTCGCACCTGGTGGAGCGGCTGGCCAACGTCTATCCGCAGGGGCGCCTGGTGGAGGTTCTCCGTTTGATCTACATGCGCCTGGCGCTGGGTTTTCTCCTGTTGGTGCCGGTGGCGCTTTTGGTGACGCTGTTCATCTCGCACACCATCGCCGGGCCCCTGGTTCGGATCAAGCGCTACCTCCACCTGATGGCGCGCGGCGAGTTCGATCTGGCCCCCTTGAGCCTTAGGCGCTTCGATGAGCTCAAGGAGGTGGCCCAGCTGATCAACGAGATCACCTCGGGACTGGGCCCCCGCAACAAGGAGCGCAAGAATCTGGTGGCCTCTTTGCAGTCGACCGCCTCGGCCCTGCGCAGCGATCTTCAGCGGCTGCCCTCGGCGGGGCAGGAGATCCACCGTAAGGTCAATTACCTGAACGAAACCTTGAGGTTCCTAGAATGAAAAAAGAGAGATTGCTTCGTCCGCTTCGCGTCCTCGCAATGACGGCGCTGTTTCTTTTGCCTTCCGCCGCTTTCGCGGCCAAGGAGCGGGTTGAGGCCCTGGACACGAACAAGGACGGCAAACCGGATGAGTGGAAGTTCTACGAGGGGGATCTCCTGGTCCGGGTGGAGAGGGACCGGCAGGGGGACGGCAAGCGGGAGATCGTGATCTACTTCAAGGATGGAAAACCGGAGCGTTCCGAGGTGGACCGCAACGGCGACGGCAAGCCGGACCTCCTGCGTCAGATGGAGAAGGGCTTGGCGATTCGGGAACGGGCGGATCTCAACTTCGACGGCAAACCCGACGCCTGGTCTTACTATAAAGAGGGCATCAAGGACCTCATGATCATGGACAAGAACCACGATGGCAAACCGGACGCCTGGTTCTACTATGCCCTGGGGGGCACCAAGATCGCCGGGGGGCGGGTGGACGAAGATTTCGACGGCAAGCCGGACAAGACCTTCGGGGCCGTCCCCGGCGAGGAGAGCCGCCAGCCCTGGTAAAACGCGCCCACCCTTTCTTCCTCGCGGCCCTATTTCTTTCCGGGGCCCTTTTGTATCTGCCCAGCTTCCAAATCCCCTTCCTCTGGGACGATAAGCTCCTGATCGTCGAAGACCGGTTCCTAAGATCCTGGAGGTTTTTTCCGGACCTCTTTGGGCCCTCCTTTTATCAGGAGGTGTTTCATCAGAGCTACTACCGGCCCCTGCAGGGCGTGAGCTTCCTGGTGGATTACCAGCTCTGGGGGTTGAATCCGCTGGGCTTTCACCTGACGAGCGTGAGCCTTCATCTTGTCAACACGGCGCTCGTCTTTTACCTGGCCTGGACTCTGCTGGGTGTGTCCATCCCGGCCTTCTTCGCGGGCTTGATCTTCCTGGTTCACCCGGTCCAGGTCGCCGCGGTCGGGTACCTTTCCGGGCGGGCGGATCCCTTGGCGGCTTGCGGGGTTCTGCTGGGCGTAATCGGCTGGCTCAAGTTCCGGCGCGGCGCGGGGCCCTCGGCTTTTTTCTGGTACCTGACGGCGCTGGCCGGCGCCCTCGCGGCTTGGCTTTCGAAGGAGGCCGGCCTCATCCTTCCCCTGCTTCTCCTCTGGGCGGATCGGACGGCGCTGAACCAGGGCCGGCCGATCCCCTGGGCCAAGCGCTGGATTCCTTTCGCGCCCCTCGTCTTTCTTTTCTTGCTCTACCTGGCTGTCCGCGCCCATCTGGGATTCGGCGGGCACCAGCCTCCCTTGGAATGGGCCGGCCGGATTTTCACGGTTCCCCGGATGCTCGTCACTTACCTTCGAATCTTCCTTCTTCCGGTGGATCTCCACATGGAGCGCCGGATCCCTTGGGTCACCTCCTGGTTCGCTGGGGCGGTGTGGTTTCCGGCGGCGGCGCTGGCGGCGGTTCTTTGGCTCGCGTGGCGGTTCCGAAGGGACAGGGCCCTCCTCTTTGGGGCAGGGTGGTTCTTCCTGACCTGGCTTCCGGTTTCGGGGCTGGTGGTTCAGCTGGATCCGAACATGGCCGACCACTGGCTCTATCTTCCCTTGGCGGGGCTGGCGCTGGTGACAGCGGCCGCCAAGGCCCGGCTGGCCGCGGCGCGGCCCCGCTGGCGCAAATGGATCGGCCTGGAGGCGGGCTTGTGGATTCTTTTTTTAAGCGGCATCAGCCTTCACCGGATCTGGGTCTGGCAGGAGCCGGTCCGGGTTTATGAGGAGGCCCTCCGTTTTCCTCCGGGCAGCGCCAAGGTTCACAGTAACCTGGGAAACATCCTGTTAAGCCGCGGCCGCGTGGAGCAAGCCATCCAGCACTATCAGGAAGCGCTGCGCGGCCAACCCCGCTACGCCGAGGCCTTGAACAACCTGGGCACGGCCTACGATCGGGCCGGGCGGGAATCGCTGGCCCGGGAGCAATACGTCCGGGCCCTGGAAGCGGACCCTTCCTTCACCCCGGCCGCCTTCAACCTGATCGCGCTGGATCTTCGCTCCGGCCGGCTGGACGAAGCTCAGGTCCGCCTGCGTTCGATGGTCCCCCGGGGGGCGCGGGAAGAGATCCACTGGGCCCTGATCGACGTGGAGCTGGCGATCCGCCGCGGAGAGCTGGACGAGGCCCAGCGGAAGCTTCACCTGACCCTCAAGGTGCACCCCGAAGATCCCGAGCTTCTCAAGCTTCAGGGCTTGCTGGAAGCGCGCCGGACCAAGGCCAGCCCTTGACGGCTCCGGGAGTCTCCTTATATAATAAGGTTTCGCCTCGTAAGGCCCCTCGCGAACGGTCGCGCTAAAGCCTTATTATCAGAACCCAACAACCAACAAAAGAAGGAGTCGCCCTAAAGCCATGGAAGTCATTGTCAAGGAATCGTACGACGAGGTATCCCGCCTGTCGGCGGAGCTGATCGCCGATTTGATCCGCCGCAAGCCCCGGGCCGTTTTGGGGCTGGCCACCGGCTCGACCCCCCTGGGGACCTACAAGGAGCTCATCCGCCTGCACAAAGAGGATGGTCTGGATTTCTCCAAGGTGACCACCTTCAACCTGGATGAGTACGTGGGCTTGGTCCACGAGCATCCCCAGAGCTACCATTTCTTCATGTGGGAGAACCTCTTCAAGCACCTGAACGTGAACGCCAAGAACGTCCATATCCCCGACGGCACCGCGAAGGACATCCCGGAATTCTGCCGCAAGTACGAAGAGGACATCATCCGGGCCGGGGGCCTGGACCTCCAGCTTCTGGGGATCGGCGGCAACGGGCACATCGCCTTCAACGAGCCGGGCTCGTCGCTGGGCTCCCGGACCCGCGTCAAGACCCTGGACGACCGGACCCGGCAGGACAACGCCCGCTTCTTCCGCAACATGAACGAGGTTCCCAGGTACGCCATCACGATGGGAATCGGCACGATCATGGACGCCCGCCAGCTCATCCTGCTGGCCAACGGCGCGGGCAAGGCCGAGGCGATCGCCAACACCTGCGAGGGACCGATCACGGCGATTGTGCCGGCCACGATCGTTCAGCTGCATCCCAAGGCGACGATCATCGTGGACAAGCCGGCCTCCGCCAAGCTGACGCGGGAATACCCGGCCGAACCGCACGTCCTCGTTCTGGCGTAAGGCATTGGCTGTTCCATCCTTTGATGTGGTGAGGGCCCTGCGCGAGGCCTCTTCGGCCTCCGAGTTCGTTCGCGAGGCGGGCAAGGCCAGGGCCCTCTTCACCTTGCTGTCTGTCTCCCCCGAAAAGCGCCGCAAGGCCGGCTTCAAACCCCTTACCCCCGCGCAGATCAAGCTCCTGACCGCCCAGGGGAACACCGCCCGCGATTGGAAGTCGGTGGGGGCGGGAAGCGGCTTTGATCCCAAGAGGGTTTCCCGGTGCCATTTTGCCGGGCCCGTTCTTCTTTCCGGGGCGGCCGGCTCGGTCGAGATTGAGGGAACCGCGTTCCCGGCCGGCCTCTCGCACGCCACGCTGGACCGGGTGGTGGTGGGTAAGAACGCCCTGATCCGCAACGTCCGGCTCCTCAACGCGACGGTGGTAGGCGAGGGGGCGGTTCTCTTTGATGTCGGAAGTCTTACCCTGGAGAAGGAAACCTCCTTCGCCAACGGCCTGGAAACCGCCATCGCCATTGAAACCGGCGGCCGGGAGGTTCCCCTCTTTGCCGAGCTCACCGTGGACGGGGCCTGGGTCTTGGCCCGCTCGCGGGGGAACACCAAGCTTCTTTCCGACTACGCGGCCGCGCTGGCGGCCTACGTGAAGGCGGTCACCTGCCCCTGCAACGTGATCGGCGCCTCCGCCAGAATTCTTCACACGCCAAGGTTGAAAGGGGTTTTCCTGGGACAGGCCGGCCAGGTGGCCAACGCCGTCTCCGTGGAAGAGGCCACGGTCTTGAGCGCCGAGGGAGAGGAAACCGAGATCGGCAACGGTGCGATCGTCAAATCCAGCATCCTCCAATGGGCGAGCGAGGTCACCACCGGGGCGATCGTGGACTCCTCGCTCCTTGCCGAGCATTCCCACGTGGAGCGCCACGGCAAGGTGACCCATTCGATTTTAGGCCCCAACACCGGTGTCGGCGAGGGAGAGGTGACGAGCGCCCTGCTGGGGCCGTTCGTCGGCTTCCATCACCAGGCCCTGCTGATCGCCGCCCTCTGGCCGGAGGGGAAGGGGAACGTCGGCTACGGCGCCAACATCGGCTCCAACCACACCGCCAAGGCCCCGGATCAGGAGATCTGGCCGGGCGAGGGGACCTTCTTCGGCCTGGGGGCCAACATCAAATTTCCCACCGACCTGACCGGCTCCCCCTACACGATCATCGCCAGCGGGGTCGCCATGCTTCCGCAGAAGGCGCGCTTCCCCTTCTCTCTCATCAACACCCCGGCGGCCGCGTACCCCGGCGTCTCGCCGGCCTACACCGAGATCATGCCGGCGTGGGTGCTCTCCGACAACATTTACATGGTGAAGCGAAACGAGGGCAAGTACGCCAAGCGGAACAAGGCCAAGCGCTCCAAGTTTGACTTCGAGGTTTTCCGGCCGGAGCTGGTGGAGATGATGGTGGACGCCCGCCGGCGGCTTCAGGTGGGCAAGGTGAAGGAGCTTTACACCTCCAAGGATGTGGAGGGGCTGGGCAAGAGCTACCTCCTGGAGCACTCCCGCAGGAAGGCGATCGAAACCTACACCTTCTACATCCGCTACTACGCCTTGCTCGGCTTGAAGCGGGAACTCTCGGCGCTGGCCGGGGGCAGGAAGCCCGCTGACCTTGCCCGGCTTTTGGAACAGCCGAGCGCCAACCCCCGCTGGGAGCATGAGAGGCGGCTCCTTTTCCACGAATTTCCCAACGGCGGCGCGGCCGACCTTCTAAGGCAGTTGATTCAGATGCAGGAAAAAATCGCCCAGGACGTCCAGACCTCCAAGGAGAAGGACGACCACCGGGGCGCCGAGGTGATCGAGGATTACCACGAGGCCCATCCGCCGGCCGGCAGCGATTCCTTCGTGAAGGAAACCTGGGCCGTGACCCAGCAGCTTAAGTCCGATGTGGAAAAGCTGATCGCCTCCCTGCCCAAAGGCCCCGCCCCCCTCAAGCCCAACCCCACCCCCTCTCCCGCGTAGTCTGTAAAAGTATAAAAACCTAGTTTTGCACTCTTGACAAAAACACCTCACATCGGGTAAGCTTGCGTTGAAAGAGAGGGCCGCTCCCCGATGAACCCAGGCAAATGGTTTGCTCGCCTTGTCTCGTTTGTGATCAGCATTTCACTGACCCTCCCGCCCTCCGCCGGAGTTTACCCTGTGTTTGGTCGAAGGGCCCTGCCTTCGCCGGAGCTTCGGCAGGCAGGCCTGCGCGATTTGGAAACCGTCGAGTCTCCGCCCAAGCTCTCCGGCCTCGAAGAGTCCCTCCAGGCCGGCCTGGAGGAGGGGAGGTATCTAAGTGATGATTTGAGGGAGAGCCAAGCCCTCCGGGATGAGGCGCTTGCAGGAGGGGCTGCGCCAAGAGAAATCCTGGATCGCGTCCTGGAGCCATTTCATCCCTCCCGGCTTCCACGGCCTCCCGAAGGATTTATTCAGCCCGGAACCCCTTTTATCTTAAGTCCGCTTAAGCATAGAGAGGTTTCAGAGAAGGTTTACCCCCTGCAAGCCGTCTCCCGTAAGCTGGTTGAACTGTCTACCGACGATCCCCGCAAACGGGATCTGGCCAATCGTCTCCTGGAAGCGCTCTCTGCGAGGCTTCAAGGTCAGATCTCTCCCGGCATCCCCCTTCGCGGAGAGGATCTGCCTTTTCCTCAGGCAGCGGCCATCCACTATGAGCTGATCCGCGTTGCCACAGGAGAACCAGATCCCTATAAGACGCTTAAGAAGCAAGACAATGAGATTGCCTTAGGTTTATTACCTAAACTGGAAGAGCTCATTCGTTCGAGCCAAAACCCTCTTTTGGCAAGTCTTCAGGCAGGAATCATTGGCAATGCGCTGGACCAAGGTCCCGCACCGAGCCGGGATCTCACGGTTCTGTTGGGGGTTACCGAGGAGCGCCTCCGAGAGGCGTCATCTCAAGGTTCCTCCTGGTTTTTCAGAAGCGACTTCTCTCCATTAAGAGACAAGCTGTCGCGCCAGAACCAGAAGGTCCTTTTCCTTATGGACAATGCGGGAGAAGCCGTCTTGGATCTTCTTTTCATCAAGCAAATGCTGGCCCAGGGACATTCGGTTACCTTGGTTGGACGTGGCAGGCCGGTGGTCAACGACGTGACGAAACAGGACATCGAGGGTTTGCTGGGGCGCCTTGAGATAGATCGTTTCTTCCGAGAGATTCCGGATTGGAGAAGTCGGCTCGCCGTTATCTCCAGCGGGTCGGATATTGCCGGTACGGATCTTCGCTGGGCGACCCCCGAGTTCACAGAGGCGTGGTTGGGGGCAGATCTTCGGATTGCAAAAGGCCAGGGAACCTGGGAGAACTTGAGGTACAACGCCTTGACCAAAGATGTATTCTTCCTTCTCCAGGTGAAGAAGCCGGAGCTGATTCGGAATGAATTCCCGGAGGGTGCCCATCTTTTGGTCTATGGTGGTCTCGAGGAGCTGCCACCGTCGGTTGTCAGTCGGGTCAGAGAATGGGCGGAGGGTCAAAATCATCCTTACCAAGAGAACCTCCGCCTTCTGAACGAAATTCTGAATTCAGGGTTGCTGCAAGAAGACGATCCATTGCCTCGCGGCACAGTTTCTAACCTAGGCGATGTGCTCTTGGCGATTCAGCGGCATCAGAGGATGGCTCCCCGTGCCTTGCCCCCCCTGAAAGACCCCCAGGCTGCCGAGGGGCATCCACCGAGATTGTTTCCGGGAACTTCTCTGCGGGTCCAGTTTAGGCCGGCTCGAGACACCAGCGGAATGAGTTATTTGGAAGGTAGTTTCGCAGATCACCGGCGCTGCACGTTATGTCAGGATACGGTGGCCGTGAATTTTCCTGGACTCAAGGCCTACCGGTGGCGGGGATTTAATATCTGGCCCAATCCGTTTCCTGTTTTTCAAGACCACATCACCCTGGCTTGGAAGGATCATCGAGATCAGCAGATCAACTTATCGGAGATCCAGGATGTCATCGATCTCCTCCTTCTTGCCCCGGCCTATCGCGTCTTTCACAACGGCCTGGAGGTGGGTGTCAGCGTCCCCAAGCATCAACATTTCCAGGGCATTACCGACAGGCTGCCGGTGGAGGATGCCTCCCTGGAGAAAGTTGGAGACCTGCGCTCGGTAAGCGTCTTCGCGGCGAAGGGATACCCTGCTCAGGTTTTGGTGCTGGAAGGCTCTTTGCGAGATGATTTGGCAGATGCCGGGAATCGGTTTTTGAGACTTTTGGACGGGAGAATTGCGAGGAGGGAAATGCTGGGTTACAACGTCCTTTTCGCCCGTGGGCCAAAGGAAGGGGCGGCCAGAATCTTCATATTTCCCAGGGTGAGTTATGCCTCCTCGTGGGCTAAGGAAAGGCATTTGGATGGAATCGGCATTGCGTCCATCGAGATGGGAGGAGTCATCATAACAGGAAATGAAAAAACCTACCAAGCGATGAAAACCGACGATGCCCAGAAGATGCTCCGGGAAGTCAGCGTAACGCCGGAACAGCTTCGGGATTTTGCCAGAGAATTTTTATCCGGCCTGGAGGAGGGGAAGCGGTACCGTGTGGACGGCTGGATACCGCTCTTGGAGTATGTGCACGCGAAAGCCACCGAGATGAGCTTAAGGGTGGCGGCGGCAGCGCCGCCCGCGCCTAACTCAGATCATGAGCAGGCTGCCATCTCGGCGTGGGATTGGCTGACACACATCAGGCAAGAAAAGGAAATCCTGGACCAACAGAGTGCCCAAGAGGTGTTTGAATTTCTTTCAACACACTGGGTTTGGTACAAGAAGGCGAGCGAAGGTCAACAAGTTACACCGAGGCACATCCCCAAAGCGGCACTCCTTAAACCCCCAGCGCCGGTGGCCAAGCCTGCAGCGCCGCCGCAGCCGCCCTCACCGAGTGTGGAGATCCCCCAGGTTAAGGTCGAAATCGTTGAGCAAAAACCCTGGTTTCCCTTGCTTCCCGTTGAACGAAAACTTCGGCTTCATATTGGGGATATCGTGATTGACAGCAGGAGGCCCAAGGATTTTGTGGCCGGCATCAATGGCTTAAAAAAAGAGGGGGTTGAGCTCCGTTCGGGGTGGGTGATGGAGGCAAGGAAAGGCCGGGGAATCCGAAATGCTCAAGGGGAGTTGAGTTTGGGGGGGCTGTTAGGGGATCATTTCCTCACCCTTAGAATGGAAAAAGACGAGGATGATTTCCGTCTTCAGAAGGAACGGTCTACTTTTAGATGGAAGAACTTGGTAAATCCGGATCCCAAGAATAAGGTAACGCGGGATCAATTGGTCAGAAAGCTCTCTCGGGTCCTCATCCGTCACGCGCCAACGCCGTCTCCCCCCTCCGGCCTGGAGGAGCAGGAGGAGGGATCAGGGAGCGCTCCATGGGATGAGAGGGTCAAGGAGTTGATTGGGGATTTGGTTGCAGAGAAAGACGCGAACCGCAGACTGGATTTAACGGAGAGGCGTCTGCCGACCTTCGATGAGAGCCAGCGGGCCGCTTTTCTTAAGGCGCTGTTTTGGGTAAGAGAACACCCAGAGGTGCAGGCGTGGCTGGTAGATATTTTTCTTGCAGGGACACCACAGGCGGAGCTGTTGAGAGACGCCATCCTCCATGCGGTGTTGAGTTCCTCCCAGGAGGAACACTCCGATGAGGCCTTGTCCTCCCTGGCCCTTGCGGTTCGGGACCTTCCAGTCCAGGACGGTATTCGGGTTCATGCCGCGGTGAAAGCGGCGCTGCGCCTTTCAGGAGGAGTTCCATGGAAAGCTCACGGGCAGTTGCTCTTGGCCTATCTTCTTGATGGAGTCAAGGAGTCCCAGATTCGCGAGCTCGAAGCCAAGCGAGGGCCCATCGAACCCTCCCACTACCTCAAGATAGAGGCGCTGTATCAAGAAAGGGTGCGCATCTGGAGCGGGCTTGGCGATCTTTACGATGGCGTCGTGAGCGCCCTTAGAAACGATTCCTATGTGGCCCGCTTGAGAGCCCAGATCATGGAAACCATTTTGGCCGCAGAGGAGGGCCGGCTCAAAAAGGAAGAGCTCCAAGAGAAGGTCCAGCGGGCCATAGAGACCATTGCCGAGGTGGTTCGCTATTGCACAGAGGTACAGCAGTCTCTCACGGAGGCATTAGAGGGCGACCTCGCTTCCTTTGCCCGTTTTCGGAAATTGGAAAAGCTTATCGAGATTCATGGAGTGGCTGGGGAGGTGCTTTCGATGGGCCGGACTTCGGAGACGGCGATGGCCATGCGCCACCATGCCGGGGAACGAGCCGCGGCTGCCAACCGGCTTTACGTCCTCTCCAGGGGGCTTCAATACGGGCTGGGGGTTCTCCCCTTTGAGCTGTACGCGAATGCGATGGTAGATGCCGAGACGCAATCCCTTTTAAGGGAGATTCGCACCGTGAAAGAGCCGAACCAGCGAATGAAGAAAACGTCCGAAGAGCTCTCCCAGGCGGCTTCATTCCAAAGGGTTTTATTTCTGGAGGGTTTGTCGTGGATGGTCGACGATCCGGAGATCCAGCGATTTGTGTCCGAGGTCTTCCTCGGCAAAGATCCTCCAGCGGAATCGGTCAGGGCGATCTTGCTGGATGATCTCCTGCTGTCCATGATGCACGACGGCACGGATCGCCTCCTGTGGGCTTTCGGCAGGATGGTGGGCAGGCTACCCAACGAGCAGGCGCTTCAAATTCTTGATCAGACCGAACGGCTTCAGGGTGAAGGGGGTCCCCTGGCGGTTATACGCATGCTGTTGGCCATCTATGTTCGCGATGCCATAGAGCAGGCCCGTATTCCGAAGTTACAGCAAGAGGCCCAGGTATCCCACACCGGCGTTACCCCCCAAAACATCAAGGCCTCCGAAGCGCTTCAGCGGATTTTCCTGACGAGAGCAGAGAATTGGAAGCGCTTTACGTCACATCCCGAGGTGCTCCGAGAGAGCCCTTCGGTGCAGATGATGGGCCAGATGGCCGCTGGCGTCCTGGAGACCTTGGGGAGGATGCGTCTTGCGCGTGCGGCAGAAGAGGGAGGAGCGGTGCCGTCCGGTGCCATCCGGTTGCCTGACCGCCAGGCGCTGATCCAATCCTACACCTACTACCGGGAGGCCTTTCTTAAAGAGCTCTTTTCGAAAACCCATCCCCTGGTAGTCGCCCTCTTGCTGGAAAAGCTTATTGAATTGGAGGAGTCGTACGCGGTTTTTATGGGAGATACGGCCTCTTTGGCGCGCTACGCCGCGGGCCATGGCCGAGAGGCGCTTGCCTACCGGCGCATGCTGACTGAGCTTGTTACGAAGATGCGCGAGGCGTTTGAGGTCAGCCCCCAGCGCGATGAGCAGGTCGTGACGGGAAGAGCTTCTCTGTCGGGCGCCTATTTCAGCGAGAGGGCGATGAGGACCGGCAGGGCCTTTCACGGCCGCCTTCGGCAGGCGGATCAAGCTTGGTTGGAATACGTGAAGACCCACCACCCGAAGTTTTCCCAGGCTTGCCGAAGGGCTGTACAGGAGGGAATAAGGGAGGCGGCCTTGGTTCGGCGGTGGTATCTGCAGCATGGCATAGAATCCCTGGGGATAAGCCCCCAGTTGCTGGCGGTGCTCTTCCAGGCGGCAAGCGAGGGTTTTACGGAAGAGGAAAAGGGATCGCTTCGCGAAACCCGGGAGTGGGTCTTGGCTGCCCTGTTTCCCGGCGATGAAGCGGGAACCGTCCAAAGGAGGGCTCTTGCCAACGGCCTGATTGATTCGGAGCCCCGCCCCTTAGGGTTGGCCGCTTATGCCGAGATGAACCTACCCGCGATTGAAGAGGCCTGGAAGGAAGGGCAGCCATCAGAAGCAGAACAAGGACGTCTGATTCAGGAACTTGCGGTGAAGTCCAGGCAGTTTCTCACGGCAGACGGAATGGGCTCTCGCAGGAAGAGATTGGGACCCGGAGAGGCGGCTTGGTCTGTCTGGGTGGCGAATGCCCTCCCTGTGGATCGAATGGCGGCCGCATACGGCAGGGAGATTGCCAGAATCCTGCAGGCGGATAAAGGCAAGGCAGCGGATTGGTTTGCCGGAGCCATGGAGATGCTCCTCTTTGTTCGAAGCGGTGCCTTCCAGGAAGAAAAGACGTTGCGCGGTCCTTATGGGCTGCCCATCATTTTTCCCTGGCTGCTGGCAAAGATGAGGGTCTTCGCGGAGGGCCGCGAGATAGGAGAAAAAGAATTCTCCGCCGAACAGCGCGCCAACCAGCTTGAGCGGATCATCTCAAGCGTCCGAGCCGAGATGTTGCGTGCGCCGGAAAGAGGAGACACGGAGGTTCAGGAGGGTTCTCTGGGCGATCTCACCGGTTCGGCCCTGGGCGGCCTGGCCTACGCGGCGGGCTTCAAGATGGCCGTCAGAGAAGGAAGCCCTTCCCAGGAGCGGGCTCTTGCAGCAGCCGTCGAATACCTCAACCAGGCAGTATCGGACAGGACCTCTGCCTCCTTAGGGGAGGCGATTCGCAGGGCCGATGCTCACTTTCAATTGGGGGGAACCGCGGCGGACACGAAACCCTCCCCGCCCGCCGAGCTGCCGATCCAAGCGGGCGATCGTGTTCATGATCGCCGACTTCGAGAGTGGGTTGTGGAAGAGGTGGATGTCCAGGGCAAACGAGCTCGGCTGCAAGGGATGAGCGGCTGGGTGGCCCTTTCCTTTCTCGAGAAGATGCCTCCTCTCTCGAGCCCTCCGAAGAATCAAGGACCTCCCTCCGCTGGCCTGGAGGAGTTCGTTGTGGGGGACCCCAAATCTGACCCCAGCGGAATCGGTGCCATTCGATCAGTGACTTTGAGAACCGGAACCCAGCAAGCCAGCGGTCAGGTTTTCTTAGTCGATTCGCGCCAGGTTCAGGTGGTCTCCTGGTTTAACCCCGAAATTCTAGATCAAGATTTGCCGGGAGATACACTCCCGCAGATGCTGGGGGATCCCGCCCTTTCCGACGATCAGCTGCCTGGCCGGCATTTCCAAGAGATTATTGAGGAAGGCAGAGGATCAGCCGAAGAAGAACAAGCCCCGCGCCTCATCTACGCTTCCAACAGCTTCCAATCCAACTTCTGGCAGCCGCTTGGGCTTCTGATTGTAGATGGCCGACTGATTCGAAAGACGGATAAGAAGAGGGGTCTCTTTCAAAGTGAATATCGCCCCCTGGATGGCCGCTTTACCGTATTTGTGTTAGCGCCATTAGAGCGCCTGGGCCTTGAGACCGTTGAGATCAAGAATAATCAGCTCGTTACAGGCGGTATCTCTCATGCGATTTCCGGCCCGGCACTGCTTCGAAATGGAGAGCTTGTGGCGGATCAGATCGAGGAAGCTGAGGTTATAAAGCGTGATGAACGAGGCCGTCCTCTTGGACTGGACTGGCGGCCTGACCGAGTGGGATGGAATCCCAAGACGACGCAGGCTTCCTTCTCTGCCATTGGGATTGACCCCGCGGGGAAACTTATCTTCCTTTCGATGTTTGGAGAAAGAATGGGCGAGCGGCTTTCTGGCGTAACGGTACATCAGTTGGCTTCTCTTCTTAAGGAGTTGGGCGCCAGAGACGCTTTGCTTCTTGGCGGCAGCCAAGATGTAAACCAGTGGGACGGCACCAACCTCCGTTCTTCTCCTCGTCGCCCTCAGCCGGCAGGAGGCAAGGGGGTGGAGCGGCCCTTTAGGCCCCTCAATGCTGCCCTTCTAGTTTATCCCCTGATCGGTTACGAATCCGGCCTGGAGGAGAAGCCGGTGGGGGTTCAGGCGCCGGTTGCCGAACCGGTGACGAAACCGATGAGGTTTGTGGTGGATACGGGGAAGGGGGATGCGCGGGTGCTGGAGCTTCTGCGGCTGGCGGTTCAGCTTCGACTAGGCGAGCAGGAGCTTCCTATCCGGGCGGCCGGGGTGGCCACGGCCCAGGAGCTGGCCCAGGCCCAAGCGCGGCTTTCCGATCCTCTGGCCCGGCGCCTCCTGGAAGCGGTAACCTACGTTTACCTTCCCGGCGATGAGGCCGATCACCGGAGAGCGCTCAACGAGGCCATGGCGCGCGTCCAGCTTCCCTCGCCTGACTTTGTGATTCGAGAAGTGGATCAGAATTGGATCGAGTGGTACCTGGCCGCCCTTAAGGAACTCGGCGTCCGCGGCCTTACCCCGGAAAGAATCCTCGAAGAGATCGAACCCCTGCGCACCGCCGCGTAAGACGTTACGGCCAGAGGGTGGTGAAGGAAAGCCAGACGCGGGATTCCTCGGTGCGGACCTCGTCGGCCTCGCCGTCATCGTCCCAGCGGAAATTGCCGTTTAACTCCAGCTTCCAGTCCGGGTAGGCCTCGTAGGCCAGCCGGAGCCCGCCGCTGGCCATGGGCCGCCTTTCCAGGCTGTTGGTGACGTTGCTGACGTAGTAGGCGAGCGAAGGGTGAATGGTCAGCCGGCGGCGCTTGTCCGCCCTGGTCCAGACGTACGGCCAGGAGAGGGAGGCGCTTCCGGTGTGGCGGTTGGCCTCGATCTTCTTGGCGCTGGCGGTTCCCCGAAGCATTCCCCGGAGAAAGCTGTGGTGAAGCCCCAGCGAGGCGGTGCTCCAGAGGCGGACCGAGAGGTTGTTGTTGATCTCGTCGCTGTGGTCCCGGATCCGCGTCTCATCGAAGACCTCATCGAAGAAACGGAATTCGTAGCGGCTCGTCCAGTAGAGGCGTTTTCCCAGCGGGCGCGAAATCTGGGAGCCGGCCGACCAGGAGGTTTGCTCGTCAAAGGCGGTTTTGTCCTTGAGGGGGTGCTCCGCCTTGAAGGTGCCGAAGCCGTTTAGGGACCAGTCCCCCAGGCGATGGGTGAGATCGGTTCTTACATCAAAGGTTCTGGTTTGCGAGGCCCGGGTGGCGGAACCGGGGCTTGAGAGGGTTTCGGTGGCGGTGCCGCGGACCCTGGGTTTGGGCCAGCCCTCGGGCACCAGGAAGCCGGCCTCCACCGTGGCCCACCGCTGGCGGGTCTGCTCCACGTTGTCCCGCCCGTCCAGGCTGTTGCGGTACCAGCTCGCCTCCAGGTCCAGGTCCAGCGGACCCAGCGGGGCGAGATCCAGATATTGCTGAATGAATTCCCGGTCGGCCGTGATCCCTTTGGCGTTCACCACCGAGCCGGAGGGGATATCGGTGAGGAGCCGGAATTCAGGGCCGGTCCGTTCGTAGCGGCTTCTCCATCTCAAAAAGGGCTGGATCAGGTCCGACTCCAGCCGGAAGGCGGTGTCCTTGAGCTTCCGGGCGTTTCCGAAGCGCTCCTCAAGGAGGTCGTCGTCGGTGACGCTGTAGGCCTCGTAGGCCTTGAGCCACCAGACGTCGGGGACGAGTCTCACGGCCTGCTCCAGGGAGTAGACGACATTGTCCCGGGGGCGGTTGGCCGTGTCGATCGTCCGGATCTTCTCGGAATCTCTGGCCTGCATGAGGCCGGCCCCCAGGCTCACGCGCTCTCCCATCAGATTCCATTTGTCCCGGAAGCCCCAGACGGTCCGAGGATAAATGTACTCGTCCCGGGACTCCAGCCAGAAGGGGTAGCCGCCGGCCACCAACTGAAGCTCGTGGGTTTCGCCGCGCAAAAGGAGGTCGGCCCCCCGGAGCCGGGAGCCCCGCAGGAAGTAGGGGCTGCCATAGCTGGCGGAATCTCCCAGGGCCAGGTGGGAGGAACCGTTGAAGAAATCGACCAGGAGCGTGCGGTAGCGAAGATCCCGGTGGCCGTTCTTGAAACCGTCCGCCTCCTGGAGAAAACGGGCGTTAATCCTGCCCTCCCGCCCCAACGTGGTCTCCAGCCGCTCGTTGATCTGCCAGCCGCGGTTGTCCGAGGTCTGGTCGGAATTCCGGCCGGAGTCCTGCTTACGGTGGGTCACCCGGACGCTGGCCGCCGCCCGCCCGCGAAAAGGGGCCAGCCCCTCCCGGTAGGTTCTTCTCCGGGCGGTCCGGTAAAGGGCGCCCGCGGCCCGGCCCAGATGGCCTCGGAAGAGCGGATCCTCGTGGAACTCCTTGGGCAGGCGCCCCAGCTCTTCCATGGCCTGATCGAACGCCTTCTGGCGGAGAAGCTGGTCGGCCCGTCCCAGGGAAAGGGTTTCCTGACTCGTGATCTCCTGCGCAGAAGCGGTCGTGAGCAGACCCGCCGTCATTGCAAGGGCCCCAAGCAATCCAAAAACGAGATGGCTTCGGCTGCGCCTCGCCATGACGCCTACGGGTCCCACAGCTCCACCACGAGGTTGGCGGTGTAGGCCCCTTCCACGGCGGTGGGTCCCGCCTCGGCGGCCAGATAAAGGGTGAAGGGGCTCTTTAGGGTGAAGTCTCCGGTTTGATTGGAGTCGGAGACATACCGGTTGTCGAACGGGTCCTGGCCGATCAGCCGCCGCCAGCTCACCGGGTCCGAGGTCATCTCCGAAAGATCCGGGATCCTCACCCAGTTGGCCGAGCCGAGGTTGCGGCCCCCCTCCAGAAGCTCCGGGCCGATCCAGAAGGCGTCGTCGTCCACAGGCGGCGGCCCGGCCAGGGCGGCGTCCCAGCCCCCCTCCTGCATGTCCGGGCCGTAGTTCAGGTTCCAGAGCTTCAGCGGAATGGCAAAGCGCCCATCCGCGGAGACCAGGCCGGCCGGCGAGTTGCGCCGCAGGGCGCCCCGGACGCCGCGGTAGCGGGCGGCGTTGTCGGAGTAAATCCGGATGTAGAAGGGCTGATCGAGTCTTAAACGGTTGAACCGGTAGAAAGCCCAGCGCACCTCGATGGGCGTCGGGAACATCGCGCGGCCCGGCGGCAGGGTTCCCAAATGAATCACCTCCGGAAAGACCTGCAGGGTTTCGGTTTCGGTGCCGATGTGGATGGGGGTGGACCCGGTGACCCGGTCCACCCGGACACCGTCGCCGTCAAAAAGGGGAAAGCTGACTGTGTAGGTGCCGTCAGGGATGTTCTGGTAAGTGGTGACCAGGACAGACTCCTGGCCGGCCAGGACATTCCCGGTGAGCACGGGCACCAGGGTGAGCTCCTGCTCGGTCTCCACGTTGGTCAAGGTGATGTCCACCTCGGCAAACTGGGTGGTCGCCTCATTGTTCTTGACGGCCACGGTGAACTTAATCAGCTCGGTGGAGTGGACGTGCTGATCGTAAGAGACCGACCCGATCCGCAGGGCCTTCTGGGCGAAAGCCGGGGGGAGAAATAAAAACGTCATTGCGAGTCCGCCAATGAACTTTGGCGAACGAAGCAATCTCATTTTTTTCACTTCACGGCCCCCTCGGGCGTCACCTCGAAGCCGATCTCTTTTTGCAGAAGGAGAGCTTCGTCGGCTTGGACCGTGACGGCGGCCCGGTACCGGCCCGCGCTCCCGGGCATGGGAACCAGGGCCGGGAGCTCCAGGGTGGCGCCCGGAAGGATGGGGAGGGATCTGCCCAGGGTTCTGGATTCGACGGCTGTCCCCGCCTCGGAGAGGATCACCAAAGAGCCCGCTGGCCGAAGGTGAACCGTGCCGGTGTTTTTAAGCGCGACGCCGAACCTCAAGAGGTCCGGCGATTCTCCGACCCGGACGGTGAGCCCCGCAAGCTCCAGCTCCTTTTTCTCCCGTTCCGGAAGGGTGAGGTAAACCGGCACGGCGAAGCGGGGCACGAAGGTGACCTTGGCTTGCCCGCCAACGTTCTGTGGCGAGGCTTGCGAGATTGCTTCGTCGCTGTTGCTCCTCGCAATGACGTTGGGCTCTTCCGGCAGCTGGTCCACCAGGATTGCGGCCAGGTACTCGGCGGCCGCGTCGTCCCGGACGTTGGCCGCCGGGGTGATCGTGTACGAAACCGTAAGCGACGCTCCGGGGGCCAGGCTGAAGGCGGCCGGCTCGAATTGAAACCAATCTTCGGCCGAGGGGAGCCTGAACTTGGGCTCGAGGTAGCGGTAGGGCCCGGTTTGGATCTGGACGCGGGCCGCCCGGGAGGAGGGATTGGAGATTTCCAAGGTCCCCAGGGTCGGCTGGTCGGCGGAGATGGCCTGCTCGAGCCGGGTGGGGCTGACCTCCACCGCCAAGGCAGTCGTGAGAAATAAAAACGTCATTGCGAGTCCGCCAATGATTTTTGGCGGACGAAGCAATCCCGTTTTTAAAGCGAGATCGCCACGGCCCTCCGGGCCTCGCGATGACCACCGGTTTTTCACGGGGCGGGGACGATCTCGAGATAAAGGAAGGTTTCATATTCGCCGGCGGCCGCGGCGGCGTCGGCGTTGGCCCGGACCAGGATCTCGCAGGGGGTCTTGGCGGTGAAGTCGCCCAGCAGCGAGTCGTCGGCGGTGAAGAGCACCCCGTCCGGGCCCGCCACCCAGGCGCCGTTCCGGGGGTCTATCCCCATCAGAACGCAGTCGGTGTAGACCGTCGGCCGCAGATCCGGCTCGGGTTGGTAGGGGATGGGATCCGGATCGCTTAGATCCGGGACCCGGCGCCAGATCCCCTCGTCGTACAGGGGAGAGTGAACCTCCAGTGGGATCGCGAAGCGGCCGTCCTTGGACACGAGCCCCGCGGCGCTCGCCGGGCGGCTGGCGCCCCCGATTCCGGTGTAGTGGAAGTTGTCGGTGTAGGCCCGAAGGATCCAGGGGTATTCCCCGTTGTAGACGCCTTCCATGGTGATGGCGCCGATCTCCCGGGAGCCGGGCTTGTCCACGGTGAAGGTGAGCGACTCGGTGAAGGTGTAGCCGCCGAAGGACTCCACCGTCCCGCTGACGTACACCTCCTGCTTGACCGAGGCGTAAGCGGATGAAGGGTCAAGGGTGAGGGGCGAAAGAAAAGTGGTCGTCATTGCGAGGGCCCCAAGGGCCCGAAGCAATCTCGTTTTTATATCCATTCCCTCCTCCTTAATTCCTGCTCGACGTCAGAGAAATTCTCGTAAGGCACCCAGGGCAGACCCTGGCTTTGGCACCACTGGCCCAGCTCCTCCTTGGCGAAGGTGAGGTTGGCCACCCGGGCCGGGCAGCGGTCGGTTACCCCGTTGCCCACAAAGACGGTGGTGTAGCCCTGCTCGTTCCAGCCGCGGATCGGATCGGCCTTGCAGTGGCCGCAGGCGGCGCAGGTGGCCGAGGGGTACGGAAACTCCACATGCCAGGAGCCGTTATCCTTCAGGAGCCGGTTGGCAAGATAAGGCAGAGGCCAGAGCCCCTCCTTTTTGAGAACCGTCTCCACGCACAGGTCGAAGCCGCCGGTCAGGCAGACCAGGGGCACCCCCTCCCGCCGCGTCAGATGAAGGAAGCCGGAAAAAGCCGGATCCACGCCAACCTGCTGGGTCAAAAGCTCGATCAACTGCTCGCGGTTGGCCCGGACAGAGGCCATCTCCGCCGCGAGCCCCTCCCGGATCGGGATTTCACCGGAAACGACCTTTTGCTGGACTTCCCTCCAGGAAGGGGAGCCGAAGGAATCCAGGATCGTCACCAGGGTGTCCTGCCGGGTGAGCGTTCCGTCGAAATCGCAAGCGATCAGAAGCTTAGGTTTCATCTTAGGTTAGGAATTTAATTATCCGTTTAAGAGGAGAGGCTTGTCAATCTATTCCTCCGGCGGTAGACTTAGCCCCGTGATCGAGAGATTGCTTCGCCCGCCGAAATTCTTTGGCGGGCTCGCCATGACGCTCCTTCTCCTTTCACCCCTCGCCCTTAAGCCCGCACCCGCCTTCGCCTCCGAAGTCACCATTGATTTCTGGGAGCTTTCGGTGGGCGAGGAGCTGATGCGCGGCCTCCTGGCCAAGTTCGAGCGCCAGAATCCTGGCATCCGGGTGCGGTTTCAACAGCTGGCCTGGGACTACGGCCTGGACAAGATCATCACCTCGATCGCCGCCGGCAACGCCCCGGACCTGTGCGAGCTGGGGACCGACTGGGTGCCGCAGTTCGCCTCCTCCGGCGTCCTGACCGATCTGACCGAGGCCTCACGGGACATCCGGGACCGGTATTTCCTCTGGGAGCCGGCCGCCTTCAAGGAGCGGATCTACGGCTTGCCGTGGCTGGCCGGGACCCGCATCCTTTTTTACAACCGGGATCTCTTCGGCCGGGCGGGGCTTGACCCGGACCGTCCCCCGGCCACCTGGGAAGAGCTTCTCCAGGCCGCCAGCGCCGTTGACGCCCTGGGGCCGGACGTTTACGGGATCGGCATCCACGTGGCGGAGCCGTACGCCCCCTGGCAGGAGTTCCTTTCCTTCGCCTGGGGCAACGGCGGCGAGGTGTTGGATTCGCGGTGGAAGCGCTGTCTGCTGGACCAGCCGCCGGTGGTGGAGGCCCTGGAGTTCTACCGGATGCTCAAGCCCTACGCGCTGGTGGAGCGTCAGACCCAGGTGAACCAGCTCTTCGCCCAGGGCCGGGTGGGCATCCAAATTTCCGGTTCCTGGAACTTCTCCCTGATTCCCCAGATGAATCCCACGCTCAATTTCGGCGTGGGCCTGTGCCCCCGGCCGGCGGCCCTCCGGGGAACGCCGGCCTCCTTTGCCGGCGGGGAGATCCTGTCCGTCTTAAAAAGCGCCAAGCACCCGGAGGCGGCCCTCAAGTTGGCCCTCTTCTTGATGGAAGAGGAGCAGGCGATGGCCATTGTGGAGGCCCAGCGCAACATCGTCCCCACCGCCAAGTCGGCCCTCAACCATCCTTATTACAAGACCCACCCGGAGCAGAAGCTCTTTTTTGACCAGGTCCGGTTCGCGGTGGCCCCCCCGGCCCATCCCCGGTGGGTGGAGATGCAGGAGTGGATCACCCGCGCGGTGGAGGAGGTCGTCTTGAAGGACCGCCGCCCCAGCGCGGCCCTGGCCGAGGCCGCCGCCGCCATCAACGAAATCCTGGCCAGCCCCGAGGTGAAGACGGGGGTGAGCGACGCGGTGGTGTTCGGCCTGCTGGCGGCCGCGGGCCTGGCCGGAATGTTCCTCTGGCTGTTGGCCAGGCGGCGGGGGCGGGGGATCGCGGCGAGGGTTTCCCGCTCGCCCCGGGATTTGGCGGTGAGCCTGATTTTTCTGTCGCCCTGGCTGGCCATCTTTCTGGTCTTCAGCCTGACGCCGCTCGTGCATTCGCTCGTCTTGAGCTTTGCCCGCTACAACCTGTTGAGCTCCGAATTCACCTTTGTGGGCTTGAGGAACTTCCTGGAGATCGGGCGCAGCCCCGAGTTCCTCCGGGCCCTGGCGAACACGTTTTTCTTCGCGGCGGGGACCATCCCGCCCACCATGGCGCTGGCCCTTTTCGCGGCGGTTCTGATCAACACCAAGGTTCCCCTGAAGGGCCTCTACCAGGCGGGCCTCTTCCTGCCGGTGGCCACCTCGGTCATCGTGATCGCCACCATCTTCACCTACCTCTATTCCCCCGGCGGCCTGGTGAACCTGGGGCTGCGGGCGCTGAGTCTGCCGCCGCCCACGCCGAACTGGCTCCTCAACACCCGGCTGGCCCTGCTTTCCATCATGATGATGAACGTCTGGGCGAGCTTCGGCTATTACATGGTGCTGTTCTTGGCGGGCCTGCAAACGATCCCCTCGGAGCTCTACGAGGCGGCGGCCATCGACGGGGCCAACGAGTGGCAGAAGTTCAGGCACATCACCCTGCCGCAGCTGAAGCCGATTCTTCTGGTGGCGACGGTGGTCAACACCATCCACGCCTTTCAGGTCTTCCCGGAGATCTTCGCGATGACGCAGGGCGGGCCCCTGGGCTCCACCACCACGGTGGTCTGGTACCTCTACGAGACCGGGTTCCACCGGTTTGAGATGGGGCGGGCCGCGGCGGTCGGGTACCTCCTTTTCTTCATCACGATGAGCTTCTCGTGGGTCCAGATGCGTCTCTTCAAGATGGAGGATCGGGTCTGATGCGCGAGCGGCTGGTGACGGCCTTCGCGGTGGCGGTGCTGACCGTCATGCTCGCGGCGACGCTGGCGCCGCTGGCCCTCATGTTCCACGCCTCCTTCAAGCCCACCGGCACCCTGTTTAAGCGCTCCCGCGAGGTCCTGGTGGCCGACTTCGAGGTTGGCGCCTTGAATTCGATCGGCGGACCCATCGGCGTGGAAACCGGCGCGGACTCCAAGGTGGAGATGCTCTTCACGCCCCCGGAACCCGCCCCCCAGCAGAACCGCTTCCTGACAATCCGGTATCTCAAGGGGGAGGGGCCGGCCCGGTGGTCCACCCGGATCGCCCAGGACCTGCGGAAATTCTCCCACTTGTCGTTTCGGGTTCGCGGCGACAAAGGGGGCGAGACCTTCATGGTGGAGATGGCGGACCTGAAGGGCCGCCGGGCAAGCGTCGACCTCCAGCAGTTCCTTCGGGGCGGGTTGACCACCCGATGGGAAACGGTCAGGGTCCCGATGGAGTCCCTTTTCCTGCAGGCCCTCTCCCCGGGGCTGCGTGAGCGGCAGGCCGAAGCGCTCGCGCTCTCCTTTCCCGAGGGGGCCGGCACCCTTCACCTGGACGACGTCCGCTTGGAGTTCCGCCGCTGGACCTGGAACAACTACTGGGACGTTCTGGTGAGCGGCCCCTTCGGCCGCTACGCGGCCAACTCGACGGCGATCGCCCTGCTGGTGACCCTGGGCAACCTTCTCTTCTCGGCCATGGTGGGCTACGCCTTCGCCCGCCGCGATTTTCCCTTCAAGCGAGCGATGTTCTTCATGGTCGTGGGCTCCATCGCCATCCCGCCGCAGGTTTTGATGGTGCCGGTCTTCATCCTGATGAAGCACATCGGGTGGCTCAACTCCTACTGGGCGCTGATCGTTCCGAACCTCGTCACCCCCTTCAACATCTTCCTCATGCGGCAGTACATCTCCAAGCTGCCGCCGGCGGTGGAGGAGGCGGCCCGGATCGACGGCGCCTCGGAGTTCGCCATCTTCACCCGGGTGGTGCTGCCCCTGTCCTCTCCGGCGCTGGCGGTGGTCGGGATCAACACCTTCATGGGGGCCTGGAACACCTTCCTCTATCCCTTCCTGCTGACCAACACGGTCGAGATGCGCACCCTGCCGGTGGGCCTGGCCCTCTACAAGTCGATCACCGGGGTCGATTGGGTCCACCTGATGGCCGGGTCGGCCATCACCGCTCTGCCGGTGATCATCGTCTTTCTCTGCTTTCAGCGGTACATCATCGAGGGATTGACACGCGGCTCAACGGTCGGTTAAGATACCCCCCATGCTCCCCGCCGGGGTTTCCCGCCGTTGGACGGCATAGCCCTCGCCCCGCTGGACTGGGCGGTCATCGCCGTCTACGGCGTCGCCTCCCTGTGGATCGGCCTCCTCTTCACCAAGCGCGCCTCTCAAAATCTTAGCGAATATTTCGTAGCCGGCAGGAAACTCGGCTGGTTCCTGGCCGGCACCTCGATGGTGGCCACCTCCTTCGCGGCCGACACCCCGCTGGCCATCGCCCGCATCGTCCGCACCCAGGGTTTCCAGGGGAACTGGTACTGGTGGAGCGGCTTGATCGGCACCACGATGGCCGCCTTCTTCTTCGCCCAGCTCTGGCAGCGCTCCAAGATCCTGACCGACGTGGAGCTCGTGGAGCTGCGCTACGGCGGGAAAACCGCGGCGGGCCTTCGCATGTTCCACGCCTGCTTCCGCTCGGTCATCGCCAACACCATCACCCTGGCGTGGGTGTTCCTCGGGATGCAGAAGATCTGCACCGAGGTCTTCGGATGGCCCAAGCTCACCGCCATCGTCATCCTGGTCACGCTGACTCTGTTCTACACGACCCTCTCCGGGATGTGGGGGGTGGCTTACACCGATCTGATGCAGTTCATCGTGGCGATGATCGGCGTGGTCATGCTGGCCTGGATCGTGGTGGCGGATGTCGGGGGCCCCGCCGCCCTGGCCCAGAAGGCGGTGGAGGCGGCCCGGGTTCTGCACGCCGACCCGACGCTGGGCTCCCCGGTGGCCGACCCCGACCAGATCATCAAGTTTGTTCCGAATTTTGCCGGCTCGGACCTGGCGGTCTTCACCTTTTTGGTCTTCATCTTCATCAACTGGTGGGGCGGGGCCGACGGCAGCGGTTTCCTGGCCCAGCGCCTCTTCTCCTGCAAGAACGGCCGGCACGCCGTCGGGGCTCTGCTCTGGTACAACATCTGGAATTACGCCATCCGGGCCGTCCCCTGGGTGCTCGTCGGCCTGGCCAGCCTCATTTACCTGCCCAACCTGGCCGACCCGGAGATGGCCTACCCCAAGATGATGGTGATGTTCCTGCCCGTGGGATTCCGGGGGCTGATGGTGGCGGCGATGCTGGCGGCCTTCATGTCCACCGTGGCCACCCACATCAACTGGGGCGCCTCGTACCTGGTCAACGACCTCTACAAGCGGTTTGTGGTGCGCCGCGGCTCCGAGAGCCACTACGTGGTGGTCTCCAAGATCATGTCGGTGGTTGTGGTCTTGATGGGGGCCTACGGCGCCTGGCGGCTCAACTCGGTCTACCGGGCGTGGCTGTTCCTCTCGGCGATGATGGCCGGCGGGGTGCTGGTGCCCTTGCTGCGGTGGTACTGGTGGCGCGTCTCCGCCAAGTCCGAGCTTTGGTCGCTGGTGGCGAGCTTCGTGATCTCCAACGCCCTTCTCCTCGTGCCCAAGATCCAGACCGGCGAATGGTACTCGATTCAGGTGGTCCTGACGATCATCCTGTGCACCGTCATCTGGCTCGTGGTGACCTTCCTCACCAAGCCGGTGGACAAGGAGGTCCTGCTGAACTTCTACCGGCGGGCCCGGCCGCCGGGGTGGTGGGGTCCCATCGCCAAGGAAGCCCATGTCCGCTGGCCGGGGCTGACCGCCCAGCAGTTTCGGGTAAGCAACGTCATCTGCTGGCTCTCCGGCATCGCCACCGTCTACGCGGCCATGATGGGTCTGCAGTGGGCCTTCATCGGCCTCTTCAAAGAGGCGATCATCGCGGGCGTCGTGATGGTGGTCTCCGCCGCGATCCTGCTGAAGGCGGTGGGCTACCTCGACTGGTCCGAGCAGGAAGATCCCGTCCCTCTGGATTGACCGCGCTCGGCGTCAGCTACTACGGGAACCGGATTCCCTGGCGGGTCCAGGAGGATCTGGAAGAGATCCGGAAGGCCGGCTGCACCTACGTGGTCCACACGATGAGCGAGGAGGACCTGGAGTTCTACGAGGGGGCGCTGGCTCGGATCGTGGAGGACTCGCGCGCCCTGGGGCTTCAGGTCTGGCTGGACCCCTGGGGGGTGGGCCAGCTTTTCGGCGGGGAAACCTACTCCAGCCTGATCGCCAGGGAGCTTTCGCTTCGGCAGGTGAGCTCCCGGGGCGAATCCCTTCCCATCGCTTGCCCCAACCAGCCGGCCGTCCGGGAGTACCTCCTGCGGTGGATCGAGGCCGCCCAGCGGATCAAGGCCGACGTCCTTTTCTGGGACGAGCCCCACTTCATGATCTATCCCGAAGAGAAGGAGGGGCCCGGCGATCCGCTCCTGTGGGCCTGCCGCTGCGGGGCCTGCGCCCAGCGGTTCAAGGAGCGGCACGGCGGCGCGCTTCCCGAAACCCTTACGCCCGAGGTTCGCGCCTTCAAAGAGGAATGCCTCGTGGATTTCACCCGATTCCTCTGCGACGCCACGGTGAAGGCCGGGCTCACGGCGGCGCTCTGCCAGCTTCCCTTCGAGAACTCCTCGACGGTCAACGACTGGGCGAAGGTCGCTTCGATAGCCTCGCTTTCGATCTTCGGGACCGACCCCTACTGGAGGCCCCACACCCCGGACGCGGCCGGGCGTGTCCGGCCCTTCGCCCGGCGCGTCCAGGATCTGTGCCGGCAATTCGGCAAGGAGGCCCAGCTTTGGATTCTGAACTTCAATATTCCCAAAGGGGAAGAGGGCAAGATTAAGGAAGCGATAGAGGAGGGTTACGCCCAGGGGATCCGGAACTTCGCCGCCTGGAGCTATTTCGGCGCGGCCTACATCAAATTGAAGGCGGAAGATCCTGAAGCGGTTTGGAAGACTTTGAGTGCCGCTTACAGGGATCTCTCACTTCGTTCGAGATGACAGGGGTCTCGTTCGAGATGACAGAGGCCTCGTTCGAGATGACAGGGGGTTCTGTTTTTATGATTGACAAGGGGCCTTCTTGAAGGTATTTATAAAACAGTTTAGTTGTTTTAACACGCGGGGTTGCAACTCATCCGCCAGACTTAACCCAAGGGGCTCCCCATCATGAAGACTGCGGAACTGGACGAGCATTCGCTGACCGACCGCGAACGGAAGAACGTCTCCATCCTCGAAGCGATCAAGCGTTACGGGCCCATCTCCCGAACCGACATCTCCAAGCTCACCAAGCTCAACATCGTGACCGTCTCCAACTACGTCAACAACTTCATCGAGCAGGGGATCGTGATCGAGAAGGGCCTGGACATCTCCTCGGGCGGCCGCCGGCCGACCATTGTGGTTCTGAATCCGAAATCTTCCTATGTCGTTGGGGTGGATCTGGGCGTTTTCTCGATCGAGGCGGTCCTGGCGGACCTGGAGGGGAACGTCGTGGCCCGCTCCAAGGCGCCCCGCCCGCGGGACTCGGCCGACTCCGTGGTGAAGAGCCTGACCGACGCCATCAGCGAGGTGATCAAGAACGCCCAGGTGGAGGCCAAGAAGATCCGCGGCATCCAGATCGGCGCCTCCGGCGTGATCGACAGGGAGGTCGGCACGATCCGCTGCACCGAGGGGGTGGCCTCCATCTACGTGCCGATCGCGGGGTTACTCACCGAGAAGTTCAAGGTGCCGGTGAAGCTCGAGCACGACGTCACCACCGCCGCCTACGGCGAATGGTCGCTGGGGGCCGGGACCGATGTGGACATCATGCTCTTCATGTATTCCGGGGTCGGCTGCGGCATGATCATCAACGGCGAGATCTACCACGGCATCAGCGGGACGGCCGGCGAGGTCTCCATCAAGAACTCGATGAACGTCTCGGACGTCTGGATCGGCAACCTCACCGCCTTGAAGCCCTGGGCGGCCCACCTGGGAATTCCGGACGACGCCCGGGAGGCGATCCAGAAGGGGGGCCTGTCCAGGATCTCGGAGCTGGTTTCCGGAAAACTGGACAAGATCACCCTGGAGACCGTCTTCGAAGCCGTCCGGGACGGCGACAAGCTCGCCATCGAGATGGTTCAGAAGGCCGGCGAGCGGCTGGGGGTGCGGATCTCCTTTCTCGTCAACCTCATGAACCCGGGGGCGGTGGTGATCGGCGGCGGCATCGAGGCCGCCGGCCCGGCGCTGATTGAGGCGATCAAGAAGATGGTCAGGCTTTACGCCTTCGAGGAGATGGCCAACGCGGTGAAGATCGTTCCCGCCCGCCTGGGCGAGGACTGCGTGGCCCTGGGCGCGGCGAGCCTCGTGATCCGCGACGTCTTCGCCTCGGTTTAACCATCCCGTAAGTCCAGGGGGCTGATATAAGGAAGGCCTATGCGCTTCGGACATTTTAGCCCAGACAGCAAAGAGTTCATCATCACCCGGCCCGACACGCCCAGGCCGTGGTTCAATTACCTGTTCAACGACGTCTACCACTGTTTGATCTCGCAGACCGCCGGCGGCTTTTCCTACTTCAAGGACCCCAAGTATTACCGGATCCTGCGCTACGACCACTTAAGCTCCGACCGGCCCGGGCGCTATCTTTTCCTGAAGGAGCCCGCCAAGAAACGGATCTGGTCGCTCAACTGGCAGCCCTTCAGGGAGAAGCTGGACGGCTGGGAGTGCCGGCACGGCCTGGGCTACACCAAGATCAGCGCCAGCCGCCACGGGATCAAGGGGTCGGTCACTTACTTCGTGGCCAAGGAGGCCCCGGTGGAGCTGTGGCTGACCTCCCTTAAGAACACCACCGGCCAGCGCCGGGAGATCGAGGTTTATCCGTTTGTCGAGCTCGTCTGCGGCGATGTGGCGCTGGAGACCCATTACCGGAACATCCTCTGCCTCTACAACGAGGCGGTCTTCGACAAGTCGGCCCAGGCGATCGTCGCCTTCAAGCATCCCTTCAAGGATTGGCACAAGACCGGTTTCGGCTTCTTCTCGGCCTCGTTCCCGATCGAGAGCTTCGAGTGCCGCCGGGAGAGCTTCTTCGGACCCTACGGGTCGTTCAAGGAGATGGGCGGGTTGGCCGCCAAGAAGCTGGGGGGCCACGAGGTCCGCGGGGAGGACATGGTGGGGGTTTTGCAGGGGAAGCTTGTTTTGAAGCCGGGCGAAACCAAGGAGTTTGTGGTGGCGCTGGGCCTGACCGAGAGCCGGGAAGAGGTGGGCCGGCTCCTTGCGCGCTACCGGTCGGTGGAGGCGGCCAAGCAGGAGCTCGTCGTCTCGCGGGCCGCCTGGACCCGGACCCTGGAGAAGGTCTGGGTGGAGACGCCCGATTCCAACTTCAACCTGATGACCAACCTCTGGGGCAAGTACCAGCTTTTGGCCATCACCCATTGGCGGGGCACCAGCCACTACCACGGGGCCGAGGGGGGCCTGGGTTTCCGCGACACCGCCCAGGATGTGGAGGGGCTCTTGAGCGTGGACATCGGCACCGCCCGCGCCAAGCTGGAGAAGCTCCTTTTCTATCAGTACAAGAGCGGGCACGCCGTCTCCGGCTTCTCCGACATCGAGGGGACCTGGGAGAACCAGGGGGTGAAGGGGGTCATCAAGAAGGCCGACGTGGCGGTGTGGCTGCCCTATTCGGTGATCTCTTACGTCAAGGAAACCGGCGACGTCGGCTTCCTCAAGAAGGAGATCCCCTTCCACGACGGCGATTCCGCCACCGTCTACGAGCACATCCTGCGGACCGTGCGGTACCTCTGGGGGGCCCGGGGCCAGCACGGCCTCCCCTTGATCGGCCACGCCGACTGGAACGACGCCTACGACCACGTGGGAATCAAGGGCAAGGGGGAAAGCGTGTGGCTGGCCATGGCCCTGGTGCGGGCCTGCCGGCAGATCAAGGAGCTTGCCGAATTCTTAAAGGACCGGCCGGTGGCCGATGAGATGGGGGAGAAGGCCGCCGAGCTGACCCAGATCGTCAACGACGTCGGCTGGGACGGCCAGTGGTACCTGGCCGCCTTCAACGACACCGGGCGCAAGATCGGCTCCAAGGGAAACGAGGAAGGGAAGGTGCCGCTCAACTCCCAGACCTGGGCGATCCTCTCCGAGGTGGTGCCGCCGGACCGCCTGGCCAGCATCCTGGAGAAGATCGACACCTATCTGGACACCCCCTACGGCCCGGCCCTCTTCCTGCCCAGCTACACCGGCTTCAACCCCGGGATCGGACGGGTCACCTCCTTTTCCCCGGGCACCAAGGAGAACGCCGCGGTCTTTTCCCACGCCTGCGCCTTCAAGGTGGTGGCCGACTGCCAGATCAAACGGGCCGAGCAGGCCTATGAGACCTTCTCGAGACTGATGCCGATGGCCAAGGCCAAAGAGGATCACTCCCGCTACAAGGTGGAGCCGTACGTTTGGGCCGAGTATGTGGTTGGCCCCGGCTCGGCGGACCGCTTCGGGGAAGGGGCCTTCACCTGGAACACCGGCACCACCCCCTGGATGTTCGTGGCCGCCACCGAGTGGATCCTGGGGGCCCGCCGGGAATTCGGGGGGCTCTTGATAGACCCGTGCATCCCCAAGCATTGGAAGAAGGCGGCGATCCGCCGGCCCTTCCGAGGGGCGGTCTACGAGATCACGATCAGGAATCCGCGGGGGGTCTCCTCCGGGGTCAAGGAGATCACGGTGGACGGGGCGGCGCTTGACTCCAACCTCATCCGGCCCCATCAGGACGGCCAGGTGCACCGGGTGGAGGTGACGCTCGGCAAGCCCGCGCTGACCAGGTCACCCGGTAAGAAGCCCTTGTTGGCCGCCGCCCGTTAAGGGTAACGGTAAATGTTAGAGTTGACAAAATCTAGTCATCGCTCTTGATTTTTCGATGGTCGACAGGTATACTTCTCGTGAGATGACCAATTCCGCCTGGTTTCGGGCCGCCCAACGGGTGTCATTCCCCCGGAAGGGGGAATCTGATCCTCGCTTTCGCGAGGATGACGTTTTGAAACGTGCGCTAAAAGCGCAGGCCCCTCTTACCCTCCTCCTCGTTTTCCTTACCGCTTATTTCGGGGTGCCAGGTTTAAACCTGGCACCCTTTTCTGCTTTTGCCGCCGACGAGGAAAGCAAGCCCAAGAAGAGCTTCTGGGAGCGCCACGGCAAGGTCGAGGATCCGACCACCGCCCCCTCCTTTGAAGCCGCTCCCAAGCCCGAAGGCCCCATTGAGCAGACCCCGCTTACCCTCGACAACCTGCGCGTTCCCACCCAGCACGGAAGCCTTAAGGAAAGCTTCGCCGCCAAGGAGCCGATCGTGATCCACATCCAGGATGCCCACGCCAACTACGAAGCCCAGAAGCACTTGAGCGGCATCCTGGAGCATCTCATCCTGCACCATGGGCTTTCCCTGGTCCTGGTGGAGGGGGGCTCCCGCAACGACTCCCTTTCCTATATGCGCACCTACGCCCCCCTGGAGAAGCGAAAGAGCGTGGCCGAGGAGTTTTTGAAGGCCGGCAAGATCTCCGGCGAGAATTTCCTGGACCTGACGAGCGACTACCCCTTCACCGTCTACGGGATCGAGAAGCCGGAGCTCTACGACCAGAACATGGAAGCCTTCTTCAACGTGGAGAAGGTCCAGCCGGACGCCCTGACCGCGATCAACGGCTTCCGGCAGGCGGTGGCGGAGCTCAAGGAGAAGCTTTATCCCGACCCGGTCAAGGCCCTGGAACTCAAGGAGATCGAGGTGCAGGCCGGCCGCGTCCCGCTGGCCGCCCATTATCAGGAGCTTTCCGATGAGGCCGGTAAGCTGAAGCTCCCCTTGGGATCGGGCGAGTATCCCAACCTGACGAGCTTCCTGACCGCCTCGCGCCTGGAAGGGGAGATTGACTTCAAGCAGGTGGAAAAGGAGCGGACCCGCTTCCTGGAGTCGCTCACCAAGAGCCTGCCCAAGGCCGAGATGGACGGCCTGCTCAACCAGAGCCTCGAATTGAAGAAGGGGCTCATCACCCCGGCCACCTTCTACGCGATCTTGAAGGGGCACCTCAAGCCGGAGCAGGCGGCCGAGTACCCGGTTCTCGCCCGCTACATCGAGTATCTGGGGCTCTTTGAAGGGATTGACCACGCCGCCCTCTTCACCGAGGTGGAAGGCTTGAGCGGCCGGGTGAAGGAGGCCTACTTCACGACCCGGGAGCAGAGGGATCTGGCCCGGATCGCCAAGGACGTCTCGGTGATGGGGGACCTCCTGGAGCTCAAGCTCACCCCGGACAGCTACGACTATTACGCCTCGCACAAGGGAGAGTTCAAGCCGGACCGGTGGGCCGACGACTTGCGCGGGCTCGGGACCAAGCAGAAGCCGGCCCTCACCTTCGCCCTGACCCCCGGCCCCCTGAACGCCGCCAAGCCGGCGATGTCCAGCTTCTACGAGGTGGCCCGCCAGCGGGACCTGGCGATGGTGGAGAACGCCCTGAAAAGAATCGAGGAGTTCAAGGTGCCCTTCGCCGTGATGATCGCCGGCGGCTTCCACACCCCGGCCTTCGAGCGGCTCTTCAAGGATCGGAAGGTTTCCTACGCCGTGGTGGCCCCCAAGGTGGGCAAGGTGACCGCCGCCGACACCGAGAAGTACCACCGAGTTCTCAAGGAGACGTACGTGCCGATGTCCGAGCCGTACCGCCGAAAGCTCGGCGTGCCCGGCACCCCGGACCTCCACACAAGCCAACTCGTAGAGGAAGAGGAAAAGGAAACCAGGGCCATCGCCTCGGAGATCCGTCCGCTGGCCTTCGCAGAGAAAACCCGCACGCCCTAACAAGAAGCCCGGGAGGAAATGATTTTATGAGCGTAAAACGTTGCGCCCTTTTTCAGCGCTTCCTTGCTCTCCTTGTTATCCTTTCCGTTACTTTAACGCAGGCCCTCCCCCCCGCCTTCGCGCTCCGTCCGGAGATGGACAAGACCGGCCTGGAGGAGGCTTTCCATGGCGCCCCCCTCCTGCAGATTGCCTCTCCCGCAGGTGATGTTGAAACCGATCTCCTCTTTCCTCCGGAAGGAGATTGGGATTCTCATCTGGCTTCCTTCCCGGCAAAGGCAGCGGCTCCTCCTCGCGCCATCCCGCAAAGGATCACGGCGCTTGAGAAGCGTTTTGAAAAATTTTCGCCTCTGTCAAAAGGAGAGCGTTTGCCGGACCGCCTGACCGATCTCTTCTCTCGGCTGACACAGGCGGTTGACGATGAGGTTCTAACGCTGGAGGAGGCCTCGGACCCCCTGCTTTCTCTGGCCTTGCTGGTTCCTAGCCAAAGGAAGCTCCATCGGCGGGCCGAACAAACCATCGCCGAGTGGGAAAAGCTCTGCCCCAACTGCGGCGAACGCGCTCTCCTTGAGACGCCTGCCGTGCCCACCGTGTTGGGCACGGTCGAGGAACAAACCTTAGGACTTCTAACCGCTGTGGCCACCGCCTCGGACCTTTATCTCTTGGGCGGCGAGCTAAGGAAAGTTGCCGTTGACGATGTGGATCACGGGCAGCAGGTCGCCAGGACCCTCCAGACCATGGGCTGGATGCGGGGATTGATGCTCGGGGCAGAAGACGGCCAGATCTCCGCGGGCGAGACGCCCCTTACCGAAGAAGGGTTAAACGCGCTGGCCGCTGTCACCGACCTTGGAAAGACCGTCGTGGCCCTGGTCAGCCATCCGAGAACCCCGGGAGACCGGCTGGATCATTACGTTCGGATCGTGCGTGTCGACGCGGCGTCGAGAACGGTTCTCTACGTGGATAATGGCGCTGGCAAGTCCATGCCGTACGGGAAATTTATCCAGCTTCACGCGGCGGCGGGAGGCATGGTCCTGCTTCTTCCCGGCCGCCAGATGCAGCTCTTTAAAGAGAGGGGAGGCCGCTGGCAGGTGGTTCAGGGCGAGCGCCTTAAGGAGCTTTGCGGAGCCTGCGGCATCATCACCCACACCGGACGCTACGCCGAGGAGGGAGGCCTCGCGGCCGCCTACGACGCTGCCTATCGGGGCCAGGACAACACCGGTGAGGTCGTGGTGGATCACAACGGGGTGCGCAAGGTCGCCGCCCAGGGATCTCCCGCCGCCCTTATCCGGGAGTTCCAGATCCATGGTCAGGGCAACCCCGAAGAGGCCATGATGCTCTACCTGGAGGCCAACCCCAGTGAGCCGGTGGATCCGGCGCTCCGGAAGGCCCTCGAGCTTTTTCGAGAGGGCAGGCCTCTCGATGAGCGCCAAAGGTTCTTGATCCACGCGAAGTGGCGGAATCTGGACCGTCGGGAGGCGATCAGCATCCAGCTCTTGAGAGATAAGAAGGCCAAGGAGCTGCTGGCGGCGCAGGGATTGGGCTGGGTGAACCCCCAGGAGTTGAGGGTGGTTGATCCCAGTACCAAGGCGGCGCGGCCGGCCGTCAAGGATGACTTCTACCGGATCGGGTTCTACGCGGCGGAGGATCCGGCGGTTTCGGCCGAAAAGAACAAAAAAGCCGGCGAAGTCCGAATGGATGTGGTTGTGGGCATCGGCAAGCAGGGCCATCTCTGGAGCGGACGGTGGTTTTCCCACCCGAGGATATCCCCCCCGGGGGAGGGGGAGGCGGCCGCTCACCATCGGTGGCTGCAGGATCTGGGAAAGAGGATTCTCTCGGCCTACCAGTACGATCTGAACGCCCTCCGGGACATCCTGCGCTCTGAATTGGAGTCTACCGTCGGGGAGCTTCGGGAAGGTGGAAAGCTTGACGCTTCGAAGGCAGGCGTTCTCCTGGATGATTTCGGGAAGCTGTTTGATCTGGCCTGGGCGAGACCTCTTAAGCCGGAGGAGCTTAAAAGGTGGAAGGACGTCTGGGAAGTGCTGACCCTCAAGCCGATCCGCGTGGCCGGCCATGTCGCCTCCGGCCCCGTGCGCCATGCCTTCCGCCTTCAGGGGAGGCTCATCTCGGCCATCCGGAAGAATTCCTCCGATTTCAACGAGGTTTCCAGGATTTTCAAAGAGAATCTTCCCGACCAAAATCGCGACTGGTTCCAGGATTGGCTGGTGGAGTCGGCCACCAACACGCCAGGTAAGGCCTTCCAGGCCATCACGCGGTGGTTCCAGACCAACGCCGCCTTCATAGACCAAGGGCTGATCGATCGGTACGGAATCGAGCTGGGTCAAATGGATTCGCTCACCCTGGCCCACCTGCCCACGGTGGATCGAATCGTCCGCCACGACCGATGGGCCACGACGGGAAGCCGCAGGCCGAAGGACGCCCAGCCCCTGACCGATACCGGGTTCCTTTCCGGGATGGATGATAAAGCCCTTAAGAAGGTCACCGAGATAGCCCAGGTGCGGGCCGACAGGGAGATTTGGAAGGAAAACCGCAGGAGAGAGAGCCGCCAACCCGGTTCCGCGGAGATCTCCTCGGATGAGAAATCGGAGATTCTGCGCAGGCAATTCACCATGGTGACGGAGGACTTCCTTCAAGCCAATCCTCACCTGCGTGGATCGCCGATGCGCGCCTATGTCCACAACGGAGATTTGAGCCCCACCGCCCAGCAGGGGATGATGCGCCACCTCCAGGACAACGGCTATTACAACCAACAGACGCGGGTTGGGGTAGCCGATGGGACCCCGGTGACCGAACCGATCTTAACCGACACTTGGAAGATCGTTGGAACCCATGAGTTTATTTACGACCAGTTCCGGAAGGACCGGCTCCTTGGGCTGGTGGACCAGGACAACCGCTACAAGGACGCCAGCGTGGTGGGTTTTATGCCCGAGGCCTATCGGGTGCTGTGGAATGACATCGTGAGGACCTTCAAGCACCGCCAGCGGGCCGTTTCGCCGGACGAGGTGGCTCGCCGGATCGCGGCCATCGAGTTCGCCAGGGGTGTTTTGACCGCCGATCGCACCAAGAAGATTGACTCCGAAATGGCCTTGAGCTGGGTTTCTCAATACGATTTGGGCGCCGAGGGCATGATTTCCCACCGCAGGCCCGCGAGCATTGTGGTGGTTCGGGACAAAGACGGCAACGTCCAAATTCAATACACCTCGGATCCGCTGACCGCCCTGCGCATGTTTGATCCCCAGGATGTGGTGAGGGCCATTCAAGAGGATCAAAAGCTCTCCAGCGACTTCAAGAAGGTTATTGACGATCTGGTGAAGGGAAAGGAGTCCAAGGCTGTGGACGATAAGCAGTTTCGGGACCAATTGATCCTGGCGGTGGCCAAGTTTGACCTCGCGGCGGAGCGGCTCAAGAAGCTCTTCCAGGCGGAGATGGTGATCAACCTTTCGGGAAGCCAGAAATACGTCAATACCCGCCGGGTATGGAATTCCGACATGAGGAGATTCGATGTCACCTTTGAGATCACCGATTTCCAAGGGAAGCTTCTGGCCACCCTTCATTCGGACAGGGGCAGGAAACCGGAGATTGTCTCCGAGGAGTTGGATAACATCAAAATCCAATTGGATAAGCCGGTTGAGGTGGATGTGGCCAGCAAGGCCGGCTACCGGACCTTCGGCCAGAAGGAGATTGCTTCACAGTTGGCCGCCCTGGTGAAGATGTGGGTGGGCGCGGGGCTCGACCCCAAGGATCCTTTGAGCCCGGACATCACCAAGGAGGGGTTGGAGAAATCAGACCAGGTAAAACAGAAAGCCTTGGGAGGGGCGGGCATTCAGGACAAGCTTCCGGAATCAAAGGGAGGGTTGTTCCTGGCGGTCATCCAGGAGTTTGTCCGTCAGGTGCTGAAGAAGGGCGAGGGGACCATCCTTTCGACCGGGGTGGGAAGCTCTGAAAACGACAGCACGGCCGCGGATGCCTTCTTCCGCTTCCTGCTTCCGATGTGCGATTACGATCCCACGACACCGGCGCGGCTTCTTTCGATGGCGGCCCACTACGATCCCGACACCACCCTTGCCAACGGAATTACCTGGTCCGGCACGACGGCCCTGACCACTTTGGCGCTGGCCTGGCTCAAAAGCCAGGGGGTCAAGGTGGCCGGCATCACCGGAAACCCAGCCGCCGCGGACATCCAATTGGTAAACGACGGCGCGGCGGGAACCGTCTGGGCGCGGACGAAGAAGGAGATCGCCGTCTACACGACCGTTGGATTCCTGATGCTCATGGAGGGGCTGTTCGAGGAGGCGCTGGAGCTGAACAAGCGTTTTGCCGAAAAGACGCCGGATGAGAATTCGCGGCAGGAGCTCCATCGCCGCCGGGAGGTGATCTATCCGGATTATACGGACCGCCTGCGCCACCTCTCGACGATCCTGGACGACCCCCACCGGAACATTGACCAGGAGGGCAGCCAGGTCAACCGGGCCGCCTTCTTTTTCAAGGCGGTGACAGGGTTTCGAATGATCGGCGATTACCCGAACAATCCGATCCTGGATGAATTGGGGATCAAGGTGGGCGAGGTGGCCAACGTCACCTTCACCTCCTACGGTGTGAGGAGCCCCCGTTACCGGACCGCTGTGGCGGAAGACCCCGAACTGAACGTGGGCGACTTCCTGAACGCCACCAGCGCTTCCCGGATGAAAGAGTTCCGGGAGTATCTCCGGTGGTGCCGGGAAAACAAACGCAGCGCCATCGTGCAGACCTTCGGCAAAGACGCGGACTTCGCGGAGGAGGGGGAGGGCCCGCGCAAGGAGTTCGAAGAATTCCTTAAAGAGCTGGATGACCTGGAGAAGGATTTCGATGGGGCCGATGGAAGGCCGCTGGTTGTCCGCTTCGAGGTGCCCAAGGTTCATCCCGCCCTCCAGCCTTTCCTGGATGTGGTGACGGGGCAGCTGTTTGCCGTGGCGCTGGCCTTCGCCAAGGGCCTCACCCCCGACGAGGTTGACGGGCCGCGCAACCTGGCCAAGTCGGTGACGGTTCTTGGGGTCACCATGGTGGCCGCCGCCTCGATGATGGCGCAGGAGTTCGCGATGGGTAAGGACCAGTCGCCCGAGGCCCTGAAAAAGCAGTTGGAGCGGTATCTGAAAGAGCTGGAGGCAAGGTGGAGCCAGATCTCTTCTCCCTCGGATCAGGGAATCCATCGGCTGCCGGTGAGGATGGCCGAGGGGGTGAACCGGCTTCAGGCCGGCGGCGCGCAGCTTGAGCAGGGAAACCTTCAGGCCTCCTTCGGAGAGAGCCTGGAGGGGCTTCGGAGAATTGTCATTGTGTACGACAGCGACGACGCGGCGGAGGCGGCCGGCCGGATGAGCAGCATACCTCTGGCGTACCGGGAGATGGTGGTGACCAACTCTCCGGAGGAGAAGATCTTTGCCCGAGTGCATGGGAGGGAAGGAGGCTTCGAGCCGGTGGAGATCACACGGGCCGTCAACGGCCGCCCGGCCGTCTTCCGGTTTGAACGTTCCCCTTCCGATAACAGCCAGGAGAACAAGCTTAGCATCACCTTCATCGGGGAGGAGAAGCCGGCCCTGGTCCTCTACACGGACGAGAAGGAAAAGATTCACCGCTCCGGCTCCGCCAAGGAGCAGACGGCGACGGACTGGGAGCCGTCGGGAAGGACCGTCACCCTGGCCGGGAAGAAATACCGGGTTGAGCATTTCGGCAAGCGGGGCATAGGAATTGTTGCCCTGAACCCCGATCTTCTTGGGGTAAAGACGCAGGTGCGGCACGTCTCCTACCGGTATCTGGAGCAGGATGTCCGGCCCGGAACCCTGGTGATAGCGCTTAGCCGATCTAACCAGCGAGGCGAAAAGGAGTCCAAGGTGGTGCCCATCGCTTCGGCGCTCACGGGCCGCGACGCGGAGCAGAAGGGCCAGGTGAGTGCCGCCGGCGAAAACGAGGGGCAGCTCCAGGAAAGGCTTCAACAGCTTAAAGACAAGCGCGTTCCCATCATCACCATCGGAGATGACCAAAGCGCGATTCACGGTTTGGGCACCCATGGCTTCGTTCGGATGGACGCCGGCGACCTGGATGTCCATACCTCGACCCTCGCCTATTTCGTTTCCCTGATGATGGTGGGAGCGCGCCTGGGAGGCATGAAAGAAATTGGCAACGCGGCTTACTACGAGAGTTCCCTCGAGGCTGTCCCGGCGCTTCTGGCGCGCACCCTGGCCCATCTCTACCGGGAAGAGGTGGAGCTTGGCCAAAGGCTTTTCGAAGGGGAAGTTCTGCAGGTCACCGTTCCCCTGGCGGGCCGGCCCTACCGTTTTCGCTACGCCCAGGAGGGAGACAGGTTCTCCGCGACGGCGGGAACGGTGCGTCTCTATCCGGGGACGGACGACGAACAAACTCCGGCGGCCGAGATCGGGGTGAGGGTTTCCAACGGAAGGGTGGTGGGATTGGCGGCTCCGGACGCCGTCTTGACGCTGGAGGGCCGTTCCTACCGGGTCAAGTTTGACGAGAAGGCGCGGGGCCTCTATTTGGAGGCTGTTGAGCCCGATTACGCCGGGGGCGGCTCGCTTCGGAGGGCCTTGGTGTCCCTGCGCCAGAACCGGTTTGGGCCGAAGGAGAATCCAGGCAGGCAAATGAAAACCTGGGGTGTGGTCGGCGGCGTCCAGGATCGAGGAAGCGCCGCGGCGATTGCCCTGGCTCTTGAGCAGGCCGGTTTCCAGGCCCGGCACCTGGAGGTGGACGAATCGGTTCACGGCTTCTATGCCCTCATTCACGACGCGATCGAAAAATTCAGCCAATGGATGGACCGCCTGGGCGTTTCGCCCGATTACGATCCGGACGACCGGCGCGTCACCCACCTCCGGAGCAAGGACGTGGGCCTGATCATTCTGGCCACGGACTCCCGAACCTTCGGGGCCTCCATCATGGATGCCCAGCGCGCGGTGACGCGCAACGCCCGGGTCATCCTGGTGGTCCGCGAATCGGACCGCAACCGGCCCGAGGTGGTGAACGCCGGCGCCTACCACATCATCACGGTGCCGGACACCTTCAACGATTTGACCAGCGTGGGCAACGAGCTGGTTGGGCGCGTTCTGGCCCGGGAGCTGGCCCGTTCCCTCCAGAAAGAGTTTTCCTATGAGGAGGGATCGCCGTGGGCTCAACTTGCCCTGCTTCCCGCCGTGGAAAGGAAGGCCCGCGAAACGAAGCGTCAGGGCGCTTCGGCATGGGTCATCGGCAATCTCGAAGAATTCCTCCTGGACCGCGGCCGGGACGATCAGACCGTTGACTGGTTTGCCGAGCAGTTTGTCGATGTCCAAGAGAAAGCCGACGCGACGGTCCCTGCTGTTCAAATGGGGACGGATCCCGCCAACGGGGATTACCTGGTGACCACCTCGCTTGTCTACGGCACCCGGCCGGATCTTGCCGCCCCCCGTGAGGTTCTGGAGGAGAGGCTCCTGGCCGCGACGAGCGGCATCCTCGCGGACGGCGCGAAACCCAAGGACATCTTCGTGACCGATTTCCCGAAGGCCGACGGAGAATCCCTGCCGGGCGTCAAGCCGGTTTTGATGGTCCAATTCCGCTTCAAGAAAGAACACGCCGCCGTCGCCGAGGTCGCGCGCCAACGCATGCGGGAGATTGTCTCCCCCTATCTTCCCGGCGCGCCCGCGGTCCCGCCCAGCGCCCCCCCCAGCGACCTTGAAAAGGAAGTGCTGAAGGCGCTTGGGCGAAATGAAGCATTCCTGCCGTTTAGCGGCGAATTCACGCGGCTCTTGGAGGCCTTTGAGCGCGAGAAAAAACCGCAATGCAGCCAACCCCTGCAGAACAAGAAATACCCAGACTCCGTTCTTGTGCTGACGGTAGGGGAGAATCGTCCCGGCATGCTGGCCGACGTCTCCAGGATTTTCGGTAACGCGCGAATAAACATCGCCGACTATTTCTCGCCCAATGTTCCTGGGTTCGAAGGGGCCATCTGCCTTCGTCTGACCACAGATAAAAAGGAGGCCTTTTCAGGATTCGCGGGGAGGGTCGCTTCTCTTCGCGAAAAAATCTTGGAGGCACTCGTTGTTCCTGCGGCCGTCTCCTTGCCAGGGCTGCCTCCGCCCACGGCAGGGCAAAGGCTGGACCCGGTGGCCTATCCCGTGAGCGGCGTCTTGACCGAGTTTGGGGCAGGGTTGGTCCACAGCGGCATGATAGGCGCGGGCGGGGTTCCTGGGGTTGATGTGAAGGGGCTTGAAGGGTATGCCAAAAGTTGGGCCGGCGATTCGTTGAAGATGGTAGCGGAAGGAACCCCCGGGCTGGCATTTGTTTCCGGGGTGGGAAGGATTGGGCATTACCGCATCGTCACCGACGGAGAAAGGCATGACGCCTTGGTCAATGCCGTTGATAACGTTGCGCCGGCCCTCGTGCCTGCTGTCCCAGGGGCTGAACCCCGCGAGTGCGCTCTTCCCTATGCCGTTTTTGGTCCGGGGTTGAGAAATATTGGAGATCCCGAGAAGATTCCCTACGACTTCTACGCTCAAATTTTGGCCTTTTGGGTTCCGCCAGGGGAAGAAGGTAAACAGCTGAAGGAATTCGCCTCCCAGGACCCCTTGATGCCGGTTGGCCAGGTGGCGGGATTTCTCGACAAGATTGCTCGAGCCCATGGTGAGCACCCCCCCCTGGTGGAGGTTTGGAATCTTCTTGGTCGAGACCGGGAGAGATTGTTCGCGGCAGAGTTTCAGAGGCTGGCCCAAGAAGGGCTCATTCGGAACGCCAGACCGAAGAATGGGACGGTAGAAATGGCCCTGCGGTCGAACATTCCCGCTTCTTCAAGGCCTGCCCCGGGTGAGGTCGTTGTCGCCTGGACGACGGGACTTTTGCCTCAGGCCATGGCGAGTCTGTATCTTAGCGCGGCGATGCCCGAGGGGGCGATGGTTTTCGTGCGCGTCCTCCCCGATGATTCCATCTTAAACAGCAAGTCCTATCAGGATCAGGCCACCGAATCGAACCCCATCGGCGGGGCCGATGCCTTTAGCCCATCGCACAAGGCCCAACTGGAGGCCTGGTTGGGGCCGGAGAGAGCCAAAAAGGTTTTGCGCGGCGAGTGGTTGAGCACGCTGGACATCAAGGACCCCGTTTATGGAGTGCTGGTTCCCCTCACGCCCACGAGCGCTCTGCCATTCCCAGTGGCAGGGATCACCGCGGTGGAAGGTGCCGAGATCCCTGGCCATCAGCAATATCGGGTGCCCGTCATCCGGGTCCAGGACGGCAACGTCTGGCTCCAGGAGGAAGAGGTTGTGCCTCCCTTGGCGGCCGATCAGGGATTCAAAATACCTCCCCCCTTCCTCTCTGTGCCGCCGCCAGGGGCCGTGCTCCCCACGCCGGTGCCTTTGCCTGAAGCCGAACAGCGCCGGTTCGCGGATCAAATAAGAGTTTCACTGGGCAGCCTTGGTTTCCAGGGCCCGCAGGCCGAGGCGGTCGTCGAGCAAGTGATGCCGGCCTTCCAACGTTTCCAGGAGACCGATCTTCCTCAAGTGGTTGCTGTGGCTCATCCCTCCGGTCAAAAAGATCGATCCATTCTGGCGGTTGTTGATCGCTTCTCTGATGCTCTGCCTGACAACATTCATGCCTCCATCCTGGGTGCTGGCGTACGTCTTCGGAGGTCCTTTTTCGATCCCTTGGATGCGGGCGATTCCAAGATGAGTGTCGGTATCATTGAAGTAGCCAATAAGGGAGCCCAGGACTTAGGCCCTGCCCAAGAGGATATTAAAAGAAATCTGATCGTAAGCCATCTGATGGAAGACTTTGAGGAAAAGCTCCAAGAATTTGGCTTATCCCCTCTGGAGATCAACGCGCTGTTCGACATTTACCGGATGGCTCCGAATTTCAATGGGGCTTCCCTGCGGTTTTCCCCGGGAGGGGTTCCAGCGCCCGAAGGAAAAGGCTCCCCTGGAACCTTTGTGGCGTTTGCCTTAACGACCCATTCGCCCAAGCTCGATGTGTTCAAGGAAACCTTTGAGAAAACTCTTCGGGGAGAAGGCATCCCGTTTGAACAAGTTCTTTCAATCACTTATGAGCCCGGTGTCTATCAAAATGTGAAGCAGCTTCGTGTAGAGCCCTACCGCTTGGTGGTTTATAGAGTCCAGGCCCCCGGCCTGATTGTTGGGCTTCTGGATAGAGCCATGGCTGATTTTCCAGGTTACGGGGGAGGGCCGCTTCCGATGGCTAAGGCTGTTCCAGAGGCGCCCCTTCAGCCCACCCCGGAGCCGCTGCTGGAGTTGTTGCGTGAAAATCAAACCTTGATCGCTCAAATGCTAGAGGCCTTTAGAAGCGAGAAGGTGATCCAGTTTACCCCTGTTCCTGGGCCGGTCGAAGGAGAAACCACCATCCTGGCGGTTGGCGGGGAAGGAGTTTCAGGGGCCCTGGACGACTTGATTTACCCTCTCAAAGAAGCCCATGAGCTCATCGTGTCGCCCTCGGTGCTTCGTCCTTTGGACGCCGCCGGCTTGGCGGTGATTGTGGTTCAAGACACGCTGGAGCAGCTTGAAGGGAAAGGGGTTTTTTCGGCCATTCAAGAAGCAGGCTTCCGGCGGTTTACGCCCCAGGCCGGGCTGGAGGAGGCGGGGGCTGGCTTAAGCGATTTGAGGCAGGAGATGAACCTGCTGCCTTCGGCGGCCTCTTTAACTCCTGGCATCGGAGTTATTGCCGGCTCGCGGGGGCTCGCCTATGGCGTGGCCTTGAGCCGGCTTTCCGCTTCGGACGGCTCGCCCTTGCCGGTCGTCTTTGTGGTTGAGAGCGGCCTGGAGGAAGATTTCCTGAAGGAGCTTGGTTTTACCGACGGG
>JACOVG010000022.1 GCA_016177405.1 Candidatus Omnitrophota bacterium | reverse complement strand
TTAGAGCTTGGCCCAGGCGCGGCGGTAGTCTTCGAACAAAGTAGGGTCAAGTCTTGCGTTGCGGCGGTTTGATGTACGATTGCAAGACCTGACCCTTATCCTTATCGCTTCTAACTAACGCTAAGCGGTACCGGGTTCCAAGGGGACCGCCTCGACATTCGCTGTTTCGGTTAAACCATCTTTTGATACAATGACGGAGCGATGAAAAGCTACTGGGTTTCTCTCCGGGGAACACGGTACTGCTTCTATGTCTTGTTATTTATTGCGCTTCTGGTAAACGGCAATACCGCTCATGCCGACCAAGAGATTCCCGAATATAGAACAGCTAATCAAGATCCGAAGGGTACCGGCATGCAGCTCGTTACCTTTCAACCCGAGATGCTTCTCCTGCCTTTCGAGGTTAAGTATCCAGAGAGCTGGTACGTCCGGGAGGAATTTGGAGGTGTGCCAAGTCTATTTATCTCCAGAGAGCCGATCCTGGCTGAGACCGATCAGTACAAAGTAGGAATGACGATTTACTACCACATAGACTTCTTTGCCCCTCAAAAAGAGGATCCCAACAGCGCTTTGGGACAAATGGCGGAATCCGTCGTCAAGATTCGGACTTGGGAAGGAACTAAGGAAGGCATTCTCAAAACCTTTTCTGAACCAGGTAAACAAATTCTCTCACAGGGGGATGCAGCTCTTTCTGGGCAAGCAGGTTTCCGAGTTGAATGGAAAAATGAGCAAACCCACGTGATCACCTACTACGTCAAAGCAGGAAATCACCTTATGCTTTGGACCCTCGAAGCCCCACCCGATGAGTTTGAGAAGTACTCTTCGGCTTTCAAACAAATGGTCGAGGAGTTCAAATTTACCAGGTAGAACAAGGGGGTTCTTTCAAAACCGCTTATAGACGTCTCCCCTGGGCAGGATAGCGATGACACCTACCGTGTGCTTTTCCAGAGAAACCTCGTAAACCACCCTCCACCCGCCAAGCCGGTATCGGTAAAGACCTTTATACCCTCGGAGCTTCTTGATCCTCCCTGGCAGGAAGAAGGGGTTCTCTTCCAGCTCCTTGAAGCAGATTTCTAAGGCCTCCGCAATCTTTCGGTTTGCTTTTTTGTAGTGCTTCTCGGGTTGAGACTGAAGAAGGACCGTGAATTTACCCACGCCTCACGTCTCTCCAGTTCCTCCCTTTTCCCTCGTGGAAGGCCTTGCGGCCTTGTTCAATAAGCTTTAATTCCTTCGGCGTAAACACCTCTTCCATCCGGCGCAGGATCGACTCTCGGATGATGCTGGAAACCGATTGATACTCTCTCTGGGCCATTCGTTTCAGGCCCTCGTACAGCCCCACCGGCAGATTCACGAGAATTCTTTTTTCCATCAGCTTCATGGCCTTTTCCTCCTCTATATCAGAAGTATATCATATAGATATATCTCTGGTCAAGGCGCTACCTTTAAAAGCGTTGCTTGAGGGACAGACTTTTTGGCGGGTTAGAGCTTGGCCCAGGCGCGGCGGTAGTCTTCGAAGGTGTCGACCTCCAGCCACCCCTTGTAGATCTCGATGGCCGAAACCGGCCGGCCCTGGGCGATCATCTCCTGCAGAAGGTCGGTGAGCGAGGCCTGGGAGAAACTCGCGGCCTCATGAAAAGGCCCTTCGGCGGGCTGTTTGAGCCCTCTCTCGTAAGCCTCCTTGAGCCAGGACAACCCCTCGGCCGTGAAACCGGCCAGCCCAATGAACTCGCCGGAGGCCTCCTCTTTATGGAGCTTCTGGCCGATCTTCAGGATGTCAATCGGCTCCTCGGAGGGAAGGAAGCGGTGTCCGACGGCCGGCCGCTCGGGAGTGATCACGAGCTCGGCCCCGGCTGGAGAGCGGTTCTCGGTCCGATACAGGTCGCACCAGGCCCGGTCCACCGCCAGGCTCACGGGGCTGGCGGCGCTTAAGACCCTCTCCAAGATCGTCCGGTCGAAGAGGATGTCTCCGTAAAGGATCAAGACCCGGCCCTTCAGGGCGGCCTGGGCCGAAAAGAGGGAAGCGGCAATTCCTTTTTTCCGGTAATCCGGATTCTCGAAGAACTGGACGCCGGGCAGGTTGACCGCCTGGGCCTGGTAGCCCCGGACCACCGCGATTTGAGCGATCCCGGACGCCCGCAGGAGGCTCACCTGGCGCTCCAGGATCGAGCGCCCCTTGATCTCCAGCATCGCCTTGGGTTTGTCCTCGGTCAGGGGCAGGAGCTGTTCCTCGAAGCCGGCTGCCAGGATGACGGCGGTCACCGGTTCCTTGGAGGCCGGGATGAAGGCCTCCTCCTGGGCCTGGAACTGGGGCACCCCCACCAGGTCGTAGATGTCCTGCAGGCGGGCGATGGCCCCATCCAGCACCTCGGCCCGGCCCTCCCGGCGCAGGATGGAAAGCTGGCTGCGCATGGCGGCCACGGCCGCGCGCAGGGCCTGATTGGCGAAGATGATCACCTTAAAGCCGGCCTGGCCCAGCTCTTCGACCGAGGCGGTTGGGAACATGGTCGGGACCACCACGAGGGGGATGGTTCCCTTCCATTGCTTGGCGAAGGCCAGCACCTCGTGGGGCGACTTGGCCTTGGAATGGATCAGCAGGGCGTCGGCCCCGGCCTTCTGGTACGCCTCGGCGCGGGCGGCGGCCTCCGGGAGCCCCAGGCCGGCGATCAGGGCCTCGGTCCGGGCGATCACCAGGAAGTCCGGATCGGCCGCCGCCGATTTGGCGGCCCGAATCCTTCCCGCCATCTCCGGCAGGCTCACCAGGGCGTGCTCGCCGGGATACAGGGAGCAGCGCTTGGGGAAGGTGGAGTCCTCGATCGAGATGCCGGCGATGCCGGCGGCGGAGAACTCGGTGGCCGTTCGGATCACATTGATGGCGTTGCCGTAGCCGTTGTCGCAGTCGGCGATGACCGGAATCTTGACGGCGGCGTTGGCGTTCTTGGATGCCTCGAGCTCCTCGGTCATGGTGAGGACGTTGGCGTCCGGCATCGATTTGAGGGATGCCGAGACCCCGAAGCTGGAAACCCAGATGGCGTCAAAGCCGGCCTGCTCGATCAGCCGGGCCGACAGGGCGTCGTGGGCGCCCGCCAGAACAACCGGCTTGGGGCGCGCCAGAAGCTTTCGGAAGGCGGAAGCCTTGCTCATCGAGGCCATTATACTATAATGGGAGGATGGTCGAGAAACCGGAAACATCCACCATCTACCGCAAGGGTTTTGGGCTGAAGGAGGAGGTGCAGGCCGAGCTGGCCGGCGACTACCGGTCGCTCCTGGTGGAGGAGATCCGCTCGCGCGGGAATGTCTTGTCGGCGGGGGATTTCACCATCCACCTGGCCAAGGAGTTCGGCTTCTGCTACGGCGTCGAGCGCGCGGTGGATTACGCCTATGAAACCCGGAAGCGCTTCCCGGACCGCTCCATCTTCCTGACCACAGAGCTCATCCACAACCCGCGGGTCAACAACTGCTTGCGGGAGATGGGGATCGGATTCTTGAACGGCCCCGGCCCCAAGGACAAGCCGATCCAGGAGATCACCAGCCGGGACGCGGTGATCATCGCTGCCTTCGGAACCCGGGTGGATGAGATGGAGCTTTTGAAGCAGAAGGGCTGCATCCTGGTGGACGCCACCTGCGGCTCGGTGGTGCTGGTTTGGAAGCGGGTGGAGCAGTACGCCCGGGACGGCTTCACCGCTGTGGTTCACGGCAACTACCGGCACGAGGAAACCCGGGCCACCGTCTCGCGCGTGACCCCTTTTCCGGGCGGGAAGTCCCTGGTGGTCTGGGATAAGCCGGAGGCGGCCCAGGTGTGCGATTACATCAAAGGCCAAGGCGGCCGGGAAGCGTTCCTGAAGCAGTTTTCGGTGAAGTGCTCGCCCGGGTTCGATCCGGACCGGGACCTCCAGCGGGTGGGCGTGGCGAATCAGACCACCATGCTCTCCAGCGAGTCTCTGGAGATCGGCCGGATGCTGGAGGCCGCGGTCATGGAGCGCTACGGCCCGGAGGAGGCGCCCAAGCACTTCCGAAACTTCGACACCATCTGCTCGGCGACGCAGGACCGCCAGGACGCCATCATGGAGCTCATCCGCGGCCGCGTGGACCTGGTGATCGTGATCGGGGGCTTTAACTCCAGCAACACCGGCCACCTGTGCGAGATGGCTTCCCAGCACGTTCCCGCCTATCACATCGACGAGGCCTCCTGCATCCTGTCGGATAAGCAGATCCGGCACAAGCCGGCGGGAAGACAGGCCACGGTGGTAACGGAGGGCTGGCTGCCCTCCGGCCGGGTCAAGATTGGAATCACGGCCGGCGCCTCCACCCCCAACCGGGTGATCGGAGACGCTATGGAGCGGATCCTTCAGGCGAGGGGTCAGTCCCTGGAAGCGCTGGGCCTTTCCCGGTGAGCCGCCGCCGGCGCCTCGCCGGCTGTCTCCTTCTTTCCTCCCTTTTCCTCCTGGCTTTTTCAACCGCCGCTTTCGCCCAGCGGCCCGCCTTGCGTCTTTCCCATGGGGCCCGGTGGAGCCTGCGCAGCAAACCGGCCGCCGGCAGCGAGGTCTTGGGCCGGTTGGAGCTGGCCTGGAAGGAGACGGCGCGGTGGTTCTTGGTTCCCTTTGCCGAGGTCCGGCGCGACGTGGACCAGGGAAGCTGGTCCCGGACCGAGCTGGGAGCCGAAGCCGGCTTCAAGCTGTTTTCCTGGTTCACCGTCAGCCAGGGGCTTCACCGGGCCTGGCTTTCCGGTTCGGGCGATCGGTTCGAGTGGGAGATCCGAACCCTCCTGTCTTGGCCGGCCGCCTTCTTGCCCAAGGTCGGCACACGGCCCGTGATGGTCTATGCCCTGAATGAATACACCTACAACCTGGAGTCGGGGCAGGGCCTGCGCAACGAGGTCGCGGTGGGGTTCAAGATCCCGCTTCCCTCAAGGCGCTGGGCCATGGTCCTGGGCTGGCGCCACATGGACCTGATCCATGGGTTGGACATGGACCAGTTCGAAAGCTCCTTCGAAATCCAGTTCTGACCCCGTCCCTCTTGACAGCGTCCCCCAAGCGGAGTAGACTTCTGTCTAGAATGCGATCACCTCTCACCCCAAGACAAGGCCAGGTGCTGGAGCTGATTGGCCGGCACTTGAGGCGCGATGGGGCTCCCCCCACGATTCGCGAACTTAGAGGAGGGCTCAAGTTGAAATCTCTGCGCGGGGTGACGATTCACCTGGATGCCTTGGAAAGGAAGGGGTATCTCTCCCGCAGCCGCAAGGCCCGCGGGATCCGGCTTTTGGAGAGCGTGGACGTTCAGCCGATCCGCCCGGTTCTGATTCCGGTCGTGGGGAGGATCGCGGCCGGCGCGCCCATCCTGGCCGAGCAAAATGTCGAGGAGCACCTGACGGTGGATCCCCGCTGGGTTTCGGGCCCGGGCTGTTTCGCGGTCAGGGTCCACGGCCAGAGCATGACGGGTGCCGGCATCCAGGACGGCGATTATGTCATCGTCCGCCAGCAGAGCTCGGCCGAGAATGGGGAGATCGTCGCCGTTTTGATCGAGGGGGAGGCGACGGTCAAGCGCTTCTTCCACGACCGGGGCGGCCGCATCCGGCTGCAGCCGGAGAACCCGGCCATCGAGCCGATCTTCATCCGCCCCCAAGAATCCTCCATACAGATCCTGGGCAAGGTGGTCGGGCTCTTCCGCAAGTTCTGATTTTGTGATATCCTGGCTTCATGCCCAAGGCTTTTGTCATGATCGATCTGCTTCCCGGAAAGGAACCCGACACCCAAGAGGCCGTCCGGAGCATGCCAGGGGTGAAATTCGCCTACCAGGTGACCGGCATGCACGACATGATCGCCTTTGTGGATACCGAGCCCTACGAAGAGCTGGCCGTGGTGGTCTCCAAGATCCGAAAGCTCGAGGGTGTCCGGGCCACCGACACCGAGCTCGTCCTGCGCTAAACTCCAATCCCTAGGCGAGTGATGGGATCCCTTCCCATCGGGACCGTAATCCGGATTCTCCGCCGGGCCTCGCGGGACTGGAAGCTTCCCGCGGTCACCCAAGTGAAGGAAGCGACCCGGGACCCCTTCCAGATCCTGATCTCCTGCCTTTTGTCCCTGCGAACGAAGGATGAGACGACTGCGGGCGCCTCCCGGCGCCTTTTTGGCCGGGCCCGGACGCCCCAGCAGATGCTCAACCTCTCCCAGACGGCGATCCGCAAGCTGATTTTTCCCGTCGGGTTTTACCGCACCAAGGCCAGGAGGATTCACGAGATCTGCCAGCACCTCCTGGGCCGTTTTCAGGGCAGGGTGCCGGACGAGTTGGAGGAGCTGTTGACCCTGCCGGGGGTGGGGCGCAAGACCGCGAACCTCGTGGTCACGGTGGCCTTTGGGAAGCTTGGGATCTGCGTGGACACCCACGTCCACAGGATCTCCAACCGCTTGGGCTACGTGCGCACCCGAAACCCCCTGGAAACCGAAATGGCGCTCCGGAAGAAGCTTCCCAAGCGGTATTGGATCGAGTACAACGACCTGCTGGTGGCCTTCGGCCAGACCCTTTGCCACCCCACCTCTCCCTGGTGCAGCCGCTGTCCGGTGGAGCGGTTCTGCCCCCGGATGGGAGTTACGCGGTCGCGCTAGCTTTAGGGAATTACGAAGGGCAGGGGCGTCTTGACGGCGGGAATCAGCCCTTGGGGTGCCTTGACGAAGAAAGGTCCCTCTTCGCCGAACTTGAGGAAGCCCAGGGCGATGACCTTCCCAAGCGTTGGAGACAAACAGGCCGAAGTGACAACTCCAACCCACGAGGAATCTTCACCTTTTAGAATCCGACTCCTTTCGGGCGGAACCTCCTGACCCTCCGGGAGAAATCCGCTCAAGAGGCGCGGGGGATGCGCCCGGTATTTGATCCGGGCCACGATCTCCTGACCCACGAAACAGCCCTTCGCGAAGCTCACGTAATCCTCCGAGCCCAGCTCATTGAGGATCACCGTGTCGTTCATCTCGGCGCCGGGCCAGGGAACGCCGGCCTCGATCCTTAGAGAGTGGAAGGCGGCCTCGTCCGCGCGAACAATCCCCCAAGGTTTGCCCGCGACCAGGAGACTCTGGATGAGATGGAGCCGGCCCTCGGGCCTGACCCAGAGGGTAAAGCCCGGCAGTCCCAGGAGGTTCTGGCGGACGATCCGAAGAAGCGCGCTGCCTGGCGGTCCCGGCGCGTGGTTCAGGTTCTTCAAGGGAAGGGAAAGCTCCGGCCAGATTTCCTGAAGGATCTTAGCGGAAGCCGGCCCATGGAGGGAAAGGGCGCTGATGCTGGCGGTCGCGTCGGAGATTTGCGCCTCCTCGGTGACGAGATAGCGGGAAAGCCCCTCCTGGGCGATCCGGAGCTGTTCGGGCGCCAGCGTGAGCCAGAGGGCGTCGGGGCCGGCGAAGGCGAAGGCGGCAAAAAGGATCTTTCCCTGGCGATCCAGGAGGCAAACCGGTCTTCCTTGTCCCGCTTGAAGCCCTTTGATATCATGGGTCAGCGTTCGATGGAGAAACGGGACCCGGTCGCCGCCTTGGATTGCGAGGAAGGAGCAGGGCGGACCCTCGAACAGTCCCGCCGCGGCCCGAACCGATTTCACCAGGGCACAAGGAGTTGGCACAGGCCAGATTATAGCATGGGCAAAACAGCCTTCGATCCGGAGCGGATCGAGCGGATGGGGGAGGAGGGTCTCAAGATCCGGTGGGCGGACGGCCACGAGAGCCTTTACGCGTGGGTCGGCTTGAGATCCCACTGTCCCTGCGCCGCCTGCCGAGAGAATCCGCAAGGGGTGCCAAATTTGAAACCTGGCTCCCTTCCCCTGGCGGCGGTCAAGCCCTTCACGATTCAGCCGGTGGGGCGCTACGCCCTGACGATTCAGTTCGGTGACGGCCACAAGACCGGCATCTTTTCTTTCGAGTACTTGCGTTCCCTGTGCCGGTGCGAGGCGTGCGCTCCCAGGCAGTTCACGGAAGGATGACTCGGTGAAGACGGATTTACCGGTTTTGGGAACGAATCTCCCGGGCATTCCCCTTTTCAAGAAAGGGAAGGTCCGGGACGTCTACGATCTGGGCCAGGAGCTCCTCCTGGTTTCCACCGACCGGATCTCGGCCTTTGACGTGGTTTTGCCCACCGGCATCCCGATGAAGGGGACGGTCTTGACCCAGCTTTCGGCCTTCTGGTTTTCCAAGACGCGGGATGTCGCGGCCTCCCACTTCGTGACGGCCGACATCGACGAGGTGATCGGCCGCCACCCCAAGCTCAAGCCCCACCGGGAGATTTTAAAGGGCCGCTCCACGCTGGCGGCCAAGGCCGAGGTGGTTCCCATCGAGTGCGTGGTCCGGGGGTACCTCTCCGGTTCGGGGTGGAAGGAGTACCAAAAATCCCAGGCCGTCTGCGGGGTCGCTCTGCCCAAGGGGCTGGCGGAATCCGCCGAGCTGCCTCGGCCCATCTTCACCCCGGCCACCAAGGAGGAGACAGGCCACGACCTCAACATCTCGGAGGCCCAAATGGCCGAGAGGATAGGCCAGGATCTCACCCGACAGCTTCGGGAGAGAAGCCTGGGGCTCTACAGCCTGGCGCGGGACCACGCTCGATCGCGGGGAATCTTGATCGCCGACACGAAGTTTGAGTTCGGTCTTCTGAATGGAAAGGTGACGCTGGTGGATGAGGTCCTCACCCCGGACTCCTCCAGGTTCTGGCCCATGGAAGAGTACGCCCCGGGCCGCCCCCAGATGAGCTTTGACAAGCAATTCGTCCGGGATTACCTGGAATCGTTGGCCTGGGACAAGAAACCCCCGGCGCCGGCCTTGCCGGATGAGATTGTCGAGAAAACCTCGGCCAAGTACCTCCAGGCCTATGAGCTGTTGACCGGGAGATCTCTGTGAGCCCCGCTCCGAGGCCGTTCAAGAACCTGTTCTTTGTGGCGGCCGCCTGCGCGCTGGTGGCGCAGTGGCTCACCTGCCGCTTCCTTGACCTGGCGCTGCCGGTTCCTTGGAACGCCCTCCTGCCGGGGCTGGGAATCTTTGGGGCGGCCTTCCTGCTTTCCTGGGCGGCCGAGCTGGCCCAACTGGAGATCCCGCAGGCCCTGGCGCTGGCGATCCTGGCTTTGATCGCCGTCCTGCCGGAATACGCGGTGGACATCTACTTCGCTTGGATGGCGGGGAAGGACCCGGCCTACATCTCCTACGCCACCGCCAACATGACCGGTTCGAACCGCTTGCTGATCGGCGTGGGCTGGCCGGTGGTTCTCTTCGCGTATTGGCTGGCGACCCGCAAGAAGCAGATCGAACTCGACAGCGCCCAGGGGATTGAGATCGCCGCCCTCTTTGTGGCGACGGTCTATTCCTTTGTGATTCCGCTGAAGAAGACCCTCACCCTCTTTGACACCGCCTTCTTCCTGTCCCTGTTTGCCATTTACATGTACTGCGCCAGCCGCTCCAAGCATGTGGAGCCGGAGTTGGGCGGGCCCTCCGAATGGATGGCCGGCTTCCGGGTGCCGGTCCGGCGGGCGTGGATGTTCTCCCTCTTTGTTCTGGCGGGGGTGGGGATTTTCCTGGCGGCCGAGCCCTTTGCCGAGGGGCTTCTCACCATCGGCCGGACCTGGGGGATTGAGGAGTTCCTCCTGGTTCAGTGGCTGGCCCCCTTGGCTTCGGAATCGCCGGAGTTCATCGTGGCGATCCTCTTTGCCTTGAGGGCCTGCGCCGGGGCCTCCCTGGGCACGCTGGTCTCCTCCAAGGTGAACCAGTGGACCCTCTTGATCGGGATGCTGCCCTTGGCCTATTGCTTGTCGGCGGGAAGAATCGGTGTCATGCACCTGGACAGCCGCCAGGTGGAGGAGATTTTCCTGACCTCGGCCCAGTCCCTTTTCGCGGTGTCGGTGCTGGCCAACTTCAGCTTCTCGGCCTGGGAGGCGGTGGGGTTGTTGGTTCTTTTCGGGACCCAGCTTTCCATGCCTTCGCCCACCGTTCGGTATGCCTTTGCCGGGCTGTATCTGGCGCTGACCGTCGTGCTGCTGTTTTCCCGCGCCGACCGCCGCCGGGCCATCCGCGATCTCCTGCTGCGCTCCTGGCGCTCCTCCCCCTAGCCCCACCCCGCAGCACCCCGAGCCACCACCTCACGGTCTGGCCGCCCCGGAGTATCGGAACCCCCGTTCGGGGTGTCCCTGCGCGCATCGCTCGAGCGCCCCAGCGTGGCGCTCTCACTCTGCCCTCGGCTGCCCTCTCCAAGGAGGATGGCTCGCTGGGAACCATGCCCGGGCAGCCTCGGGAGGTGC